>NZ_BLPF01000003.1:1200000-1500000 GCF_011764425.1 Phytohabitans houttuyneae
GACGCGGCGCGCGGTAGACCGCGCTCCCTACCGGCCGGGCTGCTGCCGTCCGCCGCTGGTCACCGGGGGCGGCGGCGCGGTGGGCGGCGGGTCGGACCATCTGTCCACCATGTACAGCACGAGCGCGGCCACCAGCAGCCCGGGCAGCACCAGCGCGGTGACCGCGGCGTGTGAGGGCGGGTCGATCAGCGGGGCGTAGTGCAGGGCGAGCAGCAGCAGGGTCGGCGCGAGGCCGATCGACCACGCCGCCACGTAGAGGCCGATCCGGTCGGGGCCGGCGCCCAGCCCGACCAGCCGGCGGACCAGGACGAGCAGGAACAGCAGCCCGAGCGACACCGCGACGGCGGTGTGCGGCGTGGTGAGCAGCAGCGCGAAGAACGGGCCGTAGAGCAGCAGGACGCAGATCGCGACGGACAGGCGGGCGCCGTCGAGCTCCTCAGCGCGGGTCATCGCCGGTACCCGCATTGTGGACCGTGGCGAGCTCGGCGAGGCCGGAGATGGTCAGCACCGGGCCGAGGCGGGGGTTGGCGACGAGCGTGAGGCCGTCGGCGTGGGCGAAGAGGACGGCCAGGCCGGCGCTGTCGAGGTACTCCACGGCGGACATGTCGACCACGACCGGCGCGGGCGCGCGGTCCAGGGCGTCGGCGAGCGCGCCGGCGTTGCTCATGTCGATCTCGCCGGTGACGGTCAGGACGGTGGCGCCGTCCGCGTCCCGGCTGGGAGTGATGGCAAGCGGTGCGCTCATCCTGCGATCCTCACTTCCATGTCGACGGTGGTGCCGCCCGGGCTGGCGTCGATGGCTACCCGGTCCATCATCGCGCGCATCAGCTTCAGGCCCCGCCCGCGGTAGGCGTCCGGCTCGGGTGCCGGTGTCTTCCACTCGCCGCTGTCGGCGACGGCCAGGTGCAGGCGCCGCGCGTACGCCTCCGCCCGCACCCGGATCGGACCGCCGGGCGCGTGGCGGTGGCCGTGCTCGATCGCGTTGGCGCACGCCTCGCCCGCGGCGACGAGCACGTTCTGCGCGGTGAGCGCGGAGACGTCGCACTGCTCCAGCCACTGCCGCAGCACCCCGCGCACCGGCGCGAGCTGGCCCGGCTCGGCGGAGAAGGTCAGGTCGACCGGGCCCGGGCGGCGGTAGAGCAGGACGGCGACGTCGTCGTCGTACCCGTCGCCGGTGACCAGCCGCGACATGATGCCCGTGGCCAGCTCCGCCAGGCCGCCGTCCGCGCCGTCCCGGACCGCGCTGGCGGCCAGGTGGATGCCGTCGGTGAGCGGCCGGCGGCGCCGCTCGATGAGGCCGTCGGTGTAGAGCAGCATGGTGGCGCGGGCCGGTACGGCGTGCTCGGCCTGGCCGCGGGCCCGGCCCGGCCGCACCGCGAGGGGCAGCGAACGGCCGCCGTCCAGCAGCAGCGGGCTGCCGTCGGCGAGGGCGAGGATGCCCGGCGGATGCCCGGCGCTGGCGTAGGTCAGGTGCCCGGTCGCCGGGTCGAGGACACCGCAGAAGACGGTGGTGCAGGCGGCGCCCGGCACCCCGGCGGCGAAATGGTCCATCGTCATCAGCGTGCGGGCCGGGCTGTGGTCCTGCAGCAGCAGCGCGCGGCAGGCGCTGCGCAGCTGGCCCATCACGGCCGCGGCCGCGAGCCCGCGGCCGACGCAGTCGCCGACGACGATGCCGATGCGGCCGTCGGTCAGCGGGATGATGTCGTACCAGTCGCCGCCCACCTCCAGCGGGCGGGCGGCCGGCTCGTACCGGACGGCGAAACCGGGCGGCAGCGTGGACGGCCCGAGGATCGAGCGCTGCAACGCGATCGCGGTCTCCCGCTGCTGGTCGATCTGCTGAGCGCGGGCCAGCCCCTGTGCCAGGTGCCCGGCCAGCAGCGACAGCAGCAGCAGGTCGTCGCCGCTGAACGGGCGCGACGGGCCGAGGTCCAGGCGGAGTACCAGGGTCCCGTCCGGGTGTTCCAGCGCGATGCCGGCGGCGTCCCCGTCGAGCGTCGCCGCGGTCAGCGTCGGGCCGTCGCGCAGCGCGACCAGCGCCGCCCGGTCGGCCTCGGCGAGGTCGCCCCACTCGGCCGCCCGCCCGGCGACGGCGGTCAGCGCCGGCACCGAGCCGGCGCGGAAGACCACCGCCGACACGCCCGCGGCGGACCACAGCTCCCGCAGCTCCTCCAGCGCGCCGGACAGCGCCTCGTCGAGCGTCGCGGCGCCGGACAGCCGCACGCTGAGCGCGGCCAGGGCCGACTCCCGCTGGATCGCGTAGTGGTCGGCGGTGACGTCGCGGAACGTGCCGACCACGACGCCCTGGCGGGTGTCCGGGTCGCGGACCCGGTTGAACGTGGCGCTCACCCAGAGCCGGTGCCCGTCGCGGTGGGTGACCGGCACGGTGCCGCTGCCCTCGGCCTCCGCGAGCATCGTCGCGAAAGCCCGCTCGACCCGCCGGCGGGCCTCCGGGTCGGCGGCGGCGTCCGGCCACCACGGGTGGACCGGCTCGTACGGCAGGTCCTCCGGGCCGTACCCGAGGATCTCGGTGAACGCCGCGTTGATCTCGACCACCGCGCCCCGCTCGTCGCAGACGAAGAACGCCTCCTGCATCGAGTCGACAAGCGCGGTCCGCCAGCGGGCGTGGTGGTTGCGCAGCCGGGCCAGCTGCACGTTCGCCCGCACCCGGGCCAGCAGCTCGGCGGCCGCGAACGGCTTGACCAGGTAGTCGTCGGCGCCGGCCTGCAGGCCCTCGATGGACGCCTCCTGCCCGGCCCGCGCGGACAGCAGCAGCACCGGGACGGCGGCGGTGCGGTGGTCGGCACGCAGCGCGCCCACCAGCGACAGCCCGTCGCGGTTGGGCATCATCACGTCGCTGACCAGCAGGTCGGGTGCGGACGCGCGGACCGCCTCCAGCGCCTGCTGCCCGTCGGCCACCGCCACGACCTGGTAGCCGGCGGTGGTCAGCAGGCGGGTCAGGTACTCCCGCATGTCCGCGTTGTCGTCGGCCACGACGAGCGTGCCCTCGCCCGCCCGGGTGACCACCTCGGACCCGGGTCCGCCGTCCTCGCCGTCGGGCAGCCAGCGCAGCGCCTCCTGCACGTACGGGTCGGCGGTGGCGGAGACAGCGGTAGTCCCCGCGGCGGCGGCGACCGACTCCTCCGGCAGGTGGGCGTGGCCGTACGGCAGGCGGATGGAGAACCGGGTGCCCCGCCCCTCGACGCTGTCCGCGGTGATCGTGCCGCCGTGCAGGGTCACCAGCTCCTGCACCAGCGCCAGGCCGATGCCGCTGCCCTCGTTGGAGCGGGAGCGGGCGTTTTCCACGCGGTGGAACCGCTCGAACAGCCGCGGCAGCTGGTCGGCGGCCACGCCGGTGCCGGTGTCGGCGACGGTCACCACCGCCTCCCGGTCGCCGGCCCGCACGCTCACGCCGATGGTGCCTTCGAAGGTGAACTTGAGCGCGTTGCTGAGCAGGTTGAGGACGACCTTCTCCCACATGGCGAGGTCGAGGTACACCGGGCGGTCCAGCGGCGGGCAGTCGACGGCGAGGACCAGCCCGGCCCGCTCGACCGCGGAGCGGAACACGCTGGCCAGCTCGGCGGTGACGGCCGCGAGGTCGACCGGCTCGAACCGGGCCTGCATGCGGCCGGCCTCGATGCGGGAGAAGTCGAGCAGCGTGTTGACGAGCTTGCCCAGCCGCAGCCCGCTGCGGTGGATCACCTCCAGCTCGTCGCGCACACCCTGGTCTGCGCCGGCCAGCCGGCCGCGCAGCTCCTCCACCGGCCCCATGATCAATGTCAGCGGGGTGCGGAACTCGTGGCTGATGTTGGAGAAGAACGCGGTCTTCGCGCGGTCGAGCTCGGCCAGCTCCTCGGCCCGCCGCTGCTGCGCCTGGTAGCTGCGGGCGCTGGAGATCTCGGCCGCCAGGTGACCGGCGACCAGCTCGATGAAGGCGCGGTAGCCGTCGTCCAGCGGCCGGTACCGGTTGAGCGCCGTGACCAGGAACCCGTTGGGGCCGCCGCCCTGCTGCGCCAGCGGCACGACGAGGGCCCGCTCCGGCGGGCCGGGCAGGTCGCCGGCCGGCAGCCCGGTGAACGGCGGCCGGTCGAGCTCGACGAGCACCGTCTCGCCCTTGGCCAGCGCGGCGCTCGGCCAGACCTCGGCCGCGCTGTCGAGCGGCAGGGTCGCCGGGGCGGCCGGGTGCCCGGCCGGTATGCCGGTCGTGGCCGCCAGCCGGGCCACGCCGTCCTGGTACAGGTAGGTCAGCGTGAAGGGCAGGTCGCGGCGGTTGCGGCCGAGCTGGTGGCTGGCGCTTTCGAGGAGCTCCCGCTCGGTGCGCACCGCGCTGGGGTCCGAGCCCAGGTCGCGCAGCGTCGCCAGGCGGCGCTCGCCGATGACCCGCTTGGTGTCCTCGCTGACCACGCAGAGCATGCCGACCGGCACGCCGCCGTCGTCGCGCAGCGGGCTGTACGAGAACGTGTGGTAGGTCTCCTCCGGGTAGCCGGACCGCTCCAGGAACAGCAGCAGCGCCTCGTCCCAGGTCGCCTGCCCGGCGGACAGGACGGTGTCGATCCGCGGGCCGATGTCGGGCCAGATCTCCGCCCACACCTCACGCGCCGGCCGGCCCAGCGCCCACGGGTACTTGCGGGCGAGGGTGTCGCGCCGGTAGGCGGCGTTGCAGAAGAACGTCAGCTCCGGGCCCCACGCCATCCACATCGAAAACCGCGACGAGAGCAGGATGCTGACCGCCGTGCGCAGGCTCTGCGGCCAGCTCTCGGGTGGCCCCAGCGGCGTCGCCGCCCAGTCGACCGCCGCGAGGTCCCGCCCGACCTCCGGGTCGGCGCTGAACACGCCGAGGCCAGCCACCGGCATCCCCCAGCCACACCCTTCGTGGGACCGGTCCGCCGACCCCAGATCATTTTGCACCCTCTCCCTGGCTGCGCTCTGGACGAGCGGTACCCGTACGTTTGCGACCCGCCGCGTCGTGGTAACCGTCGCGGGAGGGGAAACGGATGTCTTGCTTCCCACCAGCCACTCGGCTCACACCCGCTGCGCGCAGTGGAGGGCGGTGGACGCGGTGACCGCCACCCTGGCGCCCGCCCGCCGCGCCACGGTCCGCCCGATGGACGCCGGCGACCTGCCGTTCGTGGCCCGGCTGCACCGCAGGTACCTGCCGGAGGGCTTCTTCGTCCGGCTCGGCGACGCGTTCCTGCGCAGCTACTACCGGTCGTACCTGACCAGCCCCGCGTCGGTGGCGCTGATCGGCGAGGTGGACGGCGTGCGCGCCGGCTTCCTGGTGGGCACCGTCGACCACGGCACGTACGCGCGGCACGTCGGCCGCCACCACCGGGCCAAGCTGCTCGCCGCTGGCGTGTGGGCGCTGCTGCGCCGCCCGGGGCTGGCCCGCACGCTGGTCGCCGGCCGGCTCGCCGGGTACCGCGCGACGCTGCGCCGCGCCCGCGCACGTCCGGCCGCCGTCGACCGGCCCACCCGCTTCGGCGTGCTCAGCCACCTGGCGGTGGAGAAGGCGATGCGGCGCAGCGGGCTCGGCCGCGCGATGGTCCAGTCGTACGCGGGGATCGCGCTGCTGCACGGCACGCGCCGGCTGCGCCTTGTCGCCCGCGCCGAGAGTTCCGCCGCCCGCGGCCTGTACCTCAGTCTCGGCTGGCTGCCCGGCGAGGAGTACCGCGACGGCGACGGCGTGCGCTGGACACCGTTCACCCGCGAGCTCTGAGCGCCTACCCGGGGTTGAGTAGCGGCACTCACGTGGCAGCCGCCCGCCTGCGGCATATTGCTCGGGTGCCCCTTATTCGACGGATCGCTCCCGCGCGGGACCTGGCGGCGGTGCTGGCCGGGGTGAGCGGCTGCCTGCTGCTCGTGATCTGGGCCTCGCCGCGGTACAACAGCGGGCTGCCGCCCCTGCTCACCGCCGCGGCGCCCGGCGAGATCCGCGGCGCGGGCTGGTGGTTCGTCCTGGCACCGATCGCGGCGACGGTCGTGGGACTGTCCACGTTGCGCTGGTGGCCGTACCTGTTGCTCGCCGCCGCGCTGCTCGCCGTGCCGGGGGTGGCGGCGCAGGCGGTGGGCGTGACGTACCCGCTTCCGGTGCACGTCGCCGCCTCGGCCGGGTACCCCTCGCGGTCGTGGGAGTGCTGGCCTGTGCACAAGGTCTGGTCCGGGTCGCGGCCGGCTGGGGCGCGGCGGTCGCCGGCCTCACCGTCGGCGCGCAGCTGTTCGGCACCGCCCTGTCCGGGCCGGGGTGGCTGCTCACCAACGCGTCGCTGCCGACGTGGCACGTCCTGCTGCTGGTCGCCGCACTCGGCGGGGCGCTTCCGGCCGCCTGGTACGCCCGCCGCGGCGACCCCGACGCCGCCGGCCCCGCACCCTGGTCGTGGCGGCGGATCCGCCTGGTGGTGGCCGGCGGGCTGGCGATGTGCGTGAGCATCCCGCTGTCGTTCCTCACCGTCGAGCGGCTCTCGTCGCTGCTCGACGTCTCCTGGTCCGCGCTGTACCGGCACGGCTACGCGGTCACCGCCATCGCCGGCGCGGTAACGCTGGTCGCCGCGACCGTGCTCGCCGCGTTCGGCGGGGTGTGGACGCTCGCCGGTTCGCTGACCGCCGCGACGGCGCGGGTCGCCCTCGTCGCGCCGATGATCCTCGCGATCGCCGCGCTGTTCTCGACCGGCGCGGCGGGCCCGGTGGGCGCCCTGGCCGGCGTCGCGGCCGGCGCGGTGGCGGCTGCGAGCCGGTGGCGGGTGCCGCTGGCCGCCGTGCTGTCGGTTCTCGGCGCGATCACGCTGTTCATCGCGCACGCGGCGACCACCGGCCACCCCGAGAAGCTGGCCGAACCGGGCAACACGACCCCGGCGCTGCTCGTGCTCGTGCTGATCACCGCGGCGGCCACGGCGGTCGTCGGCGCCACCGCACCGGCGCTCGCCCCGCGCGGTGCCGTGCCCGCCGCGCTCGGCCCGCTGTCCGCGGTGCTCGCCGTGGGCGGCCTGCAGACGGTGGCGGCCACGTACCTGCAGGACGGGCTGCCCGTCTCGTCGTACCTGAACCCGGTCTTCCACCTGACCACCTCGGCGGTGCTGCTGCTGGTGGTGGCGGCGGCGATCGGCGGGCTCGGCTTCGCGCAGATGCTCGCCACCCGCCGCGCCGAACGCCGGCACGCCGAGCAGATCCGCCGGGAGGCGGCCGCCGCGGAACGGGACCGGCTGGCCCGCCCCATCCACGACGGCGTGCTGCAGGTGCTGGCGCTGGTGCAGCGGCACGGCGCCGACCTGGGCGGGCAGGGCGGCGAGCTGGCGTCGCTCGCCGCCGAGCAGGAGGCGGCGCTGCGCACGCTGCTCAGCGGGCAGGCCGCCGGCGCGCCGCCCGGTGGGCAGGCCGCCGGCGAGAACGTGGGCGCGGCGCTGCGGGCGCTGGCCTCCGCGACGGTCGAGGTCGCGGCGCCGGCCCAGGCCGTCGTGCTGCCCGCCGGCACCGCCGCCGAGCTGGTGGCCGCGGTGCGGGCCGCGCTGGACAACGTCCGCCGCCACGCCGGGCCCGCGGCCCGCGCCTGGGTGCTGCTGGAGGACGAGGGAGACGCGGTACGGGTGACCGTCCGCGACGACGGCGCCGGGTTCGCCGAGGAGCGGCTCGCCGAGGCGGCCGCCGCCGGGCGGCTCGGCGTGGCCCAGTCGATGCGCGGCCGGATCGCCGACCTCGGCGGCACGACGGCCATCCACAGCGCGCCGGGCGAGGGCACCGAGGTCGAGTTCTGGCTGCCGCGCTGACAAGGGCTTCCCGGGGGTACCGCCACGCTGCGAGAATGCCGGCATGGACGACACGGAGCTGGGCACGGCGGACACCCCGCGCATCGACCGGCGCGCCTTCTTCGGCCGCGCACTGCTCGCCACCGGCGCGGCGGTCGGCCTGCTGGGTCTCACCGGCTGCCCGGGCGGCGGCGATGGCGACGACGACGATGACGACGACGGCGGGGACGACGACTGACAGGTCTTGGTCCGCTCCCGCGCTCGCGACCGCGGCCTCACCCGCCGCACGGGTGAGGCCGCGCGGGGAGAGCTACGACCGGCTCGGTGCGTACGACAGGCGGGGGATGCGGCGGTGCAGCCAGCGGGGCAGCCACCAGTTCGCCCGGCCGAGCAGCGTCATCAGGGCCGGCACCAGCAGCAGGCGGACCACCGTGGCGTCGAGCAGGACGGCGGTCGCCAGGCCCAGGCCCAGCATGCGGGCGAAGGGTGACGGGTTGGCCACGAAGGCGAGGAACACCGCCGCCATGATGAGCGCGGCGGACGTGATGACGCGGCCGGTGGCGGCGATGCCGCGGGCGACCGAGGCCACCGTGTCGCCGCTGGCGTCGTAGGCCTCGCGGATCCGGGACAGCAGGAAGACCTCGTAGTCCATCGACAGTCCGAAGAGGACGGCGAAGAAGATGGTCGGCAGCGGCGAGGGGACGATGAGCGTCTCCTCCAGGCCGAGCAGGCTCTTGCCCCAGCCCCACTGGAAGACCGCGACCATCACGCCGTAGGCGCCGCCGATCGAGAGCAGGTTCATCAGGACCGCCTTGAGCGGCACCACCACCGAGCGGAACACCAGCATCAGCAGCAGGAACGACGCGGCCAGGATGGCGCCGACGAAGACCGGCAGCATGCGACCGAGGTGCCGGCTGAGGTCGTCGGTCATCGCGGTGAGGCCGGAGACGGCGGCGTTGGCGGGTACCAGGTCGCGGACCCGTTCCAGCGTCGCGGACGTGGCCTCCTCGCCGGGCGCCGTGGTCGTGGTGACGCGCAGGACCGCGGTGTCGCCGGCGGGGGAGGTGAGCGGCGCGCCGACCGAGGCGACGCCGGGGTCGGCGGCGATCCGGCCGGACAGCGCGGCCACGTCGCCGGCCGTGGCGCCGGGGGCGCGCAGGTCGACGACCACCAGCACCGGGCCGTTGACACCCGGGCCGAAGCCCTCGGCCAGCAGGTCGTAGGCCCGCCGGTGGCTGAGGCTCGTCGCGTCGTCGCCGGCGTCGGGGAAGCCGGTCTTCATCCACAGCGCGGGCGCGGCCAGGGCGAGCAGCAGTGCCGTGGCGGCGAGCAGGTACGCCCACGGGCGGCCGGAGACGTGACGGGCCAGGCGGTGCCACCCGGCGCCGGGCTCGCGGCGGCGGCGCAGCGGGAGCCGGCCGCGGTCGATGCGGTCGCCGAGCAGCGCGAGCAGCGCGGGCAGCAGGGTGAGGGCGGCGAGGGCGGCGGCGACCACGACCAGCGCGGTGCTGAGCCCGGTCGAGGTGAGAAAGCCCATGCCGGTCAGGGCCAGCGCCGACATCGCCACGACGATGGTGCCGCTGGCGAACAGGACCGCCGACCCGGCCGAGCCCATCGCGTCCGCGAGGGCGGTGCGGTTGTCGGGGGCGGTGGCGCGGTTCTCCCGGTACCGGGCGGTGATGAACAGGGCGTAGTCGATGCCCACGCCGAGCCCGATCATCGCGGCGATCGTCGGTGCGACGGTGGAGACCTCGGTGGCGCTGGCCAGCAGTGCGATGCCGCTGACGCCGGCGGCGACCACGACCAGCGCGAGCACGATCGGCAGCAGGGCGGCCACCACCGTGCCGAACGCGACGAGCAGCACCACCAGGGCGGCCACGATGCCGGCCAGCTCCGCGCCCGAGGACGGCGTCTCGGCGTTGATGAACGCGGCGTCGCCGCCGAGCTCCGCCGCCAGGCCGCCGCGGCGGGCCGGTTCCAGGGCGCCGTCGATCGCGTCGAACGGTGCCGCGCCGAGCCGCATCGCCGGCGTGTCGAAGCTGATCTCGGCGTACCCGATGCGGCCGTCGGCCGAGACGGTGCCGGCGGTGAACGGGTCGGCGACCGCGGTGACCCGTTCGGTGGCCGCGATCCGCGCCACGGCGGCCTCGATGCCGGCCCGGTGCGCGTCCAGGCGCTGCCCGTCCGGCGCGGCGAACACGGCGAGCGCGCTGCCGCCGGCGGCCTCGGGGAAGCGTTCCTCGAGCAGCTCCATGGCCTGCTCGCTCTGGCTGCCGGGCGCGACGAAGTCGTCGGCGAACGCGCCGCCGGCGGTACCGGCCAGCGCGATGACTGCGGTCGCGGCGACCAGCCAGGCGGCGATCGTGAGCCAGGGACGGCGGGCGCTGGCCGTGCCGAGGCGGCGGGTGAAGGCGTTCATGGCGCACATCGTGGGCGCCGGCGGCGGGTCCGGTCTCCCGGCGGAGGGCGGTCACACCGTTCCCCCGGCGGGCGGGTGGCCGGCTCGGCTCCTCCGCCCGGCGGCGGAGGCGGGCCCCGCTCGCGGGCGGATGACGGCACCGCGGGGGCTGGCCTACCGTGAGCGCGCGGGTACATCTCGGCGAGCGGGAGCGAACGATGGAGCGGACGCGTGGCCTCCACGGCCCGTTCGCGCGGTGGCCGAGGGCCGCCGACGCGGTCCTCGCCGCCGTGCTGCTCGTGCCCACGGTGTGGGTGACCGACGGCCCCCGCGACACGATCGTCACGCGGGACGTCACCGGGATACCCGTGCCCGTCTTCGCCGTCTTCGTGCTCACCGGCCTCGCCTTCACCCAGCGCCGCCGGCACCCGATCGCGGTCCTCGGCGTGGTGGTGGCGAGCTGGGCGGTGTTGCTGCCGACCGGGGAGTACGACACCGGCCTTTTCACGATCTTCGCGCTCTACAGCGCCGGCCGGTACGCGGCCACCGCGCGCGCGGGGCAGGTCGGCCTCGCCGCCGCGATCACGGTGCTCACCGCCGAAGGGCTCATCCGGTCCAGCCCGTGGGGGGACACCGTCACCGGCGTCGTGATCATGTTCCTCGTCTGGTACGTCGGGCGGCGCCTGCTGCTGCGTGCCGAACGCGCCGCCCAGCGGCTGCGCCAGCAGGCCGCGGAGGCGCGGCGGATCGTCACCGAGGAGCGCACGCACATCGCCCGCGAGCTGCACGACGTGGTCGCCCACCAGGTGAGCATGATGACGGTGCAGGCGGGTGCCGCGCAGGCGGTCGTCGCCGCCGACCCCGAACGCGCCCGCGAGGCGATGGCCGCCGTCGAGCGGGCCGGCCGGCAGGCGCTGGACGAGCTGCGGCACCTGCTCGGCGTGCTCCGCCCGGAGACGGACCGCGGCGGCCTCGGGCCCCAGCCCGGCCTCGCCGACCTGCCCCGGCTCGTCACCCAGCTCACCGCGGCGGGGCTCGACGTCGAGGTCACCGACCGGCTGCGGACGCCGCTGCCGACGCGGGTGCAGCTGTCGGCGTACCGGATCGTGCAGGAGGCGCTGACAAACGTGCTCAAGCACGGCGGGCCCGGCACCCGCACCGAGGTGCACCTGCGGGAGGAGGGCGCGGACCTGGTCATCGAGGTACTCGACCACGCGCCGCCCGCCTCGACCCGCCCGCGTACGCCGGGGCATGGGATCATCGGCATGCGCGAGCGGGCCACCCTTCTCGGCGGGAGCCTTTCGACCGGCCCGCGCCCGGAAGGCGGCTTCCGCGTCACCGCCCGCCTTCCGCTGACCGGAGAGGCATCATGACGATCAGCGTCGTCGTCGCCGACGACCAGGCGTTGGTACGCGGCGGCTTCGCCATGATCCTGGGAGCGCACGCCGACATCGCGGTGGTGGCGGAGGCGGGCACCGGCGTCGAGGCGATCGAGGCGGCGCACCGCCACCACCCGGACGTCATCCTCATGGACATCCGCATGCCGGAGCTCGACGGCCTGGAGGCGACGGCCCGGATCCTGCGCGAGGCCGACTGGCCGGTGCGGATCCTGATCCTCACCACGTTCGACCCGGACGAGTACGTGTACCAGGCCCTGCGCTGCGGTGCCAGCGGCTTCGTCCTCAAGGACATCCCGCCGCACGAGCTCGCCGCCGCGGTGCGCACGATCGCGGACGGCGGCGCGCTGATCGCCCCGTCGATCACCCGCCGCCTGATCGGCCGCTTCGCCGCGCGCCCGGGCGTCAACGCCGCCGTCGCCGAACGCCTGGGCCGGCTCACCGACCGGGAGCGCGACATCGTCGCGGCCGTCGCGCGGGGCGCCAACAACACGGAGATCGCCGAGCAGCTCTACATCGGGCCGGCGACCGTGAAGTCGCACGTGTCGAGCATCCTCACCAAACTGGGGCTGCGTGACCGCGCCCAGATCGTCGTGTTCGCCTACGAGAGCGCGCTCGTCGAGCCCGGCACCCACGACATCGGGCACTGACCGGGCGCTCAGCGCAGGTAGGCGAGCCCGGGGTGGTGCCCCGCGTACGCGTCGAGCAGCCGCCGCGCGACGGTGACGGAGTCGACCAGCGGGTGCAGCGCGAGCGCGCGCAGCGCCGCGTCCCGCGAGCCGGTCGCCGCCGCCTCGATCGCCGCCCGCTCCACCGCCTTGACCGCGCAGACCAGCGCGGCGGCGTGCCCGGGCAGCGGGGCGACCGCGAGCGGGCGGGCGCCGGCGGCGTCGACCGCGCACGGCACCTCGACCACCGCGCCGGCGTCGAGGATCCCGAGCGTGTCGCGGTTGCGGACGTTGAGGATCAGCGTGGCCCGCTCGTCGTGCGCGATGGCGTGCATGAGCGCGAGCGCCACGTGCTCGTACCCGCCGCCGTCGAGGTCGGCCGCGTCCCGCTCGCCGCCGCCGGTGGCGGCCCGGCTGTCCGCGCCGTACGTCCGCTCGCGCTCCAGGCGGGCCCGCTCCCAGGCGGCCAGCGCCGGGCCGTCGCCGCCGTAGAAGCGCTCCTGCTGCGCCACCAGCAGCGCGCCGCGGGTCGGCTCGGCGGCCATCGCCTCGCGGGTGAAGTAGTAGTAGTGCAGGTACTCGTTCGGCACCGCGCCGAGCACGCGCAGCCAGTCGCCGCCGAAGACCCGCCCCTCCTCGAACGAGGCGAGCGCCGCCGGGTCGGCCAGCAGCCGGGGCAGGTGGTCGGCGCCTCCCGCGTGCACGCCGCGCAGCCAGCCCAGGTGGTTGAGGCCGGCGTAGTCGAGGCGGGCGTCGGCCGGATCGAGGCCGAGCGCCCGCACCACGCGGCGGCCCAGCCCGACCGGCGAGTCGCAGATGCCGATCACCCGGTCGCCGAGGTGCGCCGCCATCGCCTCGGTCACCGCGCCGGCCGGGTTGGTGAAGTTGATGACCCACGCCTCGGGTGCCAGGGCGGCGACGCGGCGGGCGATGTGGGTGGCGACCGGGAGGGTGCGCAGCGCGTACGCGACGCCGCCCGCGCCGACCGTCTCCTGGCCGAGCACGCCGTGCGCGAACGCGATCCGCTCGTCGGCCGCGCGGCCGGCCATGCCGCCGACGCGGATCGCGGAGAAGACGAACGTGGCGCCGCGCAGGGCCGCGTCGAGGTCGGTGGTGGCGGTGACCCGGGGCGGGTCGGCGACCCCCTCGGCCTGTGCGGCGAGGACCCGCCGGATCGCCTCCAGCCGGTCAGCCGCGACGTCGTGCAGGACGACGTCGGTGACCCGGCCCGGCCGCCGGTCGCCGAGCAGGGCCTGGTGCACCAGCGGCACCCGGAAACCACCGCCGCCGAGGATGGTCAGCCGCACCGCGTGATCCTATCCGTCGGGTGCGGCGTCCACAGTGGATGACGGGGTGGACGCCACGCCGGTCGGCCGGCGGGAGCTCCACAGCTCGCGGGCCACGATCTGGACGATGCCGGCGACCGGGATGGCCAGCAGCGCGCCGAGGATGCCGGCCAGCTCCACCGCGAGCAGGATCGCGATGAGCACGGTCAGCGGGTTCAGCCGGACCGTCCGGGAGAAGATCAGCGGCTGCAGCAGGTGGTTCTCCAGCTGCTGGTACGCGACGAAGAAGATCAACAGGACGATGCCGGCGGTGACCGAGGTGGTGAAGCCGGCGAGGATCGCCACGACCGCGCCGAGGGTCGCGCCGACGAGCGGGATGAGGTCGGCGATGCCGACGAAGAGCGCGATCAGCCCGGCGAACGGCACGCCCAGGATCAGCAGCACCACGTACGTGAGCGTGCCGCAGATGAAGCTGATCAGCAGGTTGCCGGTGATGTAGCCGGTGATGGTCCGGGCGCACGCCGCGCCGACCCGCCCGATCCGCTCGGCCACGTGCGGCGCGAACAGGCCGAGGACGCCCTCGCGGATCCTGGGTGCCTCGAGCACCATCAGGTACGCGAGCACGAAGACGGTCACGGCGCCCGCCACGGCCGTCGCCGCCCCGGTGACGAACGCGAGGGCCGGCGTGCCGAGCCCGGACACGTGCTCGCGGATCTGGTCGGAGTGGCGCTCGACGTAGTCCAGCACGTGGAACCGCTCCGCCAGGCGGCCGACCGGCCCGCGCCCGGCCCGGACGTCGGCGGCGAGCTGCGGCAGCTGGTCGTACAGCTGGGCGCCCTCGCGGACCAGCGGCACCACGAGCAGCGCCACGAGGCCGCCGATCAGCAGGACGATGGCGAGGAAGACCAGCAGCGTCGCCAGCCACCGCCGGCGCCAGGCGAGCCGGCGCTGGGTCCAGTCGACGGCGGGGTTGAGGGCGACGGCGAAGAACCCGGCGACCGCGATCCACACCAGGACGCGGGCGGTGCGCATGACGAGGATGACGAGCAGCGCGGTCGCCAGCACCAGCCCGATGACGATCAGCGTGCGGCGGGCCGTGGTGCGCGTGTCGGCGGAGGCCATGCCCCGCGTGATACCCGGGTTCGGCCGTTTCTACTGCAGGTCAGCCGCGGGCGGCTCGGCCTACAGCGCGATCTTGGCGCGGGAGGCGGCCAGGCGGCGGGCGCCCGGCATGTGCGAGGTGAACATCCACGAACCGGCGGCGCAGCGGCGGCAGGCGCGTGCCGTGCCGACCCGCTGCCGGAACCCGTGCGGGTCGACGACCAGCAGGTGGTGGCGCTCCTCGAGCGTGTGCCCGCAACGGCGGCAGACGCCGAGGTCGACCTGGCTCGTGGTGTACGCGTAGTGGCGCTCCGCGTACCGCACCTGCTCGGCCAGGACGCCCTTGACCTTGAGGTCTGGGTTGCGCGGCGGGCCGCCGAGCAGCCCGCCCAGCACGGAGTGGGAGACCGCGTCGGCGCCGCCGGCGAGCGGGTGGAAGACGCGGCGGATGCGGGAGAACGCGTCGCCGGAGTGGGCGGCCAGCCAGACGTCGTCGGCCTCCGTGCGCCACGGCTCCCAGCCGCTCCAGCCAGCCACGCATTCGACGATACGACTCGATGGGCGCTTTGGCGACGGAAGCGTTGACGCGCTAACTCTAGCTATATAGAGCTAGCGCATGACTCGTGTCCGGCGACCGTCGGCGCAGGCCACCGCGGTGGTTCTGGCGCTGGCTGACCGCCTGGCGGTATGGCTACGACCTGTGCAAAGGGCTCGGCATCGCGCCCGGCTCGCTGTACCCGATCCTGGTGCGGCTCGCCGACCGGGGGCTGCGGGAGACCGGCTGGGCCTGCTCTTCGCCGGCGACGGCGGCCCGGTGGGCGTCACCCTGGCCGACGCGGTCGCGATCCTCTGCTTCATCGCGCTCGTTGGTCTGCCGTGTGCCGTGTTCGGCGCCGCGGTGGGCGCCTACCACACCGCGGCGCCAGGCCCGACCGGGCGCCGTGCCAGCGCGGCCGTCAACGGGCACGTTTGAGGCTGATGGCCCCGGGCAACAGTGACCTCACCGATGGTGAGGAGTGAGCCAGGATGTCCGAAGCCGCGCGCGAACCGGGTACCGGTGAGCTCGTCCGGCAGGCGGCCGAGCAGATCTCCCGCCTGGTCCGCGACGAGCTCGCGCTGGCCCGGGAGGAGATGGTCCGCAAGAGCAAGCGGGCCGGCGTCGGAGCCGGGCTGCTCGGCGCGGGCGGGGTGGTCGCCCTCTTCGGCGTGGCCGCGCTGCTCGCCGCCGCCGTCCTCGGCCTGGCCGAAGGGCTGCCGGCATGGCTGTCCGCCCTGATCGTGGCGGTCGCGCTGTTCGCCGTGGCCGGCGTGCTGGCCCTGGCCGGCCGCCGACAGGTCGAGCGGGGCGTCCCGCCGGTGCCGGCCGAGGCGGCACGGAGCGTGCGGGCGGACATCGACGAGGTCAAGGGAAGGGCAAAGCGATGAGCAGCAAGAAACAGTCGGCGGAGCCGGAGGAGCTGCGCGCCGACATCGAACGCACCCGTGAGGACCTGGGCGACACCGTTTCGGCGCTCGCCGGGAAGGCCGACGTGAAGGCGCGTACCAAGGAAGCCGTCGCGGACGCCAAGGACCGCGTCGGCGAGCGTGCGGGGGAGGTCACGGACACCGTGCGCCGCCGCCCCGTCCCGGTGGCCGCCGCGGCCGGCGGCGCGCTCGCGGCCGTGGGCGCCGTGCTGGTGGTCCGCCGCAGGCGGGCCCGCGCGAAGCAGCGCTGGTGGCGCCGGTCGCGCTGAGCGGCTCGCCGTAGACCGTCAGAAGGCCCTCACCTGGCCGCCCCGTCCGGAATCGTGGCGGCCAGGTGGTCGGGGGTGAGCGCGCGTAGGAACTCGCGCGCGTCGAACCGGGCGCCGGCACAGGCCACGCCCGGCTTGGCGCCCTCCCCGGCCAGGAGCCGCACGGCCGCCTCCACGACGAGAGGTGCCGTCACCGCGTAGATGTCGCGGCCGCTCGCGGAGGCGCGGCGGGCGACGCCGCCGCTGTGGGCGATCACCTCCACATGGAACGTCTGCGCCGACCGCCCGCTCGCGTCCACCGGCACCGGACCGGCCGGGTCGTCGGCGTGCAGGTCGTCGACCGCCTCGGTGTTCATGTACGTCTCGATCTCCGGCACCTCGATGTGCGTCGGGATCGTCGCCGAGTCGGCCATCGTGAACTCGCCGACCACCGCCCGCCGCCCGCCCGCGAACGGAAACTGCGTGCGGGGCGCCGCCCCGTCGCGGTACCGCAGCCGCCCGCCGGTGTGCACGACCCGCCGGCCACCCCGGCGCTCCGCGGAGACCCGTCCGGTCGCGCGGGTGCCGTGGGTCGGGTGCCAGTCGCTCAGGTCGTACCCGATGACGATGCGGTCCGCCGTGGTCGCGCCGCCCAGGGCGGCGGTGGCGAGCAGGTCGCCCAGGCCGCCGAAGAACGCGACCGCCGGTACGACCGGGATCGGCGCGCCCGCGTGCCGCGCGAAGGTGTCGCCGATCACCTCGAGCTCGGCGGTGACGTCGAGGTAGGGCACGCCGGCCCGGATGGCCGCCGCGAGCACCGGCTCAGCCGTCTCGGCGAACGGGCCGGCACAGTTGATCACGGCGTCCACCGCGCCGAAAGCGCGGTCCAGGTCGGTGTCGCGGGCACAGGGGACGGGGGTCAGGCCGCGCCGGTCGAGCTCGGCGAGGACGAAGCGGCCGGTACGCCCGGTGGCGCCCGGCACGGCGATGCGTGCGTTCACGCGACCAGCATCGCGTGCGGTGACGATCTCCACGAGCGTCGTGAACGACGTCACCCGTACAGTTTCGGACATGCACACGGTCGCGCTCGCCGTCACCGACGGCACCCCGCTCTACGAGCTCGCGGCGGCCTGCGAGGTGTTCGGCGCGGATCGGGACCTGGCGGCCACGTGGTACACGTTCACCGTCTGCGGCGACCGGGACGCGGCAGTCGGCGGCTGGCTGCGGGCCGGCCCCCAACGCGGCCTCGACGCCCTCGCGGAGGCCGACACCGTGATCGTCCCGTCCTGCCGCGACGCCGCCGAACCGCCGCCGCCCACCCTGGTCGCCGCCGTCCGCGCGGCCCACGCCGCCGGCGCGCGGGTGGCGTCGCTGTGCACGGGCGCGTTCGTGCTGGCGGAGGCCGGCCTGCTCGACGGCCGCCGGGCCACCACCCACTGGGCGCACACCGACCTGATGCGCGAGCGGTACCCGGCGGTGCGCGTCGACCCGGACGTGCTCTACGTCGACGAGGGCGACGTGCTCACCTCCGCGGGCAAGGCGGCCGGCATGGACCTGTGCCTGCACCTGATCCGGCGCGACCACGGCACAGCGGTCGCCAACGCGCTGGCCCGCACGCTCGTCGTGCCGCCGCACCGGCCGGGCGGGCAGGCGCAGTACATCCCGGCCGCCGTCGCGCACGGCCGCGACCCGGTGCTCGCGGGCGTCCTCGCGTGGGCGCAGGAGCGCCTCGACCAGCCGACGACGGTCAGCGACCTGGCCCGCCGCGCCGGCATGAGCCCGCGCAACCTGATCCGCCACTTCACGGCGATTACCGGGCAGAGCCCGCTGCGCTGGCTGCACCACCAGCGGGTACGCCAGGCGCAGGAGCTGCTGGAGACCACCGACCTGAGCGTCGAGCAGGTGGCGGCCCGCACCGGCATGGGCACCGCGACGACGCTGCGCCGCCACTTCAGCCAGCAGGTCGGCGTGCCGCCCGAGGCGTACCGCCGCACGTTCCGCGCCCGCGCGTGAGGCTCGCCCGGAAAGTCGTGCGGATTTCTCGGCGCCGGCTGTCCGGATCCGCGCGCGCCGTTCGTCAGGGTGGTGAGATCCAGATGAGAAGGAGTCCTGAGATGAAGTACATGATGCTTGTCTGCACCGACACCGAGCCGGACACCGACCGGAGCGCCGAGCCGGACATCGAGGTGTGGGTGGCGGAGAACGACGCCAAGGGCCGCCGCCTCGACGGGCACGAGCTGGCCCCGGTGAGCGCGGCGACCACCGTGCGCGTGCGCAACGGCGAGCTGCTGGTCTCGGACGGGCCGTTCGCCGAGACCAAGGAGATGATCGTGGGCTACGACCTGCTGGAGTGCGCCGACCTGGACGAGGCTATCGAGGTGGCCCGGACACACCCGATGGCGCGGGGCGGGCGGATCGAGCTGCGCCCGTTCGCGGACCTTGGCTGAGGAGCCCGCCGCTCCAGCGGGTGAGCCAGGCGGGCCGGTCGCGTCCGGACCGGCCGCGGGGCGGCCCGGACGCGGCGCCGACCCGGACGTCGCGGTCGCGGCTCCGGCCGGCAGCGGTGCGTCCGCCGCTCGCGCCCAGACAGCGGCGGACGGTGCCGGCGACCCGGTGGCCGCCGGTGACGGACTCGGCAGCGGTGCGTCCGCGGCGGCGGGCGCTGAGCGGCCGGTGGCGGTCGGGGATGGCGGGGGGCACGCCGCGGCGGAGGCCGCCGCGGCCGCCGCCCGGGAGTCGCACGCCCAGGTCGTGGCGACGCTGATCCGGGTCACCGGCGACTGGACGCTCGCCGAGGACTGCGCGCAGGAGGCGCTCGTGCAGGCGCTCCAGCGGTGGCCCGCCGGCGGCGTGCCCGCCAACCCGGCCGGCTGGCTGATGACCGTGGCCCGCAACCGGGCGACCGACGTGCTGCGCCGCGCGACCGTCGAGCGCCGCAAGCTGCGCGAGCTCGCCGCGCTCGCGCCCACCGACGCGGAACCGGCGACAGGGGAGGAGGAGGTCGTGGACGACCGGCTCCGGCTCATCTTCACGTGCTGCCACCCCGCGCTCGCCCTCGACGCCCGCGTGGCGCTGACCCTGCGCACCGTCTGCGGGATCCCGACGCCCGACATCGCCCGCGCGTTCCTGGTCACCGAGTCGACCATGACCCGCCGCCTCACGCGGGCCAAGACGAAGATCGCGGAGGCGCGCATCCCGTACCGGGTGCCGGCCGGCCCGGCCCTCGCCGAGCGGCTGCCGGGCGTCCTCGCCGTGCTGTACCTGCTCTTCACCCGCGGTTACAACGCCGACGGCGAGCCCGCGTTCGCCGACGAGGCGATCCGGCTGGCGCGGCTGCTGGACAGCCTGATGCCCGGGCAGCCGGAGGTCCCGGCGCTGCTCGCCCTCTTCCTGCTCCAGGACTCCCGCCGCCACGCCCGCCGCGACGCCGCCGGCGACCTCGTCCCGCTCGACCGGCAGGACCGCGGCCGCTGGGACCACGCGGCGATCGCCGAAGGGCTCGCCGTGCTGGGCCGGGTGCGGGAGGACGGCCCGTACGCGCTGCAGGCCCGCATCGCCGCCGGCCACGCCACCGCGCGCTCGGTCGAGTCGACGGACTGGCCCGCCATCGCCGGCTGGTACGACGCGCTCGCCGCCCTCACGCCCTCGCCCGTCGTGGCGCTCAACCGCGCCGTCGCGCACGGCTACGCCTACGGGCCGCGGGCCGGGCTGGCCCTGCTCGCCGAGGCGCGGGCGGGCGGTGCGCTCGACGGGTACCCGCTCGCCCTGGCCGCGGAGGCCGACCTGACCGCCCGACTGGGCGACCGCGCGCGGGCGGCGGCCCTCTTCCGCGAGGCGGCGGCGCAGACCCACGCCGAGCCGGAACGGCGCGCGCTCCTCGACCGCGCCGACGAGGCCCTCGCGTAAGTCGGCGTCGTGCACTGACCAGGGCTCTTGATCACACGCGCAACCAATGGCCGGTCACGTCTTACATACGAGCTGGTCACGAGGCTCACGCTTGGGTCTCGGCTTGGCCACGGCAGGATCCCACAGCTCTGTTGATCTGTCCAAATTGCCATCAGTCACCCGTACGGGGAGGGACACGATGGTCAGGTACCGACAGTTCGCAGTGGTCGTGGGGCTCGCGGCGCTGCTGGCCGCCGCGGGATGCGGGTCCGGCGGCGACCAGAGCGACTCGTCCGCGCCCGAGCCGTTGCCGGACCGGCACCGGCAGAGCACTCCCGGCCCGGAGCGGGGCGGCGAGACGCGGGCGCAGGACGATCCACAGTCGACGTTCGCGATCGATGTGGACACCGCGTCGTACGGGTACGCCCGCCGGCTCATCAACGACGGCCACCGGCCGGACGCCGAGCAGGTGCGGCCGGAGGAGTTCGTCAACGCGTTCGACCAGGACTACCCGGAGCCGGGCGGCGACGGGTTCGCGGTGCACGTCGACGGGGCGCGGCTGCCGAGGTTTCACGAAGCCGAGGGCGACGTGCGGCTGATGCGGGTGGGGCTGCGCACCCGGGGCGAGGACGCCGGGACGCGCGAGGACGCCGCGCTGACGTTCGTGGTCGACGTGTCCGGCTCGATGGGCGAGCCGGGGCGCCTCGACCTCGTGCAGGACGCCCTGCACACGCTCGTCGACGAGCTGCGGCCGACCGACTCGGTGGCGATCGTCGCGTTCAGCGGTGAGGCCGAGGTCGTCCGGGAGATGACGCCCGTCTCCGACGCGCGCCCCCTGCACCGCGCGGTCGACGCGCTGCGCACCCGCAGCAGCACCAACCTCGAGGCCGGGCTGGTGCTCGGGTACAAGGTGGCGCGCGAAGGCTTCCGGCCCGGCCGCACCAACCGGGTGATCGTGCTGTCGGACGGGCTGGCCAACACGGGCAGCACCCGGGCCGACGACATCCTGGAACGGGTGAGCGAGGAGGCGGACAAGGAGATCGCGCTGCTCGGTGTCGGGGTCGGCAGCGAGTACGGCGACGCGCTCATGGAACGGCTCGCCGACCGCGGCGACGGCTTCGTCGTGTACGTCAGCGAGCGCGAGCAGGCCCGCGACGTCTTCGTCCACAAGCTGCCCGCCACCCTCGCGGTACGCGCGCTCGACGCCAAGGTGCAGGTCACGTTCGACCCGGAGGCGGTGCGCTCGTACCGGCTGATCGGCTACGAGAACCGCGTGCTCGCCGACGAGGACTTCCGCGACGACCGGGTCGACGGCGGCGAGGTCGGCCCCGGCCACAGCGTGACCGCGCTCTACGAGGTGCGGCTGACCGGCGAGTCAGCCCGCGACGCGCGGGTCGCCCGCGTGCAGGCCCGCTGGCTCGACCCGCGCACGCGGGACGCGGCGGAGGTGTACGAGTCGGTCACCGTGTCCGACCTGAGCGGCGGCTTCGACGCGGCCGGCCCCCGGCTGCGGATGTGCTACGCCGCCGGCTTCTTCGCCGAGGCGCTGCGCGGCGGCGGTGCGGTGCCGCTCGACGCGCTCGGCCCGGTGGCCCGCCGCGCCGGCGACGACACCCGCGACCCGGCGGTACGCGACCTCGCCGCGCTGATCGACCGCGCCGCGGACCTCGACTGACAGACCGTGTGCGGCTCCCCGCCGCTGCCTGGCGGGGAGCCGTCCGGGCAGACCCCCTTCCGGGTTTCCGCTTCCGCCGGGGTAACCCTCGGGCCGCGGCGGCCGGCGCCTAGGCTGGCCGGATGCGGCTCGACATGCTCACCGCTCACCGCGACACCGGTGCGGCGCTGCTCACCTACTGCGACGGTGCTACCGGCGAGCGCACCACGCTCACCCCGGTCGAGCTGGGGCAGTGGGCCGCCCGCACCGCGGGGCTGCTGGCCGACGGCTGCGGCCTGGCGGCCGGTGATCGCGCGGCCGTGCTGCTGCCGCCGCACTGGCAGACCGCCGCGGTGCTGCTCGGCGCCTGGTCGATCGGGGTGACCGTGTCGTACCGGTCGTGGGCCACCGCCGGGCTGCCCGCGGTCGGGCCGGGGCAGGACGAGCCGTACGACGCGGTGTTCGTCTCCCGGCAGCGCCTCGGCAGCTGGCTGGAGAGCGTGCCCGAGGCGCGGCACCGCTTCGTGCACGACCTCGGGCCGGACGCCGCCCCGCTCGACGAGGTGCCCGAGGGCTACCGCGACTTTCTCGGCGAGGCCCGCCACCATCCCGGTGACCTGCCGGCCCAGCAGGCGGTGCGGTACACGGACGCGGCCAGCCCGGACGGCACCACGTACCAGCAATGGGGCGGGATCGCCGCGGAGATCGCGGGGTCGCTCGGCCTGGCGCCCGGCGACCGCGTCATGGTCGACGCCGCGGCCGCGCACCTGCTGCCGGTCACCTGGCTGCTCGCGCCGCTGGCCGCCGGCGCGTCGATCCTTGTCTGCGCCAACCTCGACCGCGACGCGATGGACCGGCGCGCGGCCGCCGAGGGCGTCACGCACGCGCTCTGACGCCTCAGCCGACCAGCTCGCCCAGCGCGGCCGCGAAGACCTCGTGGTGCCGGGCCACGTCGTCGTGCGTGGTCTGCGGGCAGGCCAGCGCCATGTTGTGAAACGGGGTGAGCAGGATCCCCCGGTTTGCCAGGTAGGTGTGCAGGTAGTCCTCCAGCTCCCCGTCGGCGCACGCCGCCGACTCGCCGCCGGTGCGCGGCGCGGGAGAGGCGAAGCGGTACTCCACGCGCGCGCCGAGCTGGCTGACCGACCACGGCAGCCCGTACCCCTCGATGATCTTCCGGGCGCCGGTCGCGAACGCGGTCGCCACCTCGACCATCCCGGCGAACGCCGCGTCGGTCAGCACCTCGCCGAGCGTCGCGCGGGCCGCGGCCAGCGAGAGCGGGTTGCCGGCGAGCGTGCCGCCCACCCCGCCCATGTCGACGAGGTCGAGGTCTGAGCGGTCACTCAGCGCGCCGGCGAGCGCCTCGGTGAGGCCGTACGCCCCGATCGGGATCCCGCCGCCGATCGCCTTGCCGATCGTCACCACGTCGGGCGCGAGGCCCCACGCCGCGGTCGCGCCGCCCGGCCCCGCGGAGAACGTGTGCGTCTCGTCGTTGACCAGGTACGTGCCGTGCCGCCGGGTCAGCTCCCGCACGCCGGCGAGGTAGCCGGGCTCGGGCAGCACGATGCCGATGTTCGTCAGCGCCGGCTCCATCAGCACCGCGGCGACGTCGCCGTGCGCGAGCTCGCGCTCCAGCCCGTCGAGGTCGTTGTACTCGGCGACGCGGCTGGTCGCCGTCACGTCGTAGGGCGCGCCGACGTTGCCCTCGCGGCTGCGCGCCCGCCCGTCCGGCCCCACCACGATCAGCGACTCGTCCACCGAGCCGTGGTAGCAGTAGCTGTTGACGAGCACGCGCGGACGGCCGGTCACCGCCCGCAGCAGCCGGATCGCCCACCGGTTGGCGTCCGTCGCGGTCAGCGCGAAGCTCCACTGTGGAACCCCGAAGCGGCGGGCCAGCTCCGCGCCCACCTCGGCCGCCTCCTCGGTCGGCAGCATCGTGGCCAGCCCGCCCCGCTCGGTCAGCCGCCTCGTCACCGCCTCGACCACCGGCGCCGGCGCGTGACCGGCCATCGCACCGGTGTCGCCCAGGCAGAAGTCGACGTACTCGCGACCGTCCACATCGGTCACCCGCGCGCCGTGGGCGGTCTCGAAGTGGATCGGAAAGCCGGCCGCGGTCTTGTTCATCCACGTCATCGGCACGCGGCCGAAGAGGTGCGCGGCCCGCCCGTACGCGGCGGCGGAGCGGGGGTGCAGGTCGGCGTAGGCCGCGCGCTCGCGGTCCAGCAGGGCGGCCAGTCGGCTGCGGTCGATCATCGGAGAACGCTCCTCACCTGGGCTTTCACCGGCAGCCTAACCGGACACCCCGATTACTCAGGACAGCGGCCGCGGCGGCTCCTAGCCTGTCGGCAGGCACTCTGGAGGGAGCACCCATGTCCGCACGGATCACCCTGCGCCGCTTCGCCGTCGCCTCCGCCACCCTGGCCGGCGCGGCACTGATCGCCGCCGCGTCGGGCGGCGCGCAGGCGCTCGCCACCGCCGCCACCGCGATCGAGTACGGCCTGATCGCCGCGTTCATCGCCGTCTAGGCCGGCGACCGCGGCCGGGCGCTACGCGGCCGCGACTTCGCCGGCCTCGTCGGGCTGCCACCGTCCCGGTACGCGAAGGCCCAGCAGCTTTGACGAAAACCTGCCACGCGAGGTACAGCGAGGACCGAAGCTGACCTAACCGGCTCGTAGCGTGAGTTTCATGATCACTCCATACCGCGTGGAAATCCCGGAAGAGCGCCTCGACGACCTGCGCGCGCGGCTCGCCGCCACCCGGTGGCCGGTACCGCTGCCCGGTGACGGCTGGGACACCGGCGTGCCCGTGGCGTGGCTGCGCGACCTCGCCGAGCACTGGCGTACCGGGTACGACTGGCGGGCCGCCGAGGCGAAGCTCAACGCACACCCGCAGTTCGTCACCGAGATCGACGGGCAGCGGATCCACTTCCTGCACGTGCGCTCGCCCCTGCCGCGCGCCCTCCCGCTGGTACTCACCCACGGGTGGCCGGGCTCGGTGTTCGAGTTCCTGGACCTGATCGGGCCGTTGACCGACCCGGGCGCGCACGGCGGCGACCCGGCCGACGCGTTCGACGTGGTGATCCCGTCCCTGCCGGGCTTCGGCCTGTCCGGGCCGACCGCCGACACCGGGTGGGACACCACGCGGACCGCGCGGGCCTGGGCCGAGCTGATGCGGCGGCTGGGGTACGAGCGGTTCGGCGCGCACGGCGGCGACATCGGCGCGGGGGTCAGCCCCGACCTGGGGCGGGTCGCGCCGGAGCGGGTCGCCGGCGTGCACGTCAACGGCGGGCCCGGACCGGTTCCGCCGGTCCCGCTCTCCGAGGAGGAGATGGCCGCGCTGACCGAGGTCGAGCGGGACCGGGTACGGCGGACCGAGGCGTTCATGCGGGAGGAGTACGGCTACATCGCCATCCAGTCCACCCGGCCGCAGACGCTCGCCTACGGCCTCACCGACTCGCCGGCCGGGCAGCTTGCGTGGATCATGGACAAGTTCCGCGAGTGGACGTACCCGCGGGAGGCGTTGCCCGAGGACGTCGTCGACCGCGACTGGCTGCTCACCAACGCGACACTGTGGTGGCTGACCGGCACCGCGGGCAGCGCGGCCCTGGTGGGGTACGCGAGCGCCGGCGGATGGGGCGAGCCGAAGACCAACTCGGGCGTGCCCACCGGCGCGATCGTGTTCGCCCACGACGTGGGGATCCGCCGCTACGCCGAGGCCGAGAACACCATCACCCGCTGGACCGACGTCGACCGCGGCGGGCACTTCGCCGCCATCGAGGAACCGGCGGCACTCCTCGCCGACCTGCGGGAGTTCTTCCGCGACCTGCGGTAGGCGGCTACGCGAGCAGCAGCCCGAGGTAGTACTCGTCCACGTCGCGGCCGTCGACGACGAGCGACGCACGGCGCAGCCCCTCGATCTGGAAGCCGCACGCCAGCAGCAGCCGGACCGCGGCCTGGTGGTGCGTGGCCGCCGTCAGCTCGACGCGTCGCAGCCCGCGCCGGCGGCACTCGTCGACCGCCGCGCGGGCCAGGCGGGTGCCGATCCCACGCCCCCGCCACCGCGCGTCCACCCCGAGGACGAGGCGGCCGGTGAGCCAGTGCGGGTCGACCTCGACGCGGGCGTACCCGGCGAGCGGCTCGTCCCCACCCGGATCGGCGACGACGTGGAAGCCCGGGCCGCCCGGATCCGGCTGCGCCTCCAGCCGCCGCCGCAGCGCGAGCAGCCGCGTGACGTCGCCTCCGGTGGCCGGGCGGACCGCGGTACCGTCCACGGTGCTCCCTCCGGCGTCGGCCTCCCGCACCGGCCCGCGCGACCGTGCGGGAGCGCCGCCGGCCGCCCGCGAACCGTCCACAAAGGGCGCCGGCACCGCCGCCATCGCGAGCCGGCTGCGGGCGTCCAGCCAGGTGGCCACCTCGCCGTCGTCGCCGCCGCACGCGCGGATGTACGCGGCGACGAGGTCCCGGCTCGGCAGCGTGTTCCGGTGCAGCATGGTGGCGACGGTGCTCGGCGGCAGCGACTCCCGCGTCGCCCGCGCCCGCCGCGCGAGCTGGCGGTACGTGAGGCCCGCGGCTTCCCGGCGGCGGCGCAGGCACAGCACGTACTCGGCGCTGCACCGCGCACCGGCCGGATCGAGGTCACTGACCACTGTGTACCCCCGTGTTTCCCGCTTCCCCGTGTAGCGGGAACCCCGAGCGTGGCGTCGGCCGCCCCTGTCCGGCAAGGCGATCCCTGTCCGGGACAGAACGGCGCGCTGTCCGGGCTGCTCAGGCGGGGTGCGAACGGTTCCGAACAAGCCCGAACGGCCGCACCGGACACGCGGGCCCGGACCCGTTCCTATCCTGGCGTCCTGCGGAACACCCACGGGGAGGTCCCATGATCCGACGCCTGACCACGTTCCTCGCGGCCGCGGCGCTCGCGGTGACGGGCACGTTGATCGTCGCCCGGCCCGCGCTCGCCGCGCCCGAGGACTACCACCTGAGCTGGTTCGAGGCCGCCGAGGGCGACGTCACCGGCACCTACCGGAACGTCATCGGCCAGATCGAGGCCACCGACATCGGCACGGACACGCTGAGCGAGATCACCAACTCCAGCGACCTCGTCATCCAGCCGAGCTGCTCCGACCCGCTGCCGCCGAACGCGACGCCGCTGTGCTTCTCCGCCGGCGACAACAGCGCCGAGGAGTGGATCCCGCAGGGCATCACGACGACAAACGACGCCACCGGCGGGTCCGCGTCGAAGATCCTGGTCAGCTGGTACGACGGGTGCAGCACCGGCACGCAGGGCACCGACTGGGGGCGTCCCAACCAGGGCTGCCAGGACGGGCCGAACACCGACGAGGCGGCGGACAAGGGCGTGCGGATCAGCGTCTACACGCCGCACGTGGGGTACCGCAACGTGCTGCTCGTCGAGCCGTTCTTCAACAGCTCCGACAACCCGTCCTTCCACGCCACCCACATGCACGCCGGCGGCATCGCCCTGTACGGCAACTTCCTGTACGTGGCCGACACCCGGTACGGCATGCGGGTCTTCGACACCCGCAAGATCTTCGACCTCAACGAGCAGCTGAACCCCACCAACCGGCCCACCAACATCAGCGACAAGACCAAGGTCGGGCGGCACAGCAACGTCTGGTACAGCCACGGGTACCGGTGGGTCTGGCCGGCCGTGGGGAGTGGCGGCGCGACGGCACCGGCCACGCCACCGACTGCCAGGGCGTCGGCTTCCCGATGAAGTTCTCGTACCTGAGCGTCGACCGCGCGGCCCGTTACCTGCTCGCCGGCGAGTACTGCCCGAGTGACCGCTCGCAGCCCGGTCGCCTGGCCCGCTGGCAGCTGGGCAGTCAAGCGGCCACCAGCCCGGCGAGCGGGATAGCAAACGGGTGGGCCGTCGACGCCTTCAACCTGCCGATCGACCACATCCAGGGTGGCGCGTCGGTGGGCGGGAGCACGGTCTACCTGAACGCGAGCGACGGCGCGAGCAACTACGGCAAGCTTTGGCGCTACCAGGTCAGCGGCACCTCGCTGACCAGCGGCGCGTACGTGTCAGCGGCCAGGGGCTGCGAGGACCTCAGCTTCGACACCTGGGACCAGCGCATCTACTCGGTGTCCGAGTACCACGACCGCAGGGCCATCTACTACACCCGGCCCAGCGACTTCTGAGCGACCCGCACCGGCCGGCGCGCCCGCCGCCGGCCGGTGCCGGCGCCGCCTGGCGGCATAATGACCTCGATTCGGAGGTACCGCCAGAACCATGATCATATTGATGCACAGCTCCAAGACGATGCGCCCGCCCACGTCGGGCCCCGCACCCACCGGAAGGCCGGCCCTGCTCGACCGGGCCGAGGAGCTCGTCGCCTACCTGCGGACCCTCTCGCCGGCCGAGCTGGCCCGCGTCATGAAGGTCTCCGCCGACCTCGCGACGAAGGTCCGCGACCTGCACGCCGAGTGGAGCACCAAGCCCGACCGCCAGTCGCCCGCCGCCGCCACCTTCGTCGGCGACATCTACAGCGGGCTGCAGGTCGACACGTTCGCCGCCGCCGACCGCACGTACGCGGACCGGCACCTGCGCATCCTCTCCGGCCTCTACGGCATCCTGCGCCCGTTCGACGGCATCAGCCCGTACCGCCTCGAGATGGGATACCGCCTCCCGCGCGGGCCGTACGCGAACCTCTACACGTTCTGGGGCAAGGCCATCGCCGAGCAGCTGCCGGCCAAGGGGCGGATCGTCAACCTCGCCGCCAACGAGTACAGCAAGACCGTCGTGCCGCACGTCGACCCCGCGCGGGTCGTCACGCCCCGCTTCCTCACCGTCGACGCGGCCTCCGGCCAGGCCAAGTTCGTGGTCGTCCACGCGAAGATCGCGCGGGGCGCGTTCGCGCGGTGGCTGGTGACCGGGCGGGTCAAGGAGGGCGCGACCCGGGAGTTCGCCGAGATCGGCTACCGGTACGACGAGGCGCTGAGCACGGAGGCGGAGCCCGCATACGTATGCGAGGAGTTCGGCGGCAAGGGACTGTCGGTGCGGCTGACCTGATCCTCCCGGCTTCACGCGCCGCCGCGTTGGGTATTTGCCGCGATGTGACCACGACGGAGTCCGGGACCGGCCACGACGAGCGCCTGCGCCGCGTGATCAGCCGGCCGATGCTGGCGTTCTTCATCCTCGGCGACGTCCTCGGCGCCGGCGTCTACTCGCTGACCGGCGACGTCGGCGGCGAGGTGGGCGGGGCGATCTGGCTGGCGTTCCTGGTGGCGTTCGCGCTCGCGTTCCTCACCGCGTTCGCGTACCTCGAACTTGTCACCAAGTACCCGCAGGCCGCCGGCGGCGCCCTCTACACCGACCGGGCGTTCGGCCTGCCGTTCCTGACGTTCCTCGTCACGTTCGCCATCATGGCCTCCGGCGTCACCTCGGCCACGTTCGCGGCCAGCCGGGTCGGCGGCGACTACTTCACCGGCCTCACCGGGGTCGAGTCCCCGCCCACCGTCCTCATCGGAGTCGTGGCGATCCTGCTCGTCGCGGCCATCAACCTGTGGGGCGTGGCCGAGTCGGTCCGGGTCAACATCGCCATCACGCTCGTCGAGCTCGCCGGCCTGCTGTTCGTGATCGGCATCGGCGCGGTCGTGCTGGCCGGCGGGGACGGCGACCCCGCGCAGGCGTTCGAGTTCGCCGGCTCGGGCTTCGGCGTCGTGACCGGCGTGCTCGCCGGGGCGGCCACCGCCTTCTACGCGTTCCTCGGCTTCGAGGACTCGGTCAACCTGGCCGAGGAGACGAAGGAACCGAGCCGCTCCTTCCCGCCCGCCATGATCACGGGGCTGCTGCTGGCCGCCGTCGTGTACCTGCTGGTCGCCTTCACCGCCGCGATGACCGTCCCGCTCGACGTGCTCACCGAGTCCAGCGGCCCGCTGCTGGAGGTCGTCCGCCGCGGCGCGCCCGACCTGCCCGCCGACGAGATCTTCTCCGCCGTCTCGATCTTCGCGGTCTCCAACACGATGCTCATCAACATGCTGATGGCCTCCCGCCTGCTCTACGGCATGGCCGGCCGCGGCGTACTCCCCGGCGTGTTCGGCCGCCTGACCGCGCGGCGCACGCCGTGGGTCGCCATCGCGTTCACGACCGGGCTGTCAGTCCTGCTGCTGGCCACCGTCGACGACCTCGGCGACCTGTCGGACACCACGGTGCTGCTGCTGACCGCGGTCTTCCTTCTGGTCAACATCGCCGCGTTGGTCCTGCGCCGCGATCCGGTCGCGCACGACCATTTCCGGGCCCCGACGGTGGTACTGGTGCTCGGCGCGCTGGTCTCCGCGGTGTTCCTGCTGCCGATCACCCGCGAGGCGTCGATCTACGTGCTCGCGCTGTGGCTGCTGCTCGCGGGCGTCGTCCTGTGGGCGGTGAACCGGCTGCTGATGCGCACCGCCGCGAACCGGTAGCGGCCCCCGCCGGCCGGCCGCGCCGGCCCGCGGGGACCCGTGGCCCTATGACACGACGCAGCTCACGCCGTCCGGACCCTCACCGACCTTCTCCGGCTCGTCACCGCTGTCGTTGCCCTCGAACAGGTCGCAGAGCCCGATGTCGCCGCCGTTGACGGTGATGCCGGACAGCCGCGCGGTGTCGCCGAAGTTGACGTTGATGCCGACCAGCACGCCGCCCGGCGCGGTCGCGGTGACGTTGCTGAGCACCACGTCGCGGCGGGCCTGGGTGGAGCAGTTGCCGCAGGACCGGTACAGCTTGCCGAAGTCCTCGACCTCGAAGTCGCGGATCGTGACGGAGCCGCCCGCGCCCCGGTTGTCCTGGAACACCTTGTCCTCGGCGCCGCTCGCCCCGCCGCCGTCCACCACGACGGTCGCCCCGCTGCCCCGGAACGTGGCGGCGTCCTCGCCCACGTCCTCCCAGAAGACGTTGCGCAGCGTGCAGGTGCCCTGGCAGTGCACCCCGTCCGCGGCGGGCGCGCCGATGATGACGTTGGCGAGGGTGGCGCCGTCGGCGAGGCGGAACAGCGGGTCCTGCCCCTCGTCCTGACCGCCGCCACCGAGGTCGCCGCCGCCGACGAACCGGCGGTTGGTGCCGTCGAACGTGCCGCTGACCGCCATGGTCGCGGTGAGCGTCACCTGGCCGGTAGCCGGCGGCGCGTCGGCCGCGGCGAGGTGCGCGCCGCCGACGCCGGCGACGACGAGCACGGCCGCGGCCGCCCCGACGATGATGCCGCCACGCCATTTGCTGATTGCTCGAACAGACATGTGTCGTGACCTTCCAACGGGAACTCTTGCCGGTCTGGAACGCGCAAGAGTGCCCAGGTCAACGAGCGGAGAGCCGGGGACGGAGGATGACCGTCCACGCGGGTCGACCGGGGCGATTCGTCCATACACCTCCGGAAGAAAGCGGTTTCCTTTCTCCGGGCGAGGCTAGGGCAAGACGCCGACGCCCGTCAATGCCGACCTTCGGGGGAGCGGCGCGGGGTCGCGACCGGGCCGGCCCGCCCGGGTGGCACCGGATCACGGGCCGGCCCGGACCGGGGGTCGCGGGGTGCCGCCGGCGTTGGACCAGCACGATGCCGCCAGCCGGGGCCGAGGGGCGCGCGCCGGGACCGGGGCCCGTGTCGCGCTGGTCGGGTGGGCGGCGTCGGATCGCGCGGAGCCGCCGGGTCCGGGTCTGGGCTGAGCCGGGTGCCCGGGCTTGGTGTCGCCGGTGTCGCCGGTCGGGTTGGCGGCGATGGGTGGCGCGGAGCCGCCGGGTCCGGGGTCTGAGCGGGCGCGCCGCCGGGAGCCGGTGCCGCCGGCCGCGCTGCGGGTTGCCGGCGGGCGGTCACGGCTTCGGCGGGTGCGGTCGCAGCCGGCTGGCCGGGGGAGCGGCGAGCACCTCGGCCCACAGCGACTCGTAGCGCCGTGCCATCCGTTCCGCCGTGAAGGCGGCCAGCGCCCGCTCCCGCGCCTGCCGGCCGAGCCGCCGCCTGCGTGCGGGGTCGGCCGCCAGCCGGCCGATGGCGTCGGCGAGCGCGGCGGTGTCGCCGGTCGGCACCAGGTGTCCGCAGCGGCCGCCGTCCAGCACTTCGGGCACGCCGCCGGTGGCGGTGGCGACGCACGGCAGGCCGGCGCCCATCGCCTCGATGAGGGCCAGGCCGAGGGTCTCGTAGCGGGACGGCTGCACGTAGATGTCCACGTCGCGCAGGTGCTCGTCGACGCGGTCGGTCCAGCCGGTCAGCTCGACCCGGTCGGCGACGCCGAGCCGTGCTGCCTGGGCGCGCAGGGCCGGCTCCTGCGCCCCCGCGCCGATCAGCCTTGCCCGCACGCCGGGCAGGCGGGGCAGCGCGCCGATGAGCACATCCTGGCCTTTGACCGGGTCGAGCCGCCCGACACAGGCCACGACCGACGCGGCGTCCGCGTCGGGCCACCCACCGGAGGCAGGGTCCGCGTCGGGCTGCCCGACACGGCCCCAGACCGGGGCGGCGTCCGCGTCGGGCCACCCACCAGAGCCGGCGTCGGGCTGCCCGACACCGCCCACGAAGGAGCGGGCGTCCGCGTCGGGCCAGCCGTCCGAGCCGGCGTCGGGCTGCCCGCCACGGCCCAAGACGGGGCCGGCGTCCGCGTCAGGCCACCCGCCAGAGCCAGGGTCCGCGTCGGGATGCACAGCACGGTCCACGATGGAGCGAGCGTCGGCGTTGGGCTGGCCGGCACGGCCTGCGGCGGGTGACAAGCGTGGGCGGGCAGCGTTGCCGCCCAGCGGGACTCCATTGTGGATGACGTGGAGCGAGCCGCGGCCCAGGGCGTAGAAGTCCTCCACACGGCGGGCGCCGTCGGCGCTGACGGCCACGTTGGCGTCCAGGCGGAGGGCCAGGGCGCGGGTCCGGAGCAGCAGCGGCAGGTCGACCGTGCGGGCGGCCATGTGGTGTACCGCCACCACGCGCGGCCGCCGCAGGGCGAGTGCCGTGGCCAGCAGGGTCGGGGACGCCCACGGTACCTCCAGGTTGGCCTGCACCACGTCGGGGCGGACGTGGCGCAGCAGCCGTGCGTGGGCGCGGGCGCCTCCGCCGCCGGTCACGTGGTGGGCCAGGCCCGGTCGGTGCGCGGCCAGCCACCGCACCACCGTCTCGTCGGTGCCGGCGACGTGTACCTCATAGGTGTCGCCGAGCCCACCGACCAGGTTGCCCAGCGCGACCTCCGCGCCGCCCACCGCGTCGACGCCGGTGTAGAGCAGGACCCGGGGTCGCCGCCCGCCCGCGCTCACGCGTCCTCGCGGCACGGGCTTTCCAGCCGGAAGAAGTTGCTCTGCCGGCCGTCGCTGCGTTCCTCCTGGTAGATGAAGTTGAGGTGGCGCTCGTCGAACGTCCTGAACCAATCGTCCCAGCTGATCTGGTACAGCCGCTCGCCGCTGTCGCCCAGCGGGAAGTCGAAGGTCAGCACGCCGGCCCGCTCGTCGTGTTCGGTGCCGGAGATCGTCGCGGGCGCGGCGTCGCGGCGTTCGGCCCACTGGCGGATCACCTCGTGCCCGGTGGTGACCAGGCTCCGGCCGGGACGTTCGGGCCGCTGGTCGGTCGACGTGATCTCCTGCGCGTACCGCAGCGACCGCGAGGTGTCCGGACCCGTGCGGATCCCGCCGTCGCGTTCCGTCTGCTGAGCCATCCGTCAGTCCTCCTCATCGTCGATGAGGGGATGGCTACCCACCGCCGCGCATCCGATACGTCCAGAAAGCATGCATATCGGGGGCCGTGACGGGTACCCCGCGCGCCGTGAGTACAGCGCATGAGCCGGACCCGTACGGCTACGCCGGTGAGGGCACCGTCCCCGACCGGCGCCTGGAGGACCTGGAGGACACGGCCGAGAACATCTCCGTGCCCGTCGACGACCTCACCGAGGACGCCGACGGGCCGGAGGAGGAGTTGTAACGGCGCTACACGCCGATGCGGCGCCACGGCCCCCAGATCGCGAACGTCATACCGCGACTTGCCTGGATGTTCACGAACAGGGTGTGGCCGTCCGGGCTGAACGTGGAACCGGCGAACTCGTCGCCCGACCGGTCGGTCCCGGTGCTGCTCGTGAGCCGGTTGAGGGCGATGTCGAAGAGCTGGCCGCGGCGGGTGAGGCCGCGAATGTAGTTGTCGTTGGTGTTGTCCTCGCAGACCACGAGCGTGCCCCGCGGGCTGGTGGTCACGTTGTCCGGGAAGTCGAGCACGTCCGGGCCGGGTGACTCGTACACGAGCCGGAGCGTCGACGTGCGGATGTGGTACGCCCAGATCTGCCCGCTGCCGTTGCCGTACCCGTCGGCGATCGGCCCCAGCGACGTCTCCGCCGGGCCGCCGCCCTGCGTGGAGGTGAAGTAGACGACGCCGTCGTCGTAGGCCGAGCCCTCCAGCCGGGAGAAGTACGCCGCGCCCTGCGCCCACCCCTGCCGCGCCACGTGGGTCAGCGCCGCGTCGTTTGTGGTCGGCGCCTGCTGGCCGGGCGTGTACGGGAAGGTGGGCGCCGGGTCGTCGATGTCCACCCACTCGACACGGTGGAAGCGCTGCCCGGACGAGGCCGCCAGGTCCAGGTTGGACCGCCCGCGGACCTTGAGCATCTGCAGCCGGCCGTGGTTGTCCAGCCGCCCGGCCGAACGCGGATGCCGCCGCGGCCGGTACCGGTAGAAGCCCGACGGCCAGCCGAAGTTGTCCTCGGTGAGGTAGAGGTGCCCGAACTCCGGGTCGTAGGCCACCGACTCGTGCGCGAAACGCCCCGCCGCGGTGAGCGGCTCGCCGCTGGCCCGGCCGCCGGCCGGCACCTCGAAGACGTAGCCGTGCGGCCGGGTGAGCGGCACGTTTGACGCGCCGGTGAAGTCCGGGCCCACGTCCGGCCCGTTCACCGTCTCCTCGCAGGTGACCCAACTGCCCCACGGCATGCGCCCGCCCGAGCAGTTCATCATCGTGCCGTTGCAGCTGGTGTATGAGCGCACCACCTCGCCGTACCGCGTCACCTCGACCGTGGTGGTCCCACCCTGCGCCATCGGGTCGTAGGCCCGGCCCGCGTCGCCGAAGGCCGGGCCGGGGTTGTTGACCTCGTGGTTGCGGACCAGGATGTACCGCCCGTCCCGGCCGCGGAAGGAGCCCATGCCGTCGTGCCGGCCGGGAAGGGCGGTGCCGTCGTCGAGCGTGACGGGAAACTCGGTGTCGTGGAACGAGCGGTAGTGGAAGCCGTCGGGCAGCCACAGCCGCACCTTGCCGTCGCGCAGGTCCGGGACCGGCCCGAGCCTTGGTGACGGTGTGGTGGAGGCCGCGGCGGAAGAACGGTTGACGAACCCGAGGAACGGTCCGCCGATCAGTGCACCACCCGCGGCCACGCCGCCGCGGAGGAGGGTACGCCGGTCAAGTTCAGCCATCCCATGATCCTGGACACGGGGTCACCCCTGCGCAACCTGCCGTTCAGGTCGAGTTCACAATCCCTGGGCCAGCCGGTGGTACGCCGCGTTCCACCGCAGCTCCTTCGCGAGGCCGCGGCGGGTGGTGTCGGCGTCGATGTGCACCAGCTCGATGCCGAGGTGGTCGGCAATGATCTGGACCTCGTCGCCCTGTACCGCCGTGGACAGCACCGTGTGGTGCGGACCGCCGGCCGACAGCCACCCCTCGGTGGACGTGCCGAAGTCCGGGCGCGGCTCCCAGACCGCACGGGCGACCGGCAGGTTGGGCAGCGGCGCGTCCGGGCTGACCAGGTCGATGTCGTTGGCCACCCACCGGAAGCGGTCGCCGAGGTCGGCCCACCCGACCACCACGCCGGGCCCGGTCGCCGCGGTGAACACCAGCCGCGCCGGGTCCTCCCGCCCGCCGATCGACAGCGGGTGCACCTCGACGCGCGGCCGCTCGCCGGCGATCGTGGGGCAGACCTCGAGCATGTGCGCGCCGAGGACCTTCGGGGTGCCGGGCGCGAGGTGGTACGTGTAGTCCTCCATGAAGGACGTCCCGCCCGGACGGCCGGCGCCGACCACCTTGAGGATCCGCAGCAGCGCCGAGGTCTTCCAGTCGCCTTCGCCGCCGAAGCCGTACCCGGCGGCCATCAGCCGCTGCACCGCGAGTCCGGGCAGCTGGCGCAGCCCGCCGAGGTCCTCGAAGTTGGTGGTGAACGCCTTGAACGAGCCCTCCTCCAGGAACGCCCGCAGCGCCGCCTCGACCCGCGCCTGGTAGCGCACGCTCTCGTGCCGGTCACCGCCCGGCCGCAGGTCCGGGGCCATGTCGTACGTGTCGAGGTACTCCTCGATCAGCGTGTCGACCTCGCCGGCCTTGACCCCCTCGACCACCTGGACGAGGTCGTTGACGCCCCAGGTGTTGATCGAGACACCGACCCGCAGCTCGGCCTCGACCTTGTCGCCCTCGGTCACCGCGACGTCCCGCATGTTGTCGCCGAACCGGGCCAGGCGCAGCGACCGCGCCTCGGCCACGCCGGCGCAGGCACGCGCCCAGGACCCGATCCGGGCCGCGACCGAAGGGTCGCTCACGTGGCCGGCGACGGTGGTACGCGGCACGCGCAGGCGGGTCAGCGCGAAGCCGAACTCGCGGTCGCCGTGCGCGGCCTGGTTGAGGTTCATGAAGTCCATGTCGATCGTCGCCCACGGCAGGGCGGCGTCGGCCTGTGTGTGCAGGTGCAGCAGCGGGCGGCGGAGGGTGTCCAGCCCGGAGATCCACATCTTGGCGGGGGAGAAGGTGTGCATCCACGCGATCACGCCGATACATGCCGGGTCTTCGTTGGCCCGACCCATCACCTGGCGGATGGCATCCGCGCTGGTCAGCACCGGCTGCCAGACGACCCTGGCCGGTATGCAGCCGCCCTCGTCCAGGGCGGCCGCAACCCGCTGGGACTGCTCGGCGACCTGGTGCAGGGTCTCCTCGCCGTAGAGCCCCTGGCTGCCGGTGAGAAACCAGACTTCCTTGCCGGTGTACGGATCTCCGGTCACAGCGGTCCCTTCGAAGGTGTGGCGCCGTGCGTCAGCGGGTGGCCCCGGCGCGGCGCTTGTTGTAGATGTCGAACGCCACCGCGAGGAGCAGGACCAGGCCCTTCACCACGGACTGCGTCGACTGGTCGATGCCCATGAGCTGCATGCCGTTGCTCATCACCGCCATGATCAGACCGCCGACCATGGCACCGACGACGGTGCCGACGCCGCCGGCCACGGCCGCTCCGCCGATGAACGCGGCGGCGATCGCATCGAGCTCGAACATGTTGCCGGCGGCCGGTTGCGCGCCGTTGGAACGCGAGGAGTAAATGACGCCGGCGGTACCGGCGAGCAGCCCCATGTTCACGAATATCCAGAAGTTGACCTTGCGCACCTTCACGCCGGAGAGCGTGGCGGCGGACAGGTTGCCGCCGATCGCGTACACCTGGCGGCCGAAGACGGTGTTCTGGGTCATCAGCCCGTACGCGATCACCAGCACGGCCAGGATGATCAGCACGATCGGCAGGCCGCGGGCGTGGGCCAGCTGCCAGGCGAAGTACATGACCACCGCGCCGACCAGCAGCACCCGTGCGACGAACAGGGGGAACGACTCCACCGACTGCTGGTACCGGATCCGGGCCAGGCGGGTGCGGAACACGCTCACCGCGTACCCGATCACGGCGACGGCCGCGATGAGCAGGGTGAACGCGTCGTAGCCCTGCCCGCCGAGCAGGCCGTTGAGGAAGCCGCTGGCGACCTTCTGGTACTCGCTCGGGAACGGCGAGAGCGAGATGTTGTCGAGCACCTGCAGGGTCAGGCCGCGGAAGAGCAGCATGCCGGCGAGCGTGACGATGAACGCGGGCATGCCCACGTACGCCACCCAGAAGCCGTGCCACGCGCCGACCGCGACACCGACGGCGAGGGCGGCCGCGACGCCGACCCACCACGGGTACCCCTGCTGGATGACCAGCACGGCGGAGACCGCGCCGGTCAGCGCGACCACCGAGCCCACCGACAGGTCGATGTGCCCGGCGATGATCAGGATGACCATGCCGATCGCGAGCACCAGGATGTACGAGTACTGGAGCACGATGTTGGTGATGTTGCCGGGGCTGAGCAGCACGCCGTCGGTCAGGAACGCGAAGAGCGCCACGATGACGACGAACGCGATGTAGATGCCGCTCTGCCGCAGGTTGCGCAGGATGAGCGTGCGCGGGTCGCTGGTGCCGGCGTGCAACGCCACGGCGGGGGCACTCCCGGACGACGCGAGCTCCGGTGTCGCGTCGGGCTTGATGCTGGTCATCCGGCGAGCTCCTTCTCCTTCGTCATGAGCGCCATGAGGTTTTCCTGGGTGGCCTGGTCGACCGGCAGCTCACCGGTGATCCGCCCGGCCGAGAGCGTGTAGATCCGGTCGCACATCCCGAGCAGCTCGGGCAGCTCGGACGAGATCACGATGACCGCCTTGCCCTGCGCGACGAGGCGGTTGATGATCGTGTAGATCTCGTACTTGGCGCCGACGTCGATGCCGCGGGTGGGCTCGTCCAGGATCAGCACGTCCGGGTCGGTGAACAGCCACTTCGACAGCACCACCTTCTGCTGGTTGCCGCCGGACAGCGTGCCTACCGGGTCCATGACGCTTGGCGTCTTGATGTTCATGTCCTGCCGGCTCTCCTCGGCGATCTTGATCTCCTCGTTGCCGTTGACCCAGCCGGCGGTGGAGAGCTTGCCGAGCGCCGCGGCTGAGACGTTGGCCCGCACGTCGGCGATGAGGTTGAGGCCGTACCGCTTGCGGTCCTCGGTCGCGTACGCGATGCCGTTGTCGATCGCCTCCGCGACGCTGCGCGCCTTGACCGGCCGGCCGTGCATGAAGAGGCGGCCGCTGATGTCCCGCCCGTACGAGCGGCCGAACACGCTCATCGCGAGCTCGGTGCGTCCGGCGCCCATCAGCCCGGCGATGCCGACGACCTCGCCGGCCCGCACCGTGAGGCTGGCGCCGTCGACCACCTTGCGGGGCTGGACCGGATGCCACACGGTCCAGTCCTCGATCCGCAGCACCTCGTCGCCGGGCGTGGAGACCCGGTCGGGGTAGAAGCTGTCCAGGTCGCGGCCGACCATGCCGCGGATGATCCGCTCCTGGGTCACGTCGCCGGCGCGCATGTCGATCGTCTCGACCGTGCGGCCGTCGCGGATCACGGTCGTGGAGTCGGCGATCGCGGTGATCTCGTTGAGCTTGTGCGAGATCATGATGCAGGTGATGCCCTCGTCGCGCAGCCGCCGCAGCAGGTTCAGCAGGTGCGCGGAGTCGATGTCGTTGAGCGCCGCCGTCGGCTCGTCGAGGATCAGCAGGCGCACCTCTTTGGACAGTGCCTTGGCGATCTCGACCAGCTGCTGCTTGCCGACGCCCAGCTGGATCACGGGGGAGACCGGGTTTTCGTCCAGGCCGACGGAGGTCAGCAGCCGTCCCGCGTCGGCGTTGGTGCGGTTCCAGTCGATGAAACCGCCGCGCCCGCGCCGCTCGTTGCCGAGGAAGATGTTTTCCGCGATCGACAGGTAGGGCACCAGGGCCAGCTCCTGGTGGATGATGACGATCCCGACGGCCTCGCTGTCGCGGATGCCGCCGAAGTGCACCGCCCGCCCGTCGAAGACGATCTCGCCGTCGTAGCTGCCCGTCGGGTACACCCCGGACAGCACCTTCATCAGGGTCGACTTGCCCGCCCCGTTTTCACCGCAGATCGCGTGGATCTCCCCGCGCCGGACGGCGAGCGACACGTCCTCGAGGGCCGTCACACCGGGGAAGCGCTTGGTGATCCCGCGCATCTCGAGCAGTACGTCGTCGTCCATCCGTCCTCCTTCGTCACCGGCCAACAGCCAGGTGTCGGGCCCGGCGGTCGTGCCCCGCCGAGCCCGACCGGTTCCGTTACTTGGCCTGGCCGGCGGCGACTTCCTCCGCCGTGTAGTAGCCGGAGTCGATGAGCTCCTTCTTGATGTCGTCCTTGTAGACGGTCACCACGGGCAGCAGGTACGACGGCACGACCTTGACGCCATTGTCGTACGTCTTTGTGTCGTTGGCCTGCGGCGCCTGCTTCTTCAGGAACGCCTCGGCCGCGATGACGGCCTGCTCGGCGAGGAGCCGGGTGTCCTTGAAGATCGTCGAGCTCTGCACGCCGTCATTGATCAGCTTGACCGACGCGATCTCGGCGTCCTGGCCGGTCACCACCGGGATCGGGTTGGCGGCCGTGCCGTAGCCCGCGTTCTGCAGGGCGGTGATGATGCCGCGGGACAGGCCGTCGTACGGCGACAGCACGCCGTTGACCTTGCTGCCGTCGTTGTACGTGGAGGTCAGCAGGTCCTCCATGCGCTTCTGCGCGGTCTCCTGCTGCCAGCGCAGGATGGCCACCTTCTCGATGTTGGTCTGGCCCGACTTGACCACCAGCGACTTGTTGTCGATGAACGGCTTGAGCGTGTCCATCGCGCCGTCGAAGAAGAAGTGGGCGTTGTTGTCGTCGAGCGAGCCGGCGAAGAGCTCGATGTTGAACGGCCCGGTCTTGTCGCCCTTGGCGCCGTCCTTGGTCTGCAGCCCCAGACCGGTCAGCAGCGCGTTGGCCTGCGCAACGCCGACCTTGTAGTTGTCGAAGCTGACGTAGAAGTCGACGTTCTTGCTGTCCCGGATCAGCCGGTCGTAGGCGATCACCGGGATCTTCTTGTCGGCGGCCGCCTGCAGCTGGCCGCTCAGCGCCGTGCCGTCGATGGCGGCGATGATCAGGACGTCCGCGCCCTGCGTGATCATCTGGTCGACCTGCTGGGACTGGGTGGGGATGTCGTCACCCGCGTACTGCAGGTCGACCTTGTACCCCTTGCCCTCCAGCTTCTCCTTGACCGAGTTGCCGTCGGCGATCCAGCGCTCCGAGGTCTGTGTGGGCATCGAGACGCCGATGGTCAGGTCCTTAGGGTCCTGACCTGAGGTGTCGGTGTCCCCACCGGCGCCCTCACCGCCACAGGCCGCGAGGCTGAGCGCCAGGACGGCGCCGCCCAGAGCAGCCAGGAGCTTTCTGTTCACGTTATCTCCCCTCCGGGACAGGTCGCATCCACGCATGATGATCAGGTAGAGCCACATTGTTAGCGCTCACATCTGTGCCGTCAAGGCCCCTTGGTGGCATCCCGGCGTCACGGTCTCGTAACGAGTCCGACCCGGTAGCGCCAGCGAGTGGAACCCCGTCCCGACCTGGGCCGTCGCGGACCCGGTGGCCGATTTGCGGTGGAATGGCAACTCGCGGGCGCGGCTCCGTCAGGCCGCCCCGATCGTGCCAGGTTGGTGCCCGTGTGATCGTTCTCAGCGCGGCCCGCGGGGGTCCATAGTGGAGGGATCGGTCGCGCGGGTCGTGGTGGCGGCTGCCGCTGGCAAGACTACGTGGCGCCGGCGGCAGGCGCTTCGCGACACGGTGCACGCGGGGACACCGGCCGGCGCTGAGGTCCGCGGAGGCGAGCTGCCCGCGCTGGCTGCCCAGTGGTGGTGGCACGCGCTTCGCGACACGATCCCCGAGGACGCATCGACCGGCGCCGTGGCCGGCGGTGGCGAACTGCGCGGGTAGGCCGCCGCCTGATCCGCGGCCGGCTCCCGCAGGCGGCAGGCGGCGGTGGACCGGGAGCGTAATTCCGGCCTGGCGGTCCGCGACGGTGACCCGTTGACGCCGCACTATTCCTGGTCCCTGGCGAGGGAGGGTGCGGCGAGCGAGTGGCCGTTCGCACTGGTGCGCGCGGTGTGCAGGCTTGTGCGCGCCCGCGGGTCGCGGTTGCGGAGGGACGCCGGCCTCACACACGTGCTGGTTTCTGTCCGAGACGCGGTCGGGCTGCGGTGGCGAGGAGACACCGAGATGCTCGTGTCCGCCCCGGATGCGGTTGGGCCACTGCGGCGAACGGACGCCGACCCTTCTCGCGTGCCGGGTTCCGTCCGGGGCGCGGTCGGGCCCGGGTGGCGAGGGGACGCCGACGTGCTGGTTTCCGTCCCGGGCACGGTCGGGCCGCGGTGGCGGAGGGGCGTTTCCGTCCTGGACGCAGTTGGGGCGTGGCGGTGGAAGGAAGCCGGCGTCCCGGGCGCGGTTCGACCCCCGCGGCTAAGCGACCCCAACCCCACAAGCCGGCGCCACCGATCAGCCCCGCCCCCACCGGACGGCGTGCCCGCCGCGGCGGCGGCCAAGCCGGGCCGGGGCGAACCGGCCCTGCTCGGCGGACTGGCCGGGGCGCTGCCGCGGCCCGGCTGGTCGGTGTTCATCGCTTGCGTGGGGTGATCAGCCGCTGGAGCAGGATGAACGCGAACAGCAGCGCGCCGATCACGATCTTCGTCCACCAGGAGCTGAGCCGGCCGTCGAAGGTGATCAGCGTCTGGATGAGGCCCAGCACGAGCACGCCGAGCACCGTGCCGAGGACGAAGCCTGAGCCGCCGGTCAGCAGGGTGCCGCCGATGACGACCGCGGCGATGGCGTCGAGCTCCATGCCGACGGCGTGCAGGCTGTTGCCGGAGAGCATGTAGAAGCTGAGCAGCACGCCGCCGAGTGCGGAGCAGAAGCCGCTGATCGTGTACACCGAGATGCGGGTGCGGGCGATCGGCAGGCCCATGAGGTGCGCGGAGCGGGGGTTGCCGCCGATCGCGTAGGTGTTGCGGCCCAGCCGGGTGAAGGCCAGGACGTACGCCGCGATGAGGACGACGACCAGCGCGATCACCACGCTGGGGGAGACGAAGTTGTCGCCGAGGCGGACCTTCGACTGGGCCATCGACGTCCAGAACGGGTCGTCGATCGTGATCGACGAGGTGCCGATCGTGTAGCAGAGGCCGCGGGCGAGGAACATGCCGGCGAGCGTGACGATGAACGGCTGGATCTCGAAGTAGTGGATGATGCAGCCCATGCCGAAGCCCAGCGTGGAGCCGATCAGCAGCACCAGTGGCAGCACCACGAACGCGGGCCAGCCCTGCTCCTCCAGCAGCGTGGCGGAGACCATCGTGGTGAGGGCGACCACCGCGCCGACCGACAGGTCGATGCCGCCGGTCAGGATCACGAACGTCATGCCGACCGCGACCACGAGCAGGAAGCCGTTGTCGATGAACACGTTGAGCACGACCTGCGGGTCGCTGAACGCCTCGTACTGCACGACGCCGCTGCCGTACATCACGGCGAGCAGGGCGAGGGTGGCGTAGAGCGGCAGGTACCGGCGCTGCTGCGGCCGCGCCAGCCGGGAGCGCACCTCGGCGAACGTCGTCATGCCGGCACCTCCACCTTCTCCGCCGTGGCGGAGGTCGGGCCGGCCGGTGGTGGCGCGGGTCGTCGGCGGCCCTGGAAGACCTTGGCCCGGAAGGCGGGCGACTGCACCAGGCAGACGATCGTCACCACGAGGGCCTTGAACAGCAGCGTGGTCTCCGGCGGGATGCCGGTCGTGTAGATGGTCGTGGTCAGCGTCTGGATGAGCAGGGCGCCGACGACGGTACCGGCGATCGAGAACCGCCCGCCCGCGAGTGAGGTGCCGCCGATGACGACCGCGAGGATGGCGTCGAGCTCGTACCAGAGGCCGGCGTTGTTGCCGTCCGCGCTGGAGACGTTTGAGCTGATCATCAGGCCGGCGACGCCGGCGCAGAGTCCGGCCACGATGTACGCCATCAGCGTGATCCGCCGCGAGTGGATGCCGGCCAGCCGGCTCGCCTCGGCGTTGCCGCCGACCGACTCGATCAGCATGCCGAGCGCCGTGCGGCGGGTGAGCAGCACGGCGAGCGCGGTGACCGCGAGCGCGATCAGGATCGCGAACGGCACGGTGAACAGATAACCGCCACCGATCAGCTTGTACGGCGAGCTGTTGATCGTGATGATCTGCCCGTCGGTGATCAGCTGGGCGAGGCCGCGGCCGGCGACCATCAGGATGAGCGTCGCGATGATCGGTTGTATCCCGACGACGGCGACGAGGAACCCGTTCCACGCGCCGAGCAGCAGGGCCAGCCCGAGCGCGAGTGCGACGGCGACGAGCACGCCGGACACGCTGTTCTGGTCGCCCTGCTCACTGATCCGCCAGCAGGCGAGGGCGCCGCAGATCGCCACCACCGAGCCGACCGACAGGTCGATGCCGCCGGTCGCGATGACCAGCGTCATGCCGAGCGCCACCATGATCAGCGGGGCGCCGAAGCGGACGATGTCGATCAGGCTCCCGTACAGGTGGCCGTCGCGCACCTCGACCTTGAAGAAGGTCGGCGTGAAGATCAGGTTGGACAGCAGCAGGACCACCAGCATGGTGACCGGCCAGAACAGGCGATGCTTGACCAGGGTGTTCACGGCTTGGCTCCACTGGCGATGGTTTCCATGACGCGGTCGACGTCGAGGGAGTCGTTGTTGGGCAGCTCGGCGATCAGCTGGCGGTCGCGCAGCACCGCGACCTTGTGGGACAGGCGCAGCACCTCCTCCAGCTCCGCGGAGACGAAGAGCACCGCCATGCCGCCGTCGGACAGCTGGGCGACCAGGCGCTGGATCTCGGCCTTGGCGCCGATGTCGATGCCCCGCGTGGGCTCGTCGAGGATCAGCAGCCGCGGCTCGGTGATCAGCCAGCGGGCCAGCAGCACCTTCTGCTGGTTGCCGCCGGAGAGGTTGCGCACCAGGGCCTCCGGGTTGGCCGGCCGGATGTCCAGCGCCTTGACGTACTTGGCGACGAGGTCGTCCTGGCGCCGGCGGGGATCGGCCGGGTCCAGCCGCGGGTGGCCTGCATGGCGAGGATGATGTTCTCCCGCACGGTGAGCTCCTCGATGAGCCCTTCGGTGCGGCGGTTTTCCGAGCAGAACGCGATGTCGTGGGCCATCGCGGTGCGCGGCCCGCGCATGGTGACCGGGCGGCCGTCGACGGCGAGCTGGCCGTGGTCGGCGCGGTCCGCGCCGTACAGCAGTCGGGCCACCTCGGTGCGGCCGGAGCCGAGCAGGCCGGCCAGGCCGACCACCTCGCCCTTGTGGATGGTGAGGCTGAACGGCGCGACCGCGCCCTTGCGCCCCAGCTCCCGCGCGTCGACCAGGGGCACGTCGTCCTCCTGGAAGCGCTTGGGCCGCTCCTCCAGGCGCTCGAGGACCTCCAGCTCCTTGCCGATCATCTTGCCGATCAGGTCGATCAGCGTGAGCTCGCTCGTCGGGTACTCGCCGACCAGCCGGCCGTTGCGCAGCACCGTGATCCGGTCGGCGATCTCGTAGACCTGGTCGAGGAAGTGGGTGACGAAGAGGATCGCGATGCCCTCCTGCTTGAGCTGCCGCATCACCCGGAACAGCTGCTGCACCTCGCCGGCGTCCAGGCTGGAGGTGGGCTCGTCGAGCACCAGCACCTTGGCGTCGATGTCGATCGCGCGCGCGATGGCGACCATCTGCTGGACGGCGAGCGAGTACGTGCCGAGCATCGCCGACACGTCGATGTCGATCTGGAGCCGGCGCAGCAGCTCGCGCGCCCGCCGCTCCACCGTGGACCACCTGATGTGGCCGAACACGCGCGGCTCGCGGCCGATGAAGATGTTTTCCGCCACCGAGAGGTTGGGGCAGAGGTTGATCTCCTGGTACACGGTGCTGATACCGGAGTGCTGCGCCTGCAGCGGCCCGGTGAACTCCACCGGCTGGCCGTCCAGCACGATGCTGCCCTGGTCGATGTCGTAGACCCCGGTGAGCACCTTGATGAGGGTGGACTTGCCTGCGCCGTTTTCACCCATGAGCGCGTGCACCTCGCCCGGCACCAGCCGGAAGTCGACCTCGCTCAGTGCCTTGACGCCCGGAAACTCCTTGCTGATCCCGGTCATCGTCAGGATGGCCTCGGTCACCTGACCGCCCTTCTCGGAAGAGGGCCGCCCCGCCCGCCGCGCTGGGGCGGGGCGGCCGCTTCGTGTGTCAGTACTGCCGCTCGGGGAGGGCGGCCTTGGCTTGTTCCTGGGTGAAGGTGGTCTCCTTGGTGATCACGCGGGTTTCGACGGTTTCGCCGGCGTGGACCTTTTTGACCAGTTCCATGAGTTGTGGGCCGAGCAGGGGGGAGCACTCGACGATGAAGTTGATTTTGCCGTCGGCGAGGGCTTGCATGCCGTCTTTGACGGCGTCGACGGTGATGATTTTGATGTCGGTGCCGGGTTTCTTGCCGGCGCCTTCGATGGCTTCGATGGCGCCCAGGCCCATGTCGTCGTTGTGGGCGTAGAGCACGTCGATGTCGGGGTTGGACTTGAGGAAGGCTTCCATGACTTCTTTGCCCTTGGCCCGGGTGAACTCGCCGGTCTGCGAGGCGACGATCTTGAATTTGGGTTCGGTGGCGATGACGTCGCCGAAGCCCTTCATCCGGTCGTTGGCGGGGCGGAGCCGGTGGTGCCTTGCAGTTCGACGATGTTGACCGGGTCGGTGCTGCTGGCGTACTCCTTGACCAGCCAGTCACCGGCTTTTTTGCCTTCTTCGATGAAGTCGGAGCCGATGAAGGTCTTGTAGAGGCTGGTGTCGGGGGAGTCGATGGCCCGGTCGGTGAGGATGACCGGGATCTTGGCGTCCTTGGCTTCTTTCAGGACGGTGTCCCAGCCGGACTCGACCACCGGGAGAAGGCGATGATGTCGACCTTCTGCTGGATGAACGAGCGGATGGCTTTGATCTGGTTTTCCTGTTTCTGCTGGGCGTCGGAGAACTTCAGGTCGATCCCGGCCGTTTTGGCCGATTCCTGGATCGACTTGGTGTTCGCGGTACGCCAGCCGCTTTCGGCACCGACCTGGGAGAACCCGAGGGTGATCTTCCCATCGTCCGAACCGGAACCGGCGCCGTCGCCGCCACCGCACGCCGTCACGGTGACGGCGGCCAGCAGGCCGGCGGCAACCGCCGCGGACCATCTCCTGAGCATCGCTTTCCTCCTGACACGAAAGTTGATGCGAACCGCGCTAGGTGAGCGTTAACATTGACATCCGTGACGAGCCTCGTCGGGAGAACGAGGAGCGTCGTGCTGCTGGCCCTATCCAGGTCTGAGGATCCACACGCCACGGGAGATTGACGTGGGTCGCGGAAGTGGCCTGAATCACCATCCGCGAACGAGAATGTTACCGTTCTCTACTCACGCGTCAAGAGATGATCCCGATCTGTTGCCGATGCGTTGCCACCGGGCACTACTAACGCGAGGCGGCTCCGAGGGCTAACTTGTGATCGGTAACAACTGGGCTCAGGGGGCGATGTGGCAGGGAAGCGACCGGCGGCCGACGACGGGCAGGCCGCGCGGGCCGAGGGCATGGTGCCGGTCCAGCCCCGTGGCTCGGTCATGCGCGACGTCGCCCGGCTCGCCGGCGTCTCGCACCAGACCGTGTCGCGGGTGCTCAACGAACATCCGAACGTGCGCCAGGAGACCCGCCTGCGGGTCCTGGAGGCGATGCAGGCGCTCAACTACCGCCGCAACCTCGCGGCGCGCACGCTGGTCACCCGGCGCTCCGGGACGCTCGGCGTGGTCGGCCTGGAGACCACCCTCTTCGGTCCGGCCTCGATGCTGTACGGGATCGAGGACGCCGCCCGCACCGCCGGCTACTTCGTGACGGTCGCTTCGGTGCGCACCCTCGAGCGCCGCTCGGTGCTGGAGGCCGTCGACCGGCTCTGCCAGCAGTCGGTGGAGGGGATCATCGCGATCGCGCCGAAGCCCGCCGTGACCAACGCGCTGGTCCAGGTGCCCTCGGGCCTGGCCAGCGTCGGCGTCGGGGGCGGGGCGGACGACGACGCGGTGCCGACGGTGCGGATCGACAACGCGGCCGGCGCCCGCCTGGCCACCCAGCACCTGCTCGACCTCGGGCACGCCACGGTGCACCACGTCGCCGGCCCGACGGACTGGCCCGAGGCGCGCGAGCGGATCGAGGGCTGGCGCGGCACGCTGTACGCGGCGGGTGCGCCGGTGCCGCCCGTGGAGGCGGGCTCGTGGAGCGCGCAGTCCGGGTACGAGCAGGGGCAGGCGCTCGCACGCGATCCGGCGGTCACCGCGGTCTTCTGCGGCAACGACCAGATCGCGCTCGGCGTGCTCCGCGCGCTGCAGGAGGCCGGCCGCCGGGTGCCGCAGGACGTCAGCGTGGTCGGCTTCGACGACATGCCCGACTCCGGCTACTTCCTGCCGCCGCTGACCACGATCCACCAGGACTTCGCCGAGCTGGGGCGGCGCAGCCTCGGCGTGCTGCTGGACCAGATCAAGCAGTCCGACCAGCGCCCGCCGGACCACGTCCTGCTCTCGCCGGAGCTCGTCGTGCGGGCCAGTACCGCCGGCCCGTCCTGACCCCCGCGGGCCCGGCAGGGCCCCGCGCAAACGGTCCGCAGGTGCGGCGGACGCGGGCAAACCCCGCTCGTCCGTCCTTTTTGGACGTGGACCGCCCTCGATGCCGCCGCCCCGCGCGGGGACAGGCCGGACGGCGCCGGGCTGGTACCCTGCGGGCGTGATCATCTTCGGACTGTCCGTCTTCTACTTCATGGGCTTGATCGGCAAGGGTCGCTTCGCCTGTCCCAACTGCGGCGGCGACCGCGACTACGAGCACCGCACCGCACGCCGCTTCTTCACCCTCTTCTTCGTCCCGGTGATCCCGCTGGACAAGGTGGGCGAGGTCGTGCGGTGCCAGACCTGCCGGGTGCGCTTCGACCCGGCCGTGCTCACCGCGCCGACCAGCGCCCAGCTCGCCAGCGCGCTGCCGGCCGGCATGCGTGCCGTCGCGGCCGTCGTGCTGCGTGCCGGCGGCACGTCCGAGGCCGCCATCGCCGCCGCCCTCTCCGCCGTGCGCGCGGCCGGCGGGCAGGGGTACGACGTGACGCACCTGCAGGCCGACCTGAGCCAGCCCGCCGAAGCGGCCGCCGAGCCGCTGCGCGCCCTGTCGGCGCACCTGACGCTGGACGCCCGCGAGCGCTACCTCGCCGACGGCGCCCGCATCGGCCTCGCCGACGGCCCGCTCACCCCCACCGAGCGGGACGCGCTCGGCTGGCTCGCCAACGCCCTCGGCCTCACGCCGGCGCACGCGCTGGGCGTCATCACGACCGTGGAGCAGGCCGCCCGCATGGGGTAGCCGGCCCGCGCGGTTGAGCCACCCGGCGCCGGGTAACCGCGTCGGGACGGCACGACCGGGAGGGCAAACCATGTCACGGTACGGGGACGAGGTCGCCGCGCTCGCCGCGCCGCTCGCGGGGGCGGGTGACCTCGACGTCCTGCTCGACCGGGTCGGCACGGCCCGGGTCGTGATGCTGGGGGAGGCCAGCCACGGCACGCACGAGTTCCACCACTGGCGGGCGCAGCTCACCGAGCGGCTGATCGAGGAGGCCGCCTTCTCGTTCGTCGCCGTGGAGGGGGACTGGCCCGACTGCGACCGGATCGACCGCAGCGTCCGGCTGGAGGAGGGCGCGCCGCAGGACCCGCGGGACGCGCTCGCGACGTTCGCGCACTGGCCGACCTGGCTGTGGGCCAACGACGAGACCGCCGCCTTCTGCCAGTGGCTGCGCTGGCACAACGCGCACACCGAGCCCGAGGTGCGCGCCGGTCTGCACGGCCTCGACGTGTACTCGCTCTGGGAGTCGCTGCGCGAGATCGTCGCGTACCTGCGCACGCACGACCCCGACCAGGTGGCCGCCGCGCTCGCCGCGTACCGGTGCTTCGAGCCCTACGCGCACGACGCCGGGCTGTACGCGCTGGCGTCCCGCTTCGTCGCCTCCGCCTGCGAGGACGAGGTCGTCGACCTGCTCGCGCGGGCGCGCGCCGCCGGGCCGCGGCGGTTCGGCGTGTGGCAGAACGCCGAGGTCGTGGCCGGCGCCGAACGCTACTACCGCGCCATGGTGCGCGGCGGCACCGAGTCCTGGAACGTGCGCGACCGCCACATGGACGCCACCCTCGCCCGCCTGCTCGACCGCTACGGCCCGGAGTCGAAAGCCGTCGTGTGGGCGCACAACACGCACGTCGGCGACGCGCGCGGCAGCGACATGGCGCGCCGCGGCGAGGTGAGCCTCGGGCAGCTCGCCCGCGAGCGGTACGGCGCGGACGACGTCGTGCTGGTCGGCTTCGGCAGCCACCACGGCACGGTCGTGGCCGGCGAGGGCTGGGGCGCGCCCGCCGAGGAGATGGTGGTACCGCCGGCGCGCGAGACCTCCGTCGAGGGCGTGCTGCACGCGGCGGCCCCCGGGCGGGCGATGTTCGTCTTCCCCCGTGGCGACGGGCGGCCGGACCTGCTCACCGACACGCTCGAGCACCGCGCGATCGGCGTGGTGTACGACCCGGAACGCGACCCGTGGAGCAACTACGTGCCCGCGGTGCTGGGCGAGGTGTACGACGCGTTCTGCTGGTTCGACGAGACACGCGCGGTCAGCCCGATGCGGGTGGCGCCCGCGCCCGTGTTCGAGCCCGAGACGTACCCGACGGGCCTCTGACGCCGTCAAGCCTTGGTTGCCGTTATATCCTCGCATCCGATATATTGGCGGCGTGACGACGATCCCGATGCGTGAGCCCACGTTCCTCATCCTCACCGCGCTGGCCCGCGGGCCGCTGCACGGCTACGGCCTGATCAGCGAGGTCGCGGCGCTGTCCGGCGGCCGCCTCGCGCTGCGCCCCGGCACGCTCTACGGCGCGCTCGACCGCCTGGCCGACGACCGCCTCGTCGCGGCCGACCGGGAGGAGGTGGTCGACGGCCGGCTGCGCCGCTACTACCGCCTCACCGACGAGGGCGACGCCGCGCTGCGCGCCGAGACCGAGCGGATGCGCCGCAACGTCGAGGCCGCCGAGGAGCGACTGCGCGTGCGCCGCCCGGCCCGCGCCGCCACCCCGCGCCCGGCGGGAGGTGCCGCGTGAGCCCGCTCGAGGCGCGCTACCGCCGGCTGCTGCGGCTCTACCCCGCGGACTACCGCGCGGAGCGCGGCGAGGAGATGGTCGGCACGTACCTGCAGATGGTCCGGAACGGTCAGCGGTGGCCGCGCGCCGCCGACGTGGCCGACCTCGTCGCGGGCAGCCTGCGCCAGCGCGTGCGCGCCGCGGGCCCGGCCTTCGCCGGCGGCCGGCACGCCGCCGCGGTGCTCGCGCTGGCCACGGCCGGCGCGCTGGCCGCGATCTGGCTGCTCTACGTCGAGCTGACCGGGGAGCGGCACTTCGGCCCGTTCCGCGGCCTGGGCGGTCTGGTGTGGCTGGCCTGGCTGGCCGCGGCGGTGCTGCCGGTGGCGTCGAGCGGCCGCGCGCACCGCTGGACGGTCGCCGGCGCGCTGGCCGCGACGGTGGCGGTGGTGCCGGTGTCGGCGCTGGTCCCGGTCGACCGGCCGGCGCTGATGGAGCTGCTGCCGCAGTTCGCGCTCGGCGTGGTCGCGCTGGGCCTGGACGGCCGCGGCACCCGCGCCAACCCGGCGGTCCCAGCGGTCGCGACGTCCGTGACGGCGGCCGTGCTGCTGTTGTTCTGCCTGCCGTACAGCCCGCTGCCCGCGGGCTTCGGGGTGTCCTACGGTTACCGGGCCGAGGTCCACTCGGTGGCGCCGGCGGCCGGGGCCCTGCTCGCCGCCGCGGGACTGGCCTGCGCCGCCCTGCTGCGCGCGCGGGGCCTCTGGGCACTCACGCTGCTCGCGACGCCGGTGGCGCTCTGTTTCGTCGAGCCGGTGGCCCGCCGCATCAGCGGCAAGCGGCCGTGGAACCCGGCCGACTTCGACGACCTGGTGCTCGCGTCGGTGGGGCTCACGGGGGTCGCGGTGGTGGTCGTTCTCGGACTCCAGGTGGCGGCCCGCCGGGCGAGCGCTTAGCCGGGCTGGTGCGGTCAGCGGGCCACCGACAGCGCGAACGGCACCGGGCCGAGCGCCGCCACCAGCGGCCGCACCATCAGCGCGAACGACTCCGGCCACCAGGCGTTCGCCACACCGCCCAGGTCGACGATCCACTCCGGGCGCCAGCCCAGGTCGCCGAGGAGCGTGGCGACCACGCCCTTGGCGGCCGGGTCGTCGCCGCACAGGAACGTCGACGGCGGCGTGCCGAGGCTGGCCGGCGCCGCCATCAGCGGGGCCGGGCCGACCGTGTTCAGGGCCTTGACCACGCGGGTGCGGGGCAGTGCCCGCTGGAGCTCGGCGGCCAGGTTGTCGTGCACGCGGCGGGCCGCGAAGCCATCCGGACCGATCTCGACCGGGTTCGCCACGTCGACGAGGACCGCGCCGGCCAGCTGCGCCGCCAGGCCGCGCAGGACGTCGAGGGCGACCGCGCCGGGCAGCGCGTTGACGACGACCTCCGCGCCGGTCGCGGCCGCCGCCAAGGTGTCGCGGGTACCGGTGCGCACCTCGTGCCCAGCCGCGGTGAGGGCGGGGACCAGTGCGCGCGCCACGTTGCCGGCGCCGAGGACGGTGATCATGGTCATGCCGGCGACGTTAGGGTGGGACGGTTCCGGACGGCAGTACGCACTTCGAGGTGCGTGAGGCACGCGAGGGTGCCCCTTGTCCGCGGTCACCGCTCGCGCGGCGTGCTCCTGAACCGCGCCGCTCTCAGGCGGCCAGCACCGCGCGCGCCGGAAAGGCCGGACCGCTCGCGCAGCGTGACGTCCTGCCCCGGGCGACGGCGACCTACCGCACCCCGGGCCCCACCGCGAACAACGCCTCCACAAGATCCACGCCGTCCAGCGTATGCCGGGGGACCGCCGCACCGGTCCCGGCAAACGACCGGTGCGGCGGCGCTTCCGGTCGCGGCGTCAGCGGACGCGGGTCATCCTGACCACGCGGGCCGACCACGGGCAGTACCGGTCGCTGGTCAGCGCGCCACTTTCCACATCGGACGGCAGGCCGTCGCAGAGCTCGATGGTGAAGTCGACGAACTCCACGTCGGCCGGGTCGAGGTGCCAGCTGTACCCGACGTTCACCTCGGGACCGGTGCGGACGATGAGCCCGTTCGGAAACTGGTTGCTCTGCAGGTTCAGGCTCGCGAACGCCGCGGTGACGTCCGCCGCCTCGACGAGGTGGATCCGGAAGTACTCGGTGTTGGCGCCTTCCCCGACGCGGAGCGTGGCGACGTACTCCCCGGCGGGCGCCGCAGCGGCCGGCGTGCCGGACACCGCCATCGCGACGGTGAGCGCCAGGCTGGACAGGACCGCCGTCATTCTGGCTCGCAAGAGGGCCTCCTCGTGGCTCGGGTCCAATGGATCCACAGCCATCCTGCTGCCCGCCGCTGTCACCGTCCTTTCAGATACCTGACACGGCGGTCAGGCGGCGGTGACGGTGCGCTCGTAGACGTCCGCCTCGTAGACGGCCGTCATGCCCACCGCGTGGTACAGGCGGGCCGCCTCGGTCGGGTTTTCCAGGTCGACACCGAGCCCGACCTTGGTCCGGCCCTTCGCCGCGTACAGCGCGAACGCCCGCCGCAGCAGGGCCTCCCCGACGCCGCGGCGGCGGTGCTCCCGCGCCACGGCGAGCATCTTCACCCAGCCCTCGTTGTCGACGAGGGAGTGGTTCGACGACTGCAGGATGCCGGCGGGCGTGCCGCCGTCGGCGGCCACGAGCCACTCGTCCCAGGCGACCGACTCCTGGCCGTCGACCCACTCGCGCCACCGCTCGTACGTGCGGGGCTGGTAGTCCGGCGTGTCCCGGAAGGCCGCGTCGAGGATTCCGTGGAACAGCCGCAGGTCGGCCTCGTCGCCCGGGTCGACCGGCCGGATCGTGATCCCGTCCGGCGTGGGCGGCGGCGTCGCCGGCACCCCCTCCAGCGAACGCTGCATCCGCGCGTACCGCTTCACGAACGCGAACCCGGCCTCCCGCAGCACCGCGATGTACGGCTTCTCGGTGGGGATCGCGCCGGCCCGCACGGTTACGGCCGGGTGGCCGCGCTCGCGGGCGCGCTCGGCGACGCGGGCCAGCGTCCGCGCCAGCAGCGGTGCCTGCGCCGGCAGCCCGAACTCGGGGTGCGTGTAGACCTCGACGAACTCGCGGTCGCCGCCGTTCTCGTTCTCCAGGTACGCCCAGCCGGCCAGCGAGCCGTCCGGTGCGTACGCCAGCAGCGAGTCCCGCTCGGCCGTCACGTACGGGCTGCCGGCGAGGGCGTCGCGCAGGTCGTCGGGGCTGAAGTCGGCCTGCCCGACCGCGGCCACGTCGCTCGCGTGCACCAGCGCGAGGATCTCGGTCAGGTCGTCGAGGGTCGGCGGGCGCGTGGTCCAGCCGGCGGGGAAGCTCACGCTCCGCATTCAACCCGGCCGGCGGGCGGGACGCACGACATTTTGCGCCCCGCCCGCCGCGCCGCCCCGCTCAGGGTGCGCGGCGGAAGCGGGCCAGCAGGCCGAACGGGTACGGCAACGGCCGGTCGCTCGCCGCGGTCAGCGCGGCCAGGTGTTCGTCGTCGAGCGGGGTGCCGGCGGCCGCCAGGCCGTCCTCGAGCTGGTCGGGCGTGCGGGGGCCGAGGATCGGCGCCGTCACGCCGGGCTGCTGCATCAGCCACCGCAGGGCCACCTGCGCGGCGCTGCGGCCGGTCCGCTCGGCCACGTCCCGCACGGCGTCGAGGACCGCCCAGGTGCGCTCGTTCGCGTACGTGCCCCACGCCTCCGGCCAGCCGCCCGCGTCCGGGTCGACGTCGGCGCGGCTGCCGGGCGGGGCGGCGGCCTGCTCGCGGCGGTACCGGCCGGAGAGCCAGCCGCCGCGCAGCGGGCTCCACGGTATGACGCCGAGCCCTTCCTCGCGGCACACCGGTAGCAGGTCCCACTCGGCCTCGCGGTCGAGCAGGTTGTACAGCGGCTGCAGGCACGCGAACGGCTCCCAGCCGCGCAGGCGGGACAGGTCGACCGACTTCTGCAGCTGCCAGCCGGCGTAGTTGCTGGCGCCGACGAAGCGCACCTTTCCCGCGCGGACAAGACCGTCCAGCGTGGACAGCGTCTCCTCCAGCGGCGTGGCGTCGTCGAAGACGTGGATCTGGTACAGGTCGATGTAGTCGGTGCCCAGCCGCCGCAGGCTCGCCTCGACGGCGCTGATCAGGTGCTTGCGGCCCGCCCCGGCGTCGTTGGGCGCGGGGCCCATCGTGCCGTACGCCTTCGTCGCGACGACAAGGTCGTCCCGCCGCCGCCGGCGCAGCCACCGCCCGACGATCTCCTCGGAGGCGCCCGTGCCGTACACGTCGGCGGTGTCCACAAAGGATCCGCCGGCCTCCGTGAAACGGTCGAGCATCCGGTGCGCCGTCTCCTCGTCGGTGGTGCCGCCGAACGACATCGTGCCGAGGCAGAGCTCGCTGACCCGCAGGCCGGTGCGGCCCAGAAATCGTGTGTCCACCCGCCGCACGGTACGAGTTCGAGTGCGCTCCAACGCAAGCGTCCGGTGAAACCGGAACGAAGGGGCGGCGGGTCGGCGGCGCTACGCTCACCGCGAAATCGGGGCCGGGCGGCTCCGGGGCGCACGTATGGTGATCGGATGGCGGACGTGGCGCACCTCGGACCGGACGGGCATCGGCGGCACCAGCCGCTGCTGCGCACGCTCGTCGGCGACGTGCTGCGGCGGCGGCGGGTCGCGCAGCGGCGCACGCTCGCCGACGTGGCGCGGGCCGCGCGTGTCTCCGTGCCGTACCTGTCGGAGGTGGAGCGCGGCCGCAAGGAGGCCAGCTCCGAGGTGCTCGCCGCCGTGTGCGAGGCGCTGGAGCTCGATCTCGCCGACTTCCTCACCCAGGTGCGGCTCCACCTGGTGACCCAGACGGCGCCGGTGCTGCGGCCGCGCCAGGCCCCGATGCCGCCCCGCCTGCGCCGCCCCGGCGACGCCATGCTCCTCGCCGCCTGAGCCTTCCCGCGGACCCCGCCGCGCGGGGTGGGCACGGTCCGAGCGCCGGCGAGCGCGCCCGGTCGCGGGCAGGCCGGTCGGGGTCAGTGGAAGCGGGCTCGCAGGCGCAGCGCGGCGAACATCGACAGCGGCATCGCCGTGAACAGCACCACCACCGCGACCGGCGTGACCACGGCGACGTGCGCCACGTGCCCGAGCTGGGCGCCGACGACGGACACCGCGAGGAGGGCGGGTGGCGCGGCGAGCAGCGCGGGCGGCTGCGCGCCGCGCGTTAGCCACACCACTGTGGACAGTGTGCCGGCCTGCAGCACGGCGAGCGCGCTGCCGGCGACGAGAAACGGCTGCCCGTCGGTGGGCGCCCACGGCAGCCCGGCGCGCGCGGCGGCGTGCATGGCGAAGCCGGCGTACGTCGCCCAGCCGATCGCGGCCGGTACCGCCGAGACGAGCACGAACAGGTCGACGACCGAGGTGACGGCCGGCTCCCCGTCGCGGGGGCGCCCGCGGCCGCCGTCCCAGTAGGACAGTCCGGAGAGGGCGACGACCGCGTAGCCGGCCAGGATGAAGGCGGTCGCGGTGGGGTACCAGTTCGCCGGGTCCGAACGGTCCGGACCCGGGGGCTGCGGCGCCGGTACCCACGGATCGAGGGCGACGGCCACGACGGTGACCAGGATGCCGGCGGCGAGCAGCGCGGCGGTGGCCAGCATGCCCCGCGCGAGCCGTGCCCGCCCGCGGCCGGCGAGCGGCGCCTGGGCCAGGGTGCCGAGCACGACGGCCGCGAAATACCAGGCCAGCACGCCCCGCGTCGGCCCGCGCAGGCGGCCGGCCAGCAGGTCGGTCGCGCCGGTCACCCACACCGCGACGGCGATCGCCGCCACCGCGCAGCCGCCGCCCACCGCCCAGCGGAGCCGGGTGCCGGGGCCAGCGGTCACGACCATCACCCTACGCCCGCCGGGCGGGCACGACCGTGACAGCGCGGGCCCCCGTCCGGCCCCGGCTCACGCGGTCCGCCGGTCAGTGGCGGACGTCGACCACCAGGCGGGTGGGGTTGGTCAGCAGCATGACGCGGAAGGCGGTGCGCCGGTCGGTGTCGACGAAGACGGAGACCGTGCCGTTGTCGTACGCCACGATGGACGCGCCGCGCAGGCGGGTCAGCCGGATCGGCACCTGGCGCGGGCCGGCGATCTGGGCCGGCGCGGTGGTCATGCCGGTGAGGCCGATGTGGAGGCGGGTCGGCGTGGGCACGGTGTACGCGACGCTCATCAGCGGGAAGCGGGCCGTGCGCAGGTCGAGCACGAGGCGGTCGTAGCCGGGGTGGGCGCCGCTGCGCACGCCCGCGATCGAGACGAGGTCGGCGCCACCGCCGCCGCGGAAGGTCGCCGTGCCGAATGGCTGGGTGGGCTGGTGCGCCACGTCGACGGCGATGCGCGGCGGGTCGGACAGGCGCAGCACCCGGAAGCCCACCCGGTCTGCCAGGCCCAGGCCGGCCAGGACGCGCCCCTCGAACGCGCCGCCGAACCGCACCTGCCGCAGCGTGGGCAGGCCGGGGTTGCGGACCGTGCGCATGTCCAGCGTGGTGGTGGGCACGCCGGCGAACGTGACGCGCAGGTCGGCCGGCCCGGTCAGCGGGATCGGGTCACCGGTGCCGATGCCGACCAGCGGGGCGTACTCGACGCGGTAGGCCGGCGTACCGCCGGTGAAGTCGAACACCACCCGGTCGTACCGGTCGTGCCGCCCGTACCGGACGCCGGTGAGCACCGGTCTGTCAGGCGGTGCCGTGGCCGTGCCGGCGACGGGCGCGGTCCGGGTGGGCGCGGGAAGGTCGGCGGTGCCGGCCGCGGCGCCGGTGGCGGCGAGGACGGGCGCGGCGAGGACGGCCACCGCGAGCGGGTACCTGATCCACTTGTTCCACATGGTTTTCCTCCGTGGGGTGTTGGTGGGAGGCAGACGCCGCGGGCCGCCCGGCGGTTTACCGCCGGCGTGCGGCACCATGGTGGGTATGGATCAACCGACCTTCGTGTACGACGGTGACTGCGCCTTCTGCACCTCGTGCGCGAAGTTCGCGCAGCGCCGCGTCCCGTCGCCGGCGCGGATCGTGCCGTGGCAGTTTTCCGACCTGGACGCGCTGGGGCTGACCGCCGCGCAGTGCGAGGAGGCGGTGCAGTGGGTCGACCCGCGCACCGGCGTCACCGCCGCCGGGCCGGACGCGATCGCCCTGCTGCTCGGCTCCAGCCGCCCGTGGTGGCGGTTCGCCGGCGCCGCCCTTCGCGTACGCCCGGTCCGCGCCCTGGCCTGGCCCGCGTACCGCTGGGTGGCCCGCAACCGCCACCGCATGCCCGGCGGCACGGCGGCGTGCGCCGTCCCGCGCTCGGCACCGGAGAGTCGATCAGGGAGTTGATGGGCGTGCCGTCAGACGAAGTCCCTGATCAACCGCTGAGGGGAGCGGTGGTGGCCCGGTCGGCGCGGCGGGAGCGGAGCCACTCGATCGGGCGGACCTTTTCCAGCGGCAGAAACGACGTCATCGCGATCAGATGCGGGGCGAAAGAGATGGTGATCGCCGCGTAGGTGAACAGGTGGAACGCGTAGAAGAAAGCGATTCCCGCGTACCGCCAGCGCCCGCGCAGCACGAAAATGAGCGGGCTGAGCAGCTCGAACGCGACGATTCCCACCTGCGCCGCGATCAGCAGGTACGGCACCTGGGCGATGAGGTCGGCGAAGTCGGTGCCCCGCCGGATGATCGCGCGGGCCAGCACCGAGCTCCACAGCCAGTCGACGCCGCCGAAACGGAGCTTGGCGAACGCGGCCAGGAAGTACGTGCACACCACCGCGATCTGGGTGACCCGCAGCGCCCACCCGCCGGCCTCGGTGGGCGTGGCGTCGCCGTGCCGGGCCCGCCCCACCGTGGGGAGCACCGCGAGGGCCACCAGGAAGCCGAACCGGTCGTGGTCCACCTTCCCGTAGCTCATCGCGATGACCATCCACTCGAAGTAGAGCGCGAACACCGTCCAGCCCAGCGCCCGCGGCGCGCGCCCGGTCGCGGCGGCCAGGCTCACGACGACCAGGACCCAGAAGATGGCGTGTACCAGCAGGGGAGTGGGCGTGGGCAGCGGCAGCAGGCGGCCGACGAGCAGCGGCTGGTACAGGTCGCCGGGCACGTCGGCGTGCGTGCGCACCCACGGCGTGACCACGGTGAGGTCGGCGACGACGAAGAGGTACACCAGGGTGCGGAAGGCGGCGACCCGGCCGCGCGGCACCGGCGCGAACAGCCACCGCTTCACGGCTTCCACGTGGCCACCGTCTCGTCGGCGTGGGTGCGGGTGGGGCGGCTGTCCCGCACGCCCTCGTACCGGATGACGATGCGCACCTCGACAAGCCGCGGTGCGGAGGGGTTGCGGGCCGCGTACGCCTCGGCGACCTGGCGCAGGCGCGACGGGTCCGCCTCGTACGCCGCCATCTGCCCCTCGATCTCGGCCCGCCGGATGCCGGTGCTCCGCTCGGTCAACGACACGACGGCGCCGGTGGTGTCGACGCCTTCCACCCGCGTGTCGGGGGCGGGCTCGTCGGAGCCGGGCGCCGTGGAGTACATCCGGAAGGGGCCGAACGGGAAGTCGTCGTCGACGCCCCAGAACGTGCCGAGCAGCAGCAGCGCCCCGGCGGCCACCGTGGCCAGCAGGCGCGCCGCCCGGCCCCCGGTCGTCAGCGTGTCCACAGCACGGTGACGATACCGGATGGAGATCACGCAGCGTTGCCGGGCCTTTCAGCGTGCAATACGTAAATCCAGTGAGAGATATCGATTCCCGCAAAGGTTGTCGATTGTCACATTTCTGCAACGCCCATGGCTATTGACCGGGGACCCGGCGGACCGGGACCATCGTGACATGCGGTCTGTTGGGGATACACGTGTGCCTTCTTCGGTTATATTCGTCCTACCTTACGGGTGGGTCACTCCCTCTTCGGAAACCGTTTGACGGGTGGAAATGTCGCCGGAAATTCCTCCGGCCGCACCCCTACAAAAACTCGAGTTTCCTGGGGATTCGTCTCGCGTACTAACTCCCGGCTCAATTCTCGTGCCGGCCGCGGGCGATATCCGATCGTTGAGGAGGACCCATGTCGGTCGTCGCCACATCCACGCGCACCGGCTGGCACATGTCGCAGCCAACAGGACCGGGCCGGGCACCGACCGGCCGCCGCCCGGCCGGCGGCTCGCCCACACTGACGGTGACGTTCTCGATCCCGCTCGCCAGCGACGACGGGCTTACCCCACAGGCTTTCCGCCTCCTCGAGGTGGCACGCGAGCTCGTCGAGCGCGGTGAGGGCACGGTCAGCCTCTCGCCGGCCCCGGCCGACCCGGCGCCGGCGGAGGGCGGCGACGAGGCGGCGGGCCGCGCCCCGGCCACGACAGGTGAGTGCACGCTGCGCGTCCTGGCCGCCTCGCGCACGGTGCTGCTCGGTGAGGAGACGCTGCGGCTGACCCGCCTCGAGTTCGACCTGCTGCTCTTCCTGGCCGAAAACCCGCGCCGCGTGTTCAGCCGCCTGCAGCTGCTGACCGGCGTGTGGGGCTACGAGCACGCCGGCGCCCGCACCGTCGACGTGCACATCCGCCGCCTCCGCTCCAAGATCGGCATGCACGTGCCGCTGGTGACGACGGTGTACGGGGTGGGTTACCGCCTCGCCGACGACGCCAGTGTCGTGGTGGAGCGCGACGCCTGAGGCAGGCTGGCGGGATGCGCGTGCGTCCCATCGCCCCGGAGCTGCTCGTCGAGGAGCTGGCCGACCGGCTCGCCGCCGACCGCCCCGGACAGTGGCTCCGGGTCGCGGTCGACGGGCCGCCACCGGCCGGCACCGACGCCCTCGCCGCGGCGCTCGTCGACCCGCTCCGGGCCCGCGGGCGCTCCGCCGTCCACGTCCCGGCCGCCGGCTTCCTGCGGCCGGCGTCGCTGCGCCTGGAGTACGGGCGGGACAACCCCGACGCCTTCTACATGGGCTGGCTCGACGAGGCGGGGCTGCGCCGCGAGGTCCTCGACCCGCTCGCGCCCGGCGGCACGGGCCGGGTGCTGCCGAGCCTGTGGGACCCGGTGACGGACCGGGCCACCCGCGCGCCGTACCGGACCGTCCCGCCCGGCGCGGTGGTGCTCGTCAGCGGCGCGCTGCTGCTCGGCGGCGGCCTGCCGTTCGACCTGGCCCTGCACCTCGTGCTGTCGCCCGCCGCGCTGGACCGCCGCATGCCGGCCGACCTGCGGTGGACGCTGCCCGCCTACGCGCGGTACGCGGACGAGGTCGACCCGGCCGCCTTCGCCGACGTGGTCGTGCGCGTGGACGACCCGCGGCATCCCGCCCTGGTGCAGCCGTGACGCTCCGGCATCGGGCACGGCCGGCGCGCGGAGCGGGCGCGAGCGGCACGGCTCTGGTGCAGACTGGGGCGTATGGGTGAGATCAAGGTCGGCACGGCATCGTGGACGGACCCCACCCTGCTCGAGTCGGGGTGGTACCCGGCGACCGCCGACACGCCGGAGAAGCGGCTGGGCTTCTACGCCGAGCGGTACCCGCTGGTCGAGGTCGACGCCACGTACTACTCGCCGCCGGCCGAGCAGACCGCCGGGCTGTGGGCGCAGCGCACCCCGCCCGGCTTCACGTTCAACATCAAGGCGTTCAGCCTGCTGACCGGCCACCCGACCAAGGTGTCGGCGATCTACAAGGACCTGCGGCCGGAGACCGAGAAGAAGAGCATCTACCCGGGCGACCTCGACCCGGCCGCGTACGAGCAGGTGTGGGAACGGTTCCTGTCCGCGCTCCAGCCGCTCGTCGACGCGGGCAAGCTCGGCGCGCTGCTGTTCCAGTTTCCGCCGTGGTTCACGATCCGCCGCTCCAACAAGCAGTACCTGCTGGAGGTGCAGCGCCGGGTGCGGCCCCTGCGCGCCGTGTACGAGTTCCGGCACTCGTCGTGGTTCGACGGCGGAAACGTCGACGAGACGCTGGAGTTTCTGCGCAAGCACAAGCTGCCGTACGTGTCGGTCGACATGCCGCAGGGACACAAGTCGTCGGTGCCGCCGGTACTGGCCGCGACGGCCGACCTCGCTGTCGTGCGTTTCCACGGGCACAGCGAGAAGTGGACGAGCAAGGACATCCACGAGAAGTTCGGTTACCTGTACAGCGACCGTGAGCTGAAAGAGTGGGCGCCGAAACTGAAGAAGCTGGCCACCGAGACCGAGCAGATGCATGTCCTGACCAACAACTGCTACCGCGACTACGCCCAGCGAAACGCGAGCCAGCTCATCGACCTGCTCTCGTGAGCCCTTTCCCCGGAGTCCGGGTGACGGGCAGGTCGCGGTCGCGGGCCAGCGCGGCGAACGCGGCGGCGTCGGCCACGGCCGCGCAGCCCGGGTCGTTGTTGAAGTACACGTACGTGTCGACGCCGAGGTCGAGGCGGTCCAGCCACGAGCGCAGCGCCGCCCGCCCGTAGTGCGGCCATGGGTGGGCGCGCCCCTCGTGCATGCGCAGGTAGCCGAAGTCGGCGGTGCGCCACAGCGGGGTGACCGGGCGGCCCTTGCGGTCGGCCCAGCACAGCGCCGCGTTGTGTCCCTTGAGGACGGACTCAATCTCGCCCGTCCACCACGAACGGTGGCGCGGCTCGACCGCCACCCGCACCTCGCGCGGGAACAGCGCCAGCGTCTCGTCGAGGGCCGCCGGGTCGGCGCGCAGCGTGGGCGGCAGCTGCAGCAGCACCGGCCCGAGGCGGTCGCCGAGCGCGGTGGCCCGCTCGACGAACCGGGCGACCGGCTCGGCGGGCTCGCGCAGGCGCTTGATGTGGGTCAGGTAGCGGCTGACCTTCACGGCCACGCAGAAGTCGTCGGGCGTGCGGGCCCGCCACTGCGCGAACGTGTCCCGCTCCGGCAGCCGGTAGAACGCGTTGTTGACCTCGACGGTGGCGAAGTGCGCGGCGTAGTGCTCCAGCCAGCGCCGCTGCGGCAACCCTTCCGGGTAGAAGGGGCCGCGCCAGTCCCGGTACTGCCAGCCGGACGTGCCCACGAGGATCATCGCCCCAAGTTCCCCGCCACGCACCCGGAGTAACCCGCCGCGCCGCGCGGTTGCGGCTCAAAGATCCAACCGAAACGGTGCGTCCTCCGGCCACCCGCCGCGGCCAGTCGCACGGGCTTGGACAACCAGTCCGGGCCGCGGTGCGGCCCGGCCGCGGTTGCGGTCCGAGCCCAGGGGCTCTGGCTTGCGCCCCTACAGGGCCAAGCCACACCACGATCCCCGCGCACCGGAAGCCGTCACCGCACCCGGGCGGGGATCACGGACGAGCCTTCGTCCGGTCGCCGCGCCGCAGTAGCGGCGGTCCATCGCACCGTCCGCGGTCGGCGAGCTCACCCAAGGGCCGCTCCCGCAGATCTTGGCAAGTTAGCGTCGAAATAGCGCGCTAACTCACCAAGATTTCGACGCTCACACCGCCTGCACCTGATCGACAGTCACCGACAGCGACGACGGTGCCGAACTGCGGGCGGACGCGAGCACCTGCGCGCGACCGGTCCTGCGCGAACGTCCACGACCACTGCAAGCGCTTGCCCACCGCGGAGGGTGAGGCCGCGGGAGCGACGGTCCGGACCACGACGGGCGTCGCGGCAGCTCGCGTCTTCTGGAATGTGAACCTCTAGTGGAGGGTGACCTCCGTGGTCAGCTGGCGGTCGAAGCCGGCCTCGCGCTCGGGCCCGGTGAGGCGGAGGGCGACCGTGTGTGCGACGTCCGCGCTGGAGCGGGCGATGCGCAGCTCCAGGGCGCCGGGCTCGACGATCCGCTTGCCGGCGCGGCCGGTGAAGGCGGACAGGTCGGCGTGCACCCGGAAGTCGACGCGGCGGGACTGGCCGGGGGCGAGCGCCACCCGCGCGTACCCGATCAGGCGGATCACCGGCCGGGTGACCTGCGCGATCGGGTCGTGGAGGTAGAGCTGGACCACGTCGGCGCCGGGTCGGTCGCCGATGTTGTGCACCGTCACCGAGACGGTGACCGCGCCGTCGGTCGGCACCTCGAAGGGCTGGTCGGGGTCGGGCACGGCGCCGTCGACGCGGACGCCGTCCCACGCGAACGCGGTGTACGACAGGCCGTGGCCGAACGGGTACAGCGGCGTCGGGTCGACCGAGGTGACCGCGCTGGCGTGGGCCAGCGTGGCGCCGAGGTAGGTGGCCGGGCCGCCGACGGGGCGGTGGGGGACGCTGACCGGGAGCCGGCCGGAGGGGCAGACGCGGCCGGACAGGACGCCGGCGACCGCGGGGGCGCCCTCCTCGCCGGGGAAGAACGCCTGCACGACGGCGGCGAGGCGGTCGGCGAAGGCGCCCAGCGCGTACGGCCGGCCGCTCAGCAGCACCGCGACGACCGGCTTGCCGGTGCCGAGCAGCGCCTCCAGCAGTGCCGGCTGCACGCCGGGCAGGTCGAGGCTCTCCGCGTCGCAGCCCTCGCCGGACGTGGCGCTGCCCTGGAAGACGCCGGCCCGGTCGCCGAGCACGGCGACCACCACGTCGGCGGCCTCCGCGGCGGCCAGCGCGGCGGCGAAGCCCGCGGTGTCGGAGCCGGTCACCTCGCAGCCGGGCACGTGCGTGACGGTGGCGTCGGGCAGCTCGGCCCGCAGCGCCTCCAGCGGGGTCGGCACCGCCGGGTTGGCGGGCAGCTCGGGGTGGTGGATGCCGACGTGCGCGGGGAACGTGTAGCAGCCGAGCATGCCGGCCGTCTCGCCGGCGAGCGGTCCGACCAGCGCGATCCGCGCGGAGGGGGCGAGGGGGAGTGCGCCGCCGTCGTTGGCGAGCAGGATCACCGACTCCTCGGCGATCTCGCGGGCGAGCGCGCGGGCGGCCGGCGGGTCGAGGTCGATCAGGCCGTCGACCGGGGCGGAGTCGTCGGCGCCCAGCTCCGCCGGGTACGGGCTCCAGTCCAGGTCGAGCAGGCCGAGCTCGATCTTCTGGCGCAGCACGCGGGCGGCGGCGCGGTCGACGAGGGACTCCGGGACGGCGCCTTCGCGCACCGCTTCGACGAAGTCGGGGCCGAAGCACCGTACCGCCGGAAGCTCGACGTCGACGCCGGCGGCGAGCGCGATGGCCGCGGCCTCGACCTGCCCCTCGGCCAGGCCGTGGTGCATCTCCAGGAACGACACGCCGAAGTAGTCGGCGACGACGGTGCCGGTGAAGCCCCACTCGCCGCGCAGCAGGTCGGTCAGCAGCGCGGGGTTGGCCGCGGCGGGGATGCCGTCGATCTCGGTGTACGCGTGCATGACCGAGCGGGCGCCACCGTCACGGACCGCCATCTCGAACGGCAGCAGCAGCACGTCGGCCAGCTCGCGCGGGCCCATGTGCACGGGTCCGAAGTTGCGGCCGGCGCGAGATGCGGAGTAACCGACGAAGTGCTTGAGCGTGGCGACGACGCCGGCCGACTCCAGGCCCCGCACGTAGCCGGTGGCGAGGGTGGCGACAAGGTACGGGTCCTCGCCGATCGTCTCCTCGGTGCGGCCCCACCGCGCGTCCCGCGTCACGTCGAGCACCGGCGCGAGGCCCTGGTGCAGGCCGAGGCGGCGCATGTCGGCGCCGATGCGCGCGGCCATCCGCTCGACCAGCGCGGGGTCGAAGGTGGCACCCCAGGCCAGCGGCGTCGGGTAGACGGTCGCGCCCCAGGTCATCACGCCGGACAGGCACTCCTCGTGGGCGACGGCCGGGATCCCGAACCGGCCGGCGGCCACGAGCTCGCCCTGCATGCGGGCCAGCGCCCGGGCGCCGAGGGCCGGGTCGACCGGTGCGGTGCCGAAGGGGCGGGTCAGCTGTCCGAGGCCGGTGCGGATCAGGTTTGCCCAGTCGAGCGAGTCGTCGACAAGCTCGTGCTGCTGCGGCGCCATGTCGTCGACCGTGGCGTTGGCCCCGATCCAGGCGCTGTACAGCTGGGCGATCTTCTCCTCGAGCGTCAGCCGGCCAAGCAGGTCGGCGACCCGCTTCTCCGGCGGGAGGCTCGGGTCCTGCCAGGGCTCGGGGATGGTCACCGCGTCCGGCGCCGCGGCACGCTCACTCATGGAAGAGTGTCTCCTGTCGTTCGCATCACAGTTGTTTCGGGCATGTTCCGGTATCCGCCTGCGCCTCCGATGCCGGGCTTCCGGGCTGCTCGGAACTTATTCCGAGATGTTTCCGGAACATCTATCGGGCGTCCAGCGGTCTAGGTTGCCTTACGGTAACGCTTGCATCCGCCTAGCGATAGGGCTTGACCGGTAGTTCACGTCGTCGTAGCGTGCGCCACATCACCTTGAATTATCGGGCCAGCGCCGAAAACTTCCGGGCACTAAACAGGCGCCGGCTCCGTGACGGCCTACGGACCACCACGGCCGGAGCGAGCGGTTACGCTCCGGCCCACCCGAAGGGATGGACATGACGACCCCCACATACTTCAACCGCAGATCGGTGCTGGGCCTCGCCGGCCTGGGCGCCGGTGCGGCGCTGCTCGGCGGCTGTGGTGACGACGGGTCCGGCGACTCCGGCGGCGACGGCGGGTCGGCGAGCATCGACTGGTGGCACATCTCCAACGTCGACCCGATGCTGACCACTTGGGCCAACCTGGCCAAGGACTTCCAGACCGCCAACGCGGGCGTGGAAATCAAGATCACCCCGTTGGAAAACGAGGCATTCAAGGCGAAGCTGACCACCGTCACCCAGGCGGGCACCCCGCCGGACATCTTCCACTCGTGGGGCGGCGGCGTGCTCAAGCAGCAGGTCGAGGCCGGCCTCGTCAAGGAGATCGACCTCGGCGACACGGCGTCCAGCATCAACAAGAACGGCCTGGACATCTACAAGGTCGACGGCAAGCAGTACGGTGTGCCGTTCGACCTCGGCATGGTGGGCTTCTGGTACAACAAGGAGCTCTTCGAGAAGGCCAAGATCACGGCACCGCCGGCGACCTGGGGCGAGTTCCTCGACGCGGTCGGCAAGCTGAAGTCGGCCGGTGTCACCCCGATCGCGCTCGCCGGCTCGGAGAGCTGGACCGCCCACTTCTACTGGGCGTACCTGGCGATCCGCATCGCCGGCGTCGACGGCCTCGCCGCGGCCGCCGCGGACGGCTCGTTCGACCAGCCCGACTTCGTGGCGGCGGGTGCCCGGTTCAAGGAGCTCATCGACCTCGACCCGTTCCAGCGGGGCTTCCTCGGCGCGAAGTACTCGGCGACCGACGGCCAGGCCGCGATCATGGGTAACGGCCAGGCGGCGATCGAGCTGATGGGGCAGTGGGCACCGACCACGGAGAAGGCCTACTCCAGCAACAAGCAGGGCATCGGCGACAAGCTCGGCTTCTTCGCCTTCCCCTCGGTCGACGGCGGCAAGGGCTCGGTGGAGGACGCGTTCGGTGGCGGCAACGGCTTCGCGCTCGGCAAGGACGCCCCGCCGCAGGCGACCGAGTTCCTCAAGTTCCTGCTGAAGGCGGACAGCCAGCGCAAGGGCGCGGAGAGCGACTCGATCCTCCCGGTGACCGCGGGCGCCGAGGACGCGCTCAAGGACGCCAACCTCAAGGCGGTGCACGCGGCGATCGCCAAGGCGCCCAAGTTCCAGCTGTACCTTGACCAGGCGTACCCGCCCGCGGTCGGTACGCAGGTCAACGACAGTGTCGCCGAGCTGGTCGCCAAGAAGGCCACGCCGGAGAAGGTCGCGCAGGACATCGCCAAGGTCGCGAAGAACCAGTAGGTGCATGAAAACGACGACGCAGGGGCCGGAAGGACGCTTTCCGGCCCCCTCCTCCCACCGAACCCCCACCCGTAACGGTGGCCGCTCGGGGCTCCACCCCGAGCAGCTCAAGCCGCGGGTGGAGGGTTCGCTGCGCCGGCGGCGGCGACTCGACAAACTGACGATCGCGCTGTTCCTCGCTCCGGCGATGGCGTTGTTCATCGTGCTGGTGGTCGGCCCGATCGCGCTGGCGATGTACACGAGCCTGTTCAAGTGGAACGGCTTCGGCGGCCTGCCGGAAAACTTCGTCGGCCTGGACAACTTCCGGCGCCTGCTCGAGGACGAGGTGTTCCTCGGCGACCTCAAGCGCGGCCTGATCCTGGTCCTGCTCTCGGTCGTCGTGCAGCTGCCGGTCGCCCTCGGCCTCGCGCTGCTGCTCAACCAGCCGATGCGTGGGCGGGCGTTCTACCGGCTGGTCTTCTTCGCGCCGTACGTCCTCTCCGAGGTCATCACGGCCGTCCTCTTCACCATGATCTTCTCGCCCAACCAGGGCCTGATCGACCAGTCGCTGTCCGCGCTCGGGCTGGAGAGCCTGCAGCAGGAGTGGCTGGCCGACACGTCGACGGTGCTGTACGCGCTGTTCTTCGTGATCAGCTGGAAGTACTTCGGCCTGCACATGATCCTGTACCTCGCGGGTCGGCAGAGCATCCCGAAGGAGCTGAACGAGGCGGCGCTGACCGACGGCGCGGGCACGTGGCAGGTGTTCCGGCACGTCACGCTCCCGCTGCTCGGTCCCACGATCCGGATCAGCATCTTCCTGTCGATCATCGGAGCCATCCAGCTCTTCGACATGGTGTGGGTGCTCACCGGCGGTGGCCCGATCCACTCGTCTGAGACGATGGCCGTCACGATGTTCCAGTACGGCTTCCGCCGCTCCGAGGTCGGGTACGCCAGTGCGATCAGCGTCGCGATGTTCCTCATCAGCCTCGTGTTCGCGCTGCTCTACCAGCGGTTCGTCATGCGCCGGGACATCGAGGGCGCCATCACCACGATGAGGGAAAAGCGATGAGCACGCGCAAGGACACGAAGGTGCGCCACTTCTGGCTGCACCTGATCGCGATCATCGTCGGCGCGGGGATCATCGTGCCGGTCGCGTTCGGCGTGCTCGGCGGCTTCAAGGACAACGGGCAGCTCGTCACCAACCCGTTCGGCCTGCCCAGCCCGTGGGTGCCGGAAAACTACACCGCCATCCTGGGCTCGAGCGGGTTCTGGCGGCCGCTGTTCAACAGCACGGTCATCGCGCTGGCGACGGTGGTGCTGCTGGTCGTGGTGGCGTCGATGGCGGCGTACGTCTTCGCCCGCTTCAACTTCCGCGGCCGCGAGGGTCTCTACACGCTCTTCGCCGCGGGCCTGATGTTCCCGTTCGCGGTGGCGATCCTGCCGCTGTTCGTGCTGCTGCGCGAGCTGAGCCTGCTCAACAGCCCGCTCGGCGTGATCCTGCCGCAGGTGGCCTTCGGCCTGCCGATGACCATCATCATCCTGCGGTCGTTCTTCCGCACCATCCCCGGTGAGGTCGAGGAGGCAGCCATCCTGGACGGCTGCACCCCGTTCGGCTTCTTCTGGCGCATCCTGATGCCGATGGCCCGCCCTGCGCTCGCCACGGTGTCGGTGCTGGCGATCGTGGCCAGCTGGAACAACTTCATGCTGCCGCTCGTCGTGTTCACCGACCCGAGCTGGTGGACGCTGCCGGTGGGCGTGCAGCAGTTCCAGGGCCAGTACGCGGACGACACCGCCCGCGTCCTCGCCTACGTGGTGCTCGCGATGCTCCCCGCCCTCGGCTTCTACGCCGTCGCCGAGCGCCAGCTCGTCGGTGGCCTCGCCTCCGGCGCGACCAAGGGCTGAGACCCCGCGTCCTGCCCGCCGCGCACGAGGGGCGGCGGGCAGGAGCTTGTCCGCTTTCCTTCGGCGCAGACGCGTTCAGACCCAGATTCCGAGCTACCGCGATGCCCGTCGCGGTCCGGACCGTTGCTCCCGCGGCCTCACCGTCCGCGGTAGGCCAGCTCACCCCAGGGCCTGCGGCCGGCCACCGAGCGTGCCGTGACGCCGGTGGTGCTCGCGCGCGGCGAGCCGGTCGGCGGCCCGGAGGCCACGCCGGTCGAGTCGCGCACGCCGGGCGCTCGGGTGGTGCGGTGAGCAACAGCCGGCACGATCTGCCACCCGGTGACCCGCTAGCCCGCGCGAGCGGGCCGTGGCCGCCCTCCCTCCGGCGCGCCTGCTCTCGGTGACCCGCCCGCGCGAGCTTGTCCCCGGCGGCGCGGGTGGGGCGGGTTGAGCTGGCGCACCGCGAAGGGTGAGGCCGCGGGAGCGACGGTCCGGACCACCGCGGACGTCGCGGTAGCCCGGATCTGTTGTGGTCGGATCTTTGAAGACCGCTTGCCCGGACGGCGCGCTAGAGGTCGTCGCCGTCCGGCTCGTAGGCGAGCCAGTCGAAGCGGACCGTGCCCGCCGTCGCGTACATGCCGATCACGCGGCCGGTGAAGCCGCCCGCCACCTGGGTGGACAGGTAGCGGCCGTCGAGCTCGTCGAGGACCACGAACCGGCCGGTCGGTGTCTCGTAGCCGAGGCGCACTACGTCCGGCTCCTGCCGCGGGTGGTCGGGGCTGGGGCCGGACGGCTGGGTCTCGACGCGCAGCACGACCGGGCCGTCCGGGACGGGGCGGGCGGCGCGCCAGTGTTCGAGCGCGCCCACCCGGGCGCGTACGCCGATCTCGCCGCCGCCGGCCTCGACCTCGTAGTGGTGCTGCTCGTCCAGGCGTACCGCCAGGCCGCCGCGACCCTCGGCGGCGTCGACGAGCGCGCGGACCCGGCAGGCGTGGTGCTGCTGCCGGCGGCCGATGAACGACACCGACGGGTCGTCCAGCGAGCCGTCCTGCGCGTGCAGCGTGAGCCAGCCGGGGCGGTCCTTGAGCGACCAGGCGTGCGCCGGGCGGGCGCGCACGGAGATCCAGCACGGGCGCAGGTCGGCGCCGTCGAAGTCGTCGCGGGCCGGCGGTACCGGCACCGGCTGCGGCGGGAGGCCGCCGGTCATGGTGGTGCGCACCTCGCCGACGACCGGCCAGCCGTCGACCCAGGTGACCGGGGCGAGGAAGGTCTCCCGGCCGAGCACGTGCCAGCCGGGCGGGCCGCCGCGCGGGCGGGTGCCGAGGAAGACGAGCCACCACGAGCCGTCCGCGGCCTGTACCAGGTCGCCGTGCCCGGTGTTCTGCACAGGGTGGTCGGTGCTGCGGTGGCTGAGGATCGGGTTGTCCGGGCACGGCTCGAACGGCCCGTCCGGCGCCGGGCCGCGGGCCACCGAGATGCCGTGGCCGGCGTCCGTGCCGCCTTCGGCGATCATCAGGTACCAGGTGCCGTCGACCTCGTAGAGGTGTGGCGCCTCGGGCCACTGCGCGCCCGGCGTGCCCGACCAGATCCGGCGGGGCGTGCCGAGCGCGGCGCCGGTGGTGAGGTCGACCCGGACCTGCCGGATGCCGGCGAACGTGCACCAGGCGGTGCCGTCCGCGGCCCAGGCCAGGTCCGGGTCGATCCCGACGTCCGGCAACCACACCGGGTCGGACCACGGGCCGGCCGGGTCGGTGCTGGTCACGACCATCGTGCCGGCGTGCGGCACGACCGAGGTGATCAGGTGGAACCGGCCGTCGTGGTACCGGAGCGTGGGTGCGTACACGCCGCCGGAGGAGGGTGTGCTCGGCGGCAGGTCGAGCTGGGTGGTGCGGTCCAGCGCGTTGCCGATCTGTTCCCAGTGGACGAGGTCCTGGCTGCGGAAGACCGGCACGCCGGGGAAGTACTCGAAGCTGGAGCAGGCGAGGTAGTAATGCCCCCGACCCGGCAGATGCTCGGGTCGGGGTGCATTCCGGGGATCACGGGGTTGGCGAAGGTGCCGATCGGATCCTCCCGTCCGGTGCGTCACGCGGCATCCCGTGGGGTGGATGCCTCTTCGCTAGTCTGGCCTCCCGGCTATCAGCCGGCCAGGGCCAGGGTCTGGCTTACCGCCTGGTAGGCCGGCTTCTGCCCGAAGTTCTCGTCCAGCAGGTTGGCCGCGCCCTCGCCCTCGAAGACACCCGGTACCCATGAGTACTTGTCGGTGAACCCCAGACGGTGAACGACACGCACCGCTTGGCCAGCAGGCAGGCGCGCAGCAGGATGCTGTAACCGTTGGCCTGGGCGTGGAGCTTGGTGTTGTCGGTCGGCATGATCATGCGGACGTCGACCTCGGTGAACGACGTCTCTAGGCCGAGCGCCTCGAAGCGCTGCACGTTGGCCAGCGCGCGGCCGTCGAAGCCGTACTGCACGCCGAGGTGGCCCTGCATGCCGAAGCCGTGGATCGGCACCCGGTCCGCCTTCAGCTGCTTGACCAGCGCGTAGTACGCGTCGGCCTTCGCGTTGAGGCCTTCCACGTTGTAGTCGTTGATGTACAGCTTGGCCTTCGGGTCGGCCTGGTGCGCCCACCGGAAGACGTCGGCGATGTAGCCGGGGCCGAGCTTCTGCAGCCAGATCGTGTTTCGGAGCTGGGCGTTGTCGTCGATCACCTCGTTGGCGACGTCCCACTGGTAGATCTTGCCGCGGAAGTGGCCCGCGACGGTGAAGATGTGCTGCCTGAGCAGCTGGCGCAGCTCGGCCGAGTCGATGTCGCCGGAGGCGACGCCGTCGGTGAGCCAGGTCGGGAGCTGGTTGTGCCAGAGCAGGGTGTGCCCGCGCACGCTCTGCCCGTTGGCCTTCGCGAACGCGACGAGCTCGTCGGCGGGACCGAAGTTGAGCGTGCCCCGGGTCGGCTCGAGCTCCGACCACTTCATGACGTTTTCCGCGGTCACGCTGTTGAACTCGGAGGCCACGTGCTGCTTGTACGTGGCGTCGTTGGCGAGCGCGCCCATGTCGACGGCCGTGCCGATCTTCATGCCGGTGCGCTTGGCGAGCTCCCGGAGGGTCTTGCTGTCGGCGGCACTCTGCTGCGCGGTGAGTGCGGCGGCACCTGGCACGGACCCCGGGACGGCGGCGACCTTGCCAGCGGGCGCGGCCGGTGCGCCCGTCGCGTTGAGGGAGACGAGGACGGCCGCGGCCACGGCGGCGCCGGCGACCACGCGAGTCACCTTCATAGATATCCCTTTCGGAGTAAGCTTCCGGAACACTTCCGTAACTTGTTCGGAACGCTATGCGCGTCGATGCGGGTCGTCAAGCCCTGGAAGTGCGGCAAGATAGGCGGCGGAAGCCCGTCGGAGGGTCGAGTTCGGCTCGGAAGTGTTTCGGTCGTAGGCTGACCTCCTTAAGACGAAGGAGCGGAACGTGACGGTCGACGAGGGGCGCAGGATCACCATCACGGCGATCGCGCGCGAAGCCGGCGTGTCGGTGCCGACCGTCTCGCGCGTGCTCAACGGGCGGTCAGACGTGGCACCGCAGACCCGGGAGCGGGTGGAGGAGCTGCTGCGGCGGCACGGGTACCGGCGACGGGCGGCCCGCCCGAGGGTCAGTGCGAGCCTGATCGACCTGGTCTTCAACGACCTGGACAGCCCGTGGGCGGTGGAAATCATCCGAGGTGTGGAGGACGTGGCGCACGCCGCCGGCGTCGGCACCGTGGTCTCCGCCATCCACCGGCGCACCGCGTCCACCCGGCAGTGGCTGCAGAACCTGCGTACGCGCGCGACGGACGGCGTGGTGCTGGTCGCCAGCGACCTCGCCCCGCCGGTGCACGCCGAGCTGCGCCGGCTCAACGTGCCGATGGTGCTCGTCGACCCGGCCGGCGTGCCCACACTGGACATCCCCACGATCGGCGCCACCAACTGGACCGGCGGCCTGCGCGCCACCGAGCACCTGCTCTCGCTCGGGCACGAGCGGATCGGCTTCATCGCCGGCAACCCGCAGATGCTGTGCAGCCGGGCCCGCCTCGACGGGTACCGGGCGGCGCTGGAGGCGGCCGGCGTGCCGATGCACGACGAGCTCATCCAGCCCGGCGACTTCTACCACGAGTCCGGCCTGGAGGGCACCAAGGCGCTGCTCTCGCTCGACAACCCGCCGACCGCCATCTTCGCCTCCAGCGACCAGATGGCGTTCGGGGCCTACGAGGCGGTGCGGCAGCGGGGCCTGCGGGTGCCCGACGACGTGAGCGTGGTGGGCTTCGACGACCTGCCCGAGGCGCGCTGGTCCTCGCCGCCGCTGACCACGATCCGGCAGCCGCTGGCCGAGATGGGACTGCTCGCCGCGCGCACCGTGCTCCGGCTGGCCCAGGGCGAGGCGGTGGAGACCCCGCGGGTCGAGCTGGCGACCGACCTGGTGGTCCGGGACAGCACCAAGGCCCGCTGACAAGAGCGGAAATTTTCGACGGCCGGCGCCCTCTGGCGCCGGCCGTCTTGTCTCGATAAGCTCGCACCGATTTCCGGGACATTACCGGAACCTCATTGACTGGTGATGGTCGGCAATCGATACTTGGGAACGCTTCCATTGATCGTGGTAAGCGAGGAGGGCACCCCCACCATGGCTCGGACGCTCCCCGCCCGTCCCGGCGGGCGCACCTGGCGTGCCGCACGTGCCGCCACCCGCGCGGTGGCGCCGGCGGCGTTCAGCGTCGACGGGACCGCGTTCGCGGTGGGCTGAGCCCGCATTGACCGGGCACAGCGCGGCAGACTGCCCAGCTGCCGCGCTGTGCCCCTTTCTTGTTCGGGCCCTTCTCGCTCGCCCCTCTTCTTGTTCGGGCCTCTTCTTGTTCGGGCCCTGCCTGTTCGGGCCCTGCTTGTTCCGGCACGGTCACCCCATGTCGTATTTGTCCTGCGTAAAAGGTGCGAAAGCCCATACGTTAGAAGGGCGTGTGGCCGGGTACTTCGGGGCCCGGCAAATGGTGGACACGACTGAGGGGGGCACCGATGCGACTCGACGAGAACGACATCACCGGCGGCAACGGCGGCGGCGAGGGTCCCGCGGACGGCGGCGCGAACCCGCTGGGCCACGACGGCGGTGCCGACGGCGGTGCGGGCGAGGGTCCCGCGGACGGCGGCGCGAACCCGTCGGGCCAGGACGGTGGCGCGGACGGCGGTGCGGGCGAGGGCCCGGCGGACGGCGGGGCCAACCCGGCCGGCCAGGACGGCGGTGCCGACGGCAGCGCCACCGAATACTGATGGACGCCGTGACATCCGGCGACGCGCCGGGCGGGACCTCCCGCCCGGCGCTGTCGCGCTGTGTGGCGGTGGAGCCGGCGAAGTTCGCGGGCGCGTACTGGGGGAGGGCGCCGCTGCTGTCCCGCGCCGCCGAGCTGTCCGGACCGGACGGGTTCCGCGACCTGCTGAGCCCCGCGGACGCGGACGAGCTGCTGAGCCGGCGCGGCCTGCGTACCCCCTTCCTGCGGGTGGCCAAGGACGGCCAGGTGCTGCCGGCGTCGCGGTTCACCGGCGGCGGCGGTGCGGGTGCCGAGGTGCGCGACCAGGTGCTGGACGAGCGGGTGCTGGCGCTCTACGCCGACGGCGCGACGCTGGTGCTGCAGGGGCTGCACCGGATCTGGCCGCCGCTGGAGGAGTTCGCCCGCGAGCTCGGCGGCCAGCTGCGGCAGCCGCTGCAGGTCAACGCGTACCTGACGCCGGCCGCGAGCCAGGGTTTCGCGACGCACTACGACACGCACGACGTGTTCGTGCTGCAGGTCGCCGGCCGCAAGCGGTGGCGCATCCACGAGCCGGTGCTGCGCGACCCCCTCGAACGCCAGGCGTGGGGCGGCCGCGCCGACGAGGTGTCCGCGGTCGCCGAGGGTGCGCCGGCGATCGACGAGGTGCTGGAGCCGGGCGACGCGCTGTACCTGCCGCGCGGGTGGCTGCACAGCGCGCAGGCCCAGGAGGGGCCGACGCTGCACCTGACGGTGGGCATCAAGGCTTTGACGAGGTACGCGCTTGTCGAGGCGCTGCTCGAGCTGGCCGCCGAGGACCCGCGGCTGCGGGCCACGCTGCCGTACGGCGTGGACCTCGCCGACCCGGAGCAGGTCGAGCCCGAGCTGACCGAGACGGTGGAGGCGCTGCGCGACTGGCTGGCCGGCGCCGCGCCGGGCCCGGTCGCCGGACGGCTGCGGGGGCACGTGTACACGCAGGCCCGCCCGGCGCCGATCCGCCCGCTCGCACAGGCGGAGGCGATCGCCGCGCTCGGGCCGGACGACCGCGTGGCACTCCGCGGAGGGGTGCGGTGGCGGCTGGCGCAGGAGGGCGACGACAAGATCACGCTGTACGCGTTCGACCGCACGTTGACGATGCCCGCCGGGTGCGCGCTCGCGCTGCGCGTGCTGCTGGCCGGCGGCGTGTCGAGGGTCGGCGACCTGCCGGGCCTGGACACCGACGAGGACCGCCTGGTCCTGACCCGCCGCCTACTCCGCGAGGCCATAGTCGTCCCCGCTTGAGCGCTCCGCGCTCCGCGGTCTCCCGCGCTCCGCGGTCTCCCGCGCTCCGCGGTCTCCCGCGCTCCGCGGTCTCCCGCGCTCCGCGGTCTCCCGCGCTCCGCGGTCTCCCGCGCTCCGCGGTCTCCCGCGCTCCGCGGTCTCCCGCGCTCCGCGGTCTCCCGCGCTCCGCGGTCTCCCGCGCTGGCGCGCGGTCCTCGCGCTCTGCGCGGGCCTGCCTCGTGCGGGCCTGCCTCGTGCGGTTGATCAGGGAGTTGGTTGGGCGTGTTGCCGGCGTGCCGCTCCACCGGCTCCCTGATCAACGCGCCATGAGTGGTCGCCTAGCCTCCTAGGATGCCTTAGAGGGTGTGGGGGCACACCCACCCGGGTCACAGGCCGAAGAGGGCGCGGCAGGCGTCCAGGCCGCCGACCGTCGCGGGCGGGTGGGGCCGTTCGCGCCAGCGTTCCACGGTCAGCCGCAGGCGGTCGGAGACGACCGCTTGGCCGTCGCGGGCGTCGACGGAGATGCCGTCGGGCTCGTAGCCGAGCTTGCGCGACACGCCCAGCGACGCGTGGTTGTCCTGGAACGCGCCGGTCAGCGCGGCCGTCGCGCCGAGGTGGTCGAACGCGAGCGTGAGCAGGCCGGCGCGTGCCTCCGTGCCGTAGCCCTGCCCGTGGTGCGCGACGCCGAGCCAGGACCAGGTCGAGACCTGCCGGATCACCGGGAAGTCCCAGCCGTGCAGCGTGACCAGGCCGATCGGCGTCCCCTCGCGGAAGACGCCCAGCCCCAGCCGCCACTCCGCGACGTCCCAGGTGGCGAGGTACTGCCAGTGGTCGCGCAGGACGGTCCGCGCCCGGTCGGCGGGGGAGCCCACGGTCCACGGCGACATGAACGGCCGCTCGCCGGGTCGGTGCACGCCCCCGCCGGCCAGCTCGGCCAGTGCGGCGATCTCCTCCTCGCGGGGCAGGCGTAGCTGGAGGCGGGGTGTGGTGACGGTGAGGGCGTATAGCGGCCAAAGATCGACGAGCACGCACCGCATCCTGTCGTGCCGGTAATGCCCGCGCCACCGAGTTACGGCCGCACCACCGGGCTACGCCCTGCCCGCGCCGTGTGCCCGCGCCGCCAGCGTGTCCGCCCACGAAGTCCCTGATCAACCGAGCCGGGCCGCGCCGCCGGGCTGAGCCAGGGGCGGACGCGCCCGCCCGAACCAAAGGCCGCGCCGGTCGAACCAAAGGCCGCGCCGGTCGAACCAAAGGCCGCGCCGGACCGCGCTACGCCAGCAGGAAGAGCGCGACCGTCGTCGCCACGCCGGTCGCGAGCACCACCGTGATCGTGGTGGCGTCGAGCGCCACATGCCTGCGGTCGGCGACCACCCGGGCCGGCCACAGGCCCACGAATGGCGCCACCAGCGTCACCACCAGCGCCAGCACCGGCATGCCGACCGCGAGGTCGCCGCCGTACTTACGGCCGGCCCACAGCGCGGCCTCGCGGAGGGCGAAGGCGAGCGCGGCGCCGAGGGCGCTGAGCACCACCAGCGTCGGGAACGCGCGCTGCGGCATCCGCCCCGGCCGCCAGGTCACGTCGAGCAGCTTGGAGGCGGCCTCGATCATCTGGTGCGGGTTGTACTCCTCGCCGCCGAGGGGCGCGACCGGCGGCGGCGGTCCGCCGTAGCGGGCGGCGGTGGCGCCGAGGCGGCGTTCGGTGGAGCGCCACACCTCCTCGGCCTCGGCGTCGACCCGGTCGACGAGCTCGGTCGCCTCGTCCAGCGCCTCCTGCGCGTTCTCGACGGCCGCGGTGGCCTCGTCGACGGCGCGGGTGGCGGCGGCGACCTGCCGCTCGTACCACTCGTCGGCCTCGGCGCGCTGCGCGTCGACGCCGGCGTAGGTGTCGGCCAGCCGGGTGATCGCCTCCTGGTAGCTCACGGCGTTCCTCCCGCGGGACGGCTCATCGGCTCAGTCCGTACGGGATGACGACCTCCGGGATGCGGTGGCGGGCGCGGTCGAAGAAGAGGGCGCGCCACGGCCGGGGGTACCAGGCGGGGCCGCCCTGCTGCGGGAAGAAGCCGGTCAGGTCGGAGCCCTGCACGTCCAGCGCGACCCAGGCACCGATCGCGTCGGTGCGGGAGCCGGGGCCGCCGAGGTCGTCGCGCAGGCGGTTGACCCCGCGCCACCAGCCGAGCACGTGGGTGCGGCGCTCCGGGCCGGTGTTGAGCAGGCGGCGCAGGTGGTCGTGGCCGGTGCGGGCGCCGGTCTTCACGGCGAGGCGGGACGCGGCGGCGTCGGCGGCGAAGATGATCAGGTAATGCGGGCGGGAGCCGTCCGGTTCGATCGAGGGAAGAAGGGCGGCGAGGCCTTCCGTGTCGTACCAGCCGGTGTCCGCGGGCAGGTCGAGCCGCAGCGAGGCGGCGGTGGCGGCCGCGTCCGGGTCGAGGCAGGCGACGGAGAACCGGGCGTCGCCGTCGGCGTGCTGGCGGGCCAGGGAGCGGGCGGCGGCGGCGAGCACCGCGCACGCCTCGTCGACGCGGGTGCCGAGCACGGCCAGGTTGCGGCCGGGCGAGCGGGTCAGCGGCATGCGGGCGGAGCGCGCCTGCACGTCGATCGACTCGCCGAGCAGCACCACCGGGTCGGCCGCGCCGGGCGTGAGCTTGCCGAAGTCGGGCGCCTCGGCCAGGCGCGGCACCGCGTCGCCGTCGAAGAGGCGGGGCGGGCCGAGCCACGTCGGGCGGTCCTGCCACAGCCGGTGCTGCAAATCGCTCCACACGCGACGGTCGCTCGCCGCGGGGATGCGTACGACCCGGTTGGCGTCCGGCGCGCCGGAGTCGGCGTTGACCACCGCGTGGTGGCGGGGGAGCGTCTCGGCGGCGAGGTTGGCCTCGTGCAGGATGCGGCGGGCCTTGGGCAGCGCGATCCGGAGCGTGAACTGGGCGACCAGCGCCGGCCGGCCCCACAGCGCCTCGATGCCGGAGACGTCCTGCGAGGCGAGGATCAGGTGGATGCCCTGTGAGCGGCCGCGGCGGGCCAGGTCCTCCAGCAGGGTCGCCGCCTCCTGAGCGAGGGCGTCGCGGCCGGTGAGCAGGATCTGGAACTCGTCGATCACCGCGACGATCCGCGGCCAGTGCCCTTCGGGGTCCTCGTGGCGCAGCTCGGAGAGCTTGGTGACCTCGTGCTCCTTGGCCGCGTCGGCCCGGCGGCGCAGCTCGCCGCCGAGGAAGCGCATCAGGGCCAGCCCGAACTCGCGGTCGGTGTTGACGTTGACGCCGACCAGCCGTACGTGCGGCAGCCAGCTCGGGTCCCGCTTCCCGGGCGCGAACCGGGCGAACGACACGCCCTCCTTGAAGTCGAGCAGGTAGAAGGCGAGCTCGTCGGGGGAGTAGCGGGCGGCGAGGGCGCCCATCCACGCGTAGATGAGGTTGGTCTTGCCGGTGCCGGACGGGCCGGCGATCAGCGCGTGCGGCGGGTAGTCGGCGAGCGTGACCTCGACCTCGCGCCCCTCCGGGCTGAGGCCGACCGGTGCGGTGAGGCCGGCGGCCGAGTGCTCGGTCCAGGTGAGCTCGGGGATGAGGTCGCGGAACACTGCCGGTGTCGGGCCCATCGAGACCCGGTCGGCGATCCGCCGGCAGGTGGTGGTGACCAGCTCGGCGGGGGGCGGCGGGTCGAGGTGGACGGGCAGCGGCCCGCAGCCGGAGATCTCCGCGCGGTCGCCGTCGATGTGGACGACCTGCACGGTCCGGTGCGCGGCGACGGTGATGCCGCGGACGATCAGGTGTACGCCGCAGGCCGCGCCGGTGCGCAGGATGCGGTCGAGCTGGGCCCGCTCGTGGCGGGACGGCTCGTCGCCGCCGAGCAGCACCGCGACCCGCCACGGCTCGGGGCGGCGGCCGGTCTCGGCGGCCATCTCGGCCAGGGAGGCGTAGTCGCCGGCCAGCACGGTCTCGTTGATCCGCCGGACGTGGTCGACGAGCCCGTCCAGCAGCGGGGTGAGCCCGCCCGGCCCGACGAACGTCAGCAGCCCGGCCGGGGCCAGCGGCGCGAAGCCGGCCAGCCCTCCGCCGAGGCGCTCCGGGTCGTACCCGGTGATCTCGATCTGGCCGGGCGCGGCGCGGCCGAGAGCGCGCAGCAGGAGCCCGGCCACGACGGCGTCGCCGCCGACCTGGACGTTGTCGACGAGAGCGACATGCCCGCGGTCCAGGAGGGGCACGAGCGCCGGCGCGGTACCGGCGCGCGGGACGCGCACCTCGCCGACCCGCAACAGGTCCGGCGGCTCGGCGCGGGCCGCGGGGGTGGGGTGCCACTGCTCCCACACCGCGCCGGCGGCGCCGGGCGCGCGCATCGACGCGGCGAGCGCGGCCTTGCGGGTGAGGTCGGCGAGCGTGGCGGTGTGCCGCTCGTCCAGGTCGGCGAGGCGGCGGTCGCGTTCGGCGGCGGCGCGGGCGGGGCGCTGCGCGGCCGCCTGCCGCACCCGGTCCAGCCGGCCCTGGGCGGCCGCGAGGTCCGCTTTCGCCTCCTCCTGGCGCAGGCGGGCGGCGACGCGGGCACGCGACAGGTACGTGCGGATCGTCTCGACGACCGACGTCCGGACGTCAGGCATGGGTCTCCGCGGAGGGCACCGGCTCGGGTGCCGCCGGGTCGAGCGAGTCCGGGTCGCGGTCGAGCAGCCGCAGCAGGATGCCGGCGACGACGCTGCCGGTCACCGCGAAGTCGGCCGGGTGCGGCGGCGGCTTGTCCTCGCCGTCGTCCTTCTTGCGCTCGACCGGCACGCGGCAGATGCGCCGCAGCTGGATGTCGAGGATCTCCGGGGGCAGGCCGGGCAGCAGCTGCTTGACCCGCGGCTCGACCTGCTTGGTCAGCGGCTCCAGGTCCTCGGCGCGGGGCTGGTGGCGCAGCAGGTCACCGGCGAGCCGGTGCAGCACCGGCGGGGTGATCGCGGACAGGCCGAGCCCGACCGGCGCCTCGACCGCGCCGAGCTCGCGGTGCAGCTTGTCGCGGTCCTCGGCGCGTACCCCCTTGGCAACCCGGCGCAGCAGGTCGGGGCCATCGGTGGCCGCCGAGTCGTCGCGGGCGGTGGGGCTGCCGTGGCCGGTCAGCGCGGCGACCCGCTCCGACCACCACCGCCCGAGCGGGGGCGGCTCGGCGCCGTCGGGTGCCGGACCCGCCGGCCGCCCACCCTCCGGCTCCTCCAGGGCGGTGCGCCAGGAGCCGTCCGGGCCCGCGGCGCCGTCGTGGCTGAGGCCGATCGAGGTGAGGTACGCCAGCAGCGCGTCCTGGGTCACCCGCAGCGCCTGCACGGCCTGCTCGGCGTGCTCCATCGCGCCGGCCAGCCGGGGCACGCCGAGCGGGTCGACCGACTCCTGCCGGACCCACATGAGCAGCTCGCCAGCCGCGCGCAGCTTTTCGACCGCGACCGCCACCAGGCCGACCGGTAGGTCGTCCGACGTCGCGCGGACCTGGGCGCCGAGCTCCTGAACCAGGGACATGGCGGTGCCGCTAGAGGGCGGCGGAGTACTGCTGCGCCTGCTCCACGGCGGCCATCGTGGCGGCGAGGCACTCCTCCAGCTCCTGCGTGGCCTGCTGCAGCGACGCGTGCGCGGTGCTGACGGCGTCGTGACCGCTGCCGTCGAGCGCGACCGCGAGGCTCTGCTGCGCCTCGGCCAGCTTTTCGCCGGCCGCGTGCACGGCGGCCTGACCCTCGCTCACCTGTTGGATCGCGGCATCGATGGCCGACTTGACCTCGGCGACGCTGGCCACGGCGGAACCTCCTGGGGGGCGGGGGAGGACGCTATTCCATCACGGTAAACCGGATGCCCGCTTCGCGGCCCCCTACCGTTTTGCCGCTCAGCGCGAATGAACGACTACGCTGCGCCGATAATGGCGCGGTGCGTCGCACGCCCTGTGTGATCGTTGCGCACGTGATCGGCCTGCGGCCCGGCGGCGGTGGTGGCGCCGCGTACACGCGCCCGCCGCCGGCCGGGGACGCGAATGAGAATGAGTGACCACGCTCAGTAGGCGGGGCTGAGCGCGCGCGGGCCCCGGACCTCGGCGCCCAGCGCCTGCACGCGGCCGCGCAGGCCGCGGTCGGCGGTCACGACGACGGTACGGCCGAGGGGCGCGGCGGCGACGAGGTCGACGATGGCGTCGTCACCCGATCCGGGTGCGGCCACCACGCGTACCCCGTCGACGGAGGTGACGCCGCGCGCCTTGCCCTCGACGACGAGCACCACCTCCAGCGGGCCGGGCAGGTCCGACAGGCCGGTGACGGCGAGCGGGACCAGCGCGTCGCGCAGCCGCTGGGCCGCGCCGGCACGGTCGCGCCACCAGCCGTCGGGGCGCGAGCCGATCACGTTCGCCGCGTCGACGACCAGGAGCGTCACGGCTCGACGCTCGGTGCCTCCAGGCCCAGCGCCGCCAGCAGGTCCTGCCGCTCGGCGCGGGTCGCCTCCTCGCGGGCCAGCAGCCCGGCGTACTCGGCGAGGGCGGCCGCGTCCGGCGCGCCGTCGAAGCCCTCGATGAACCGCGCCATGTCGCGTACCGCCCCGGTGTGCGCCTCGGCCGCGCGCCGCAGCCGCCGCAGAACGTCGTCGTCATCCACCCGCCCTTGATATCCGATCCCGGGGTGTGGCACACGGGTTTGGCGCGGTCGCCTTCCGGCAAACCTGCTCGGTGGGACGATGGAACCCTTGGGGGTGATCTTGTGGCGGACATACGCGACCCGGCCCTGGACCGCTTCGCGCGGTGGTGGGACGGCGAGGCCGACGACGACGAGCGGGCCACGATCAAGGCGGCGGTGGCGGGCAGCTACCAGATTCCGCTGGCGCTGGCGACCCGCCTGTCCGAGCTCGGCGCGCTGGTCACGCTGCCGAGCACGACCGACAGTGCGGATCCTCGGCTGCCCGACGCGTACGCCGACTACGCGATCTCCCATCCCAGATAGGAACCGGGACGGGCGCGGCATCTTACGGCTGCGCGCCCGCCCCGGCGGCGGTGTCGAGGGCTCTACGGGTTGCTGAAGCCGAGCGTGTAGCTGCCCGACCCGCTGTAGGCGTGCACGCGGTACCGGTAGTAGCCGGCCGTGCCGCTGTAGCTGAGCGTCTCGTCGGGGTTCGGCGTGGTGCCGCTGGCGACGTTCGCCCAGGCGCTGCCGTTCCACTTCTGCAGGTACACGTCGAAGTCCACACCGGACGGCCCGTCGAGGCAGGCGCGGTGCGTGCCGGAGGCGGACGAGTAGTAGTAGCTGCCGTCCGGCTGGTACACGCTGGCGCCGCTGCTCAGCGAGCCGGTGCGGGTCAGCTCGTACCCGGTGCACCCGGTCGGCGGCGGCTCACCCGGGCCACCTCCGCTGGTGGTGAGCGTGAGGCCGTACACGGACAGGATCTCGTTGACCGGCTGGAAGTACGTGGTGCCGCCGGAGCTGCAGTTGCCGGAGCCGCCCGAGGTGACACCCTGCGCCTGCTGGCCGGACAGCCACGAGCCGCCCGAGTCGCCCGGCTCGGCGCACGCGTTGGTGCGGGTCAGGCCGGTGACGGTGCCCTGCGGGTAGTTCACCGTGGAGTTCTTGGCCTGCACGGTGCCGCACCGCCACCCGGTGGTGGAGCCGGAGCGGCAGATCGACGCGCCCACGGCCGCCTCGGTGGAGCCGGCGACGGTGACGTTGCCGCCCGCGTAGTTGTTCACCCACGGCTGCGGCGTCCAGTTGGAGTTGACCTGTACCCAGGCGTAGTCGTTGCCGGGGAAGGACGAGCCGCGGAAGGTGCCCTGCGCGACCTGGTTGTACCCCTGCGTCGCGGTGCCGGTCGTGCCGCAGTGGCCGGCGGTGACGAAGCCGCCCGACACCGAGAAGCCGACCGAGCAGCGCCCGCCCATGTAGTACGCGTCGCCGCCGCGCACGTCGTACAGGGGGACGGGGTTCTCGGCGGTGGCGACGACCCGTACCGCGTCGGACTTGGCGGTGCCGGCGAAGGCGCGGGCCGCGGCGCCGTCGCCGCGGGCGAGGACAACGACGGTGTTGGTGGCGACGTCCACGTACCAGCCGGGCACCGAGGCGGCGGGCGCCTTGGCCGCGTTGCGGTCCAGGGTGGACTTGACCGCGTCGAGCTGTGCCGCGCTGCGGGTGACCACCTTCGCGGTGGCGCCGGCTGCGGTGACCTTCGCGGCGTGCGCCTTGCCGGTGACCGCGACGACCAGCGTGGTGGCGCCGGCGTCCAGGTACGCGCCGCCGTACGCGGCGCCGAGGTCCTTGCGCAGCCGCGCGTCGGTGCGGCTGGCGTCGTCCTCACGGGCCAGCCTGGCCCGCGCCTCGTCCGCGGTGAGGCCGAGGTCGCGTTGCAGGGCGGCGAGCATCTGCGCCGAGGCGGCGCCGCCGGCGGGGGTGTGCCGGGGCCGGGTGCGGCCGACGCGGGGCGGCCGGCAGCGCGACGGCGCCCACGGGCAGCAGCACCGCGGCCGCCAGCATGGCGAGTCTTCGTTTCATCGGAGGCACTCCTGGGGGTAGAGGAGGTGTTACGGCGGGACCCTAACGGCCGTTTAATAGATCTCGGCAGATACCAGGTGGGTAATACCGCGCCGTACCCTCCGCTCTCGCAGGAGGCCGGGTTGTGGTCCGGGAGGTCAGATACCGGGGGAGGTCAGATACCGGGGAGGTCAGGTGGGGGCGACCTGCTGGGCGCCGAACGGGGATTGTTGTCGAGCCAGCTCTGGTAGAGGGGGTTGCGGCCGACCATGTCCTCGTACGCGGCGACCGCGTGGCCGAGCACGTCGTCGGCGAACTTGGCCGCCAGGGCCTCGGGGTGCCAGCCCAGCAGCAGCCGCCAGCGCAGGGGAGCGCTGGCGAGCGGTCGGATCACGAGGCCGCTGACCGGGCGGAACGTGGCCTGGCACAGCGCCACCGCCTCACCCGACTCGACCATGTCGATGCACCCGCGGATGTCCGTCTCGTACACCTTGCGGGGCGTGAACCCGGAGCGCGCGCACGCCGCGGCGAAACAGTCGCCGAAGCATCCGTCGCCGGGCGCGGCCACCCACTGGGCCTCCGACAGGTCGGCCAGGTCGACCTCGTCGCAGGTGGCGAGCGGGTGCGCGGTGGGCAGCATGACGAACACCGCGTCCACCGAGACCACGCGCCAGGCCAGGCCGTGTGCCGCCGAGGGCGCGGCGTCGCCGCAGACCCCCACGAGTACGTAGTCGAGCCGCCCGCCGAGCACCATCTGGGCCAGCTCGTCCGCGTACCAGGAGGCGTAGGTGCTGATCTGCGCCTCCGGCTGCGCCGCCGCCAGCCGGTGCACCAGGCCGCCGACGATCGGGCTGTTGGCCCCGCCGACCCGGTAGCGGGTCATCACGTCCCCCGTGCCGGCGAGCCGGGCCGCCTCGTCCTGCAGCCCTTTCATCGCCGGCAGCAACACCCGGGCCCGGGCCAGCACGAGCTCGCCGAGGGCCGTCGGGCGCGCACCACGCCGGTCGCGCTCGAAGAGCGGGCCGCCGAGGGTGCGTTCAATGCGCTGGAGCTGTGCCGTGAGTGCCGGTTGTGCCAGCCCCAGCTGCGAGGCAGCCTTCGTAACGCTGCCTGTCTCCGCGATCGCGACGACCACCTTGAGGTGCCGCAACTCCAGGTTCATAGCGTGACGGTAGGACCAACGTGGGATCCTCGGAAGACCTTCGGCTTGTGAAAGCTCACCCAAACGCCAGGTGGACTGTAACCGAATGGTTAACGGGAAGATCAAAAAAGCCGACTGGTGTACCGGCGGGCAAGCGTTTCCTGCCTTGTCGGGCGGCCCGTCACCGCGTCCCGCAGCCGGTCCACGAGCCCGATCGCGGGTTCGGTGAGCTTGTTCCACGGCGTGGCGGCCGGCGCGCCCGGATGCGGCCGCGTGGGGGCGGCCTCCTCGGCGGTCTCGATCCGGTTGCCGAGCCGCACGAGGTCCTCTTCGGACGCCACGGCCGCGAGCCGGTCGAGCAGGTCCGCGGTGGCGTAGGCGTGGCGGCGCAGCCGCTCCTCGCCACCCTCCCCGTCGCGCAGCGCCGCGAGCAGCTCCCGCGTCGCGGCGACCTCCCGGTCGGCGAGGGCGTCACCGCCGGGCACCGCGGCGCGCACCGCCGGGTAGAGGTACTGCGCCTCGGCGGACAGGTGCCGGCTGGCGGTCGCGGTGAGCACGTCGGCGAGGTCGCGCCGGCGGCGGGGCGGCAGGTCCGGCTCGCCCAGCGCGGCGCAGAGCGCGGCGAGCTGGCGGTGCTCGTCGGCGAGCACGTCGGTGGCGGGCCGGCCGGCGGTCGTACCCGGCGTCGGGGGCAGTGGTGGAAGGCCGAGCGTCACGGCTGGAGTGGTACCCGGGGCGCCGCACGCGGAAACTCGCCTGACTTGTGGGGCTTTTGTTAGGACACGCCGCTTAACCATTGCCACCGATGTAACTCACAGATTACCGTCTGCTCACCCCGTGCAACTTGGCCACCCCGCGTCCCGGAGGCTCACCCATGTCACTCCCGCGTCGCATGCTGCCCAGATTCCGTCCACTGCCCGCGCTCGCGGCGGCGCTGGCGGCCACCCTCGCCGCCACGCTGTTCGTCGCCGCGCCGGCTGCCGCCGCCGACCCGTACCCGTCGGCGATGGCGAGCACCGGCGACTCCATCACCCGCGGCTTCAACGCCTGCGGCTTCTACGTCGACTGCACGTCGCGCTCGTTCAGCACCGGCACCGAGGCCGGCGTCAACAGCCACTACCGGCGCATCCTGGCGGCCAACCCGGTCATCAGCGGCCGCAACCACAACGACGCCGAGACCGGCGCCACCGCCTCCGACCTGCCCGCCCAGATCAGCCTCGCGGTCAGCCAGGAGGTCGACTACGTGACCGTGCTGATCGGCGCCAACGACGCCTGCGCCGGCTCCGAGGCGGGGATGACGTCGGTCGCCACGTACCGCGGGCACATCGACACCGCCCTCGCCCGACTCAAGGCCGGCCGCCCCGGCGCCCGCGTGCTCATCATGAGCATCCCGGACATCAAGCGGCTGTGGGAGGTCGGCCGGGGCAACTTCCTGGCCCGCAGCGCCTGGTCGCTGTTCGGCATCTGCCAGTCGATGCTCGCCAACCCCACCTCCACCGCCGCCGCCGACGTGGCCCGCCGCGACCGCGTGCGGCAGCGCGTCATCGACTACAACGCCCAGCTGGCGGCCGCGTGCGCGGCGTACGGCCCGCTGTGCAAGTACGACGGCGGCGCCATCTTCAACTACCGGTTCGTCCTGTCCCAGGTGAGCACGTGGGACTACTTCCACCCGGACACCGACGGCCAGACCGTGCTCGCCTCGGTCAGCTACGCAGCCGGCTTCGCCTGGACCCCGGCCGCCGCCCACTAGGCACCGTCTCCGCACCCCAAAAGACCTGGCGCATATGCCCCGGTCCGCGCCAGCTGCGGACCGCATGCTCCCGCGGGCACCGCGGAGGTCGGCGGCGAGCTTGACGCTCGCCGAGTTCCCCGACCTCCGCTGCCAGGCCCGCGCGACAAGCCCACGCCGCTCCCGCGTGGCGACATCCCGGCTTTGCTGTTTCAAAAGCCCCGCGAGACAACAAGCCCGGGATTATGCCGCGAACCGCTTTCGCTCGCGCCCGCCGTCACGCGGCAGCGTTGATGCTTCGCGCGTCGCCGATAGTCCCATGATCGGCGTCGGGGCCGGCGCGTGAGGGGCGGATCGTGGACGTTCGCTGTCCCCGCACAGGCAGTCCTCGCACAGGCAGTCACCGTCCAAGATCTCCACCCGCAGCCGCCGATCGAGGAACCCCAGCGGTCAGCTGGCAGCGGTGGCCGGCGGCCGCGACGGGTCGTCGGCGGTGGAGAGCGGGGTCGCTCGGCGGGTGCCTGGGCTTTGGCCACGGCGCAGGGTCGAGGCGGCTGCGTGAGTGACAGCCCGGACCAGCGGCGCTTGAGCGCGCGGGGATGGGGGTGTTCCATTCGTCCTGGCGTCCTGGCGTCCTGGCGTCCTGGCGTCCTGGCGTCCTGGCGTCCTGGCGTGCCGGCGTGCCGGCGGGCCGGCGGTGTGGCAGTTGCGACGCAGAGTCCTCGATCGGCGTCGAGGGCGGGCGTGCCGGCTGGCGTCCTGCCGTGCCGGCGATGTGGCATCGCGACGCGGGAGTCCTTGATCGGCGGGCGAGGGCGGGGCGTGCCGGGCGGATCGTGGACGTTTGTGGCCTCTGGAGGGACTCAACAGCCTCTGGAGGGGCAGTCGCCGTCCAAGATCTCGACGCGGGCCGCCGATCAAGAGAAACCACGGAGGGCAGCCGGCAGCGGGTGGTCGGGACGGGTCAGCGGTGATGCGGGCGGGCGGCCCCGTGACTCGGGCTTGGCCACGGCGGAGGGTGTGATGCGGGAGCGACGGTCCAGACCGGCGGCGGCGACCGTGGGGCAGCGGTCCGTGCATCGCCGACGGCTTGTGGCGCGGGTGTCCTTTTGATCGGCGGGCGAGGGCGGGCGTGCCGGCGGATCGTGGACGTTGGTGGCCCAGCAGGGCAGTTCGACCTTCGGAGTTCGTCGTCTGGAGTCCTCTCGCGGTTGCCGCCTCACCCTCCGTGGTCGCCCGGCACAATCTAAGAGCCGCTCCGGCGAATCTTGGCAAGTTTGCGCCGAAATAACGTGCTAACTCACCAAGATTTCGAATCTCACGCCGCCTGCACCTGATCGACGGTCACCGACCGCGACGGCGGTGCCGGACTGCGGGTGGACTCGCGCGCTCCCGCCTCGAAAGATCTGCAGAGGCACGGGTAGGGGACGATCAGACGGGTGGATCTTGCCTGGTCAATGCCTTACCCCGTAAAGCTGGGCACTGCGGCGTGAACACCGTGAGCGGGGAGGACACGGGAGGCTGTCGCACGGCAAGCAATCCGCCGATCAAGGGCAACAGCGGACCAGCCACTACACGTGCAGCAGCGTGCAGGCGACCGGTGACCGGGGTCAGCCCGCCGAGCCGGCGGGCTTGGCCACGGCGGAGGGTGAGGCCGCGGGAGCTACGGTCCGGACCACCGCGGGCGTCGCGGTAGCCCGGAAATTGGATCTTGGGGGTGTGGGGGTGGTGTCGGCGTGGGGCCGCGCGGGCGGGGGCTGGTAAGAAAGGCGGATGAGCACACCGGTCGACGAGGTCGTCGACATCTGCCGCGACCTTCTGCGCATCGATACGACGAACACCGGCGACAACGCCACCAGTGCGGGCGAGCGGGCCGCCGCCGAGTATGTGGCGGCGAAGCTGGACGAGGTGGGCATCGCCTCGACGATCCACGAGTCGGCGCCCGGGCGGGCCAGCGTCGTGGCCCGCATCGAGGGTACGGACCCCGGGCGCGACGCGTTGCTGGTCCATGGGCACCTCGACGTCGTGCCGGCGCAGGCGGACGAGTGGACGGTGCACCCGTTCGGGGGTGAGATCCGCGACGGCTTCCTGTGGGGGCGCGGCGCGATCGACATGAAGGACTTCGACGCGATGGTCCTGGCCGTCGCGCGGGACTGGGCGCGCACCGGGGTGCGGCCGCCGCGGGACATCGTGCTCGCGTTCACGGCGGACGAGGAGGCCGGCGGCGAGTACGGCGCGCACTTCCTCGTCGACAAGCACCGTGACCTGCTCGACGGCTGCACCGAGGCGATCGGCGAGGTGGGCGGCTTCTCGTACACGGTGACCAAGGACCTGCGCCTCTACCTGGTGGAGACCGCCGAGAAGGGGATCAACTGGCTGCGCCTGCACGCCCGCGGGCGCCCCGGGCACGGCTCGATGGTCCACGACGACAACGCGGTCACCGCGCTCGCCGAGGCGGTCGCGCGCGTCGGGCGGCACCGCTTTCCGCTGGTGGTGACGCCGACGGTACGGGCGTTTCTCGCCGAGCTGTCGGACGCGCTCGGCATCGAGCTGGACCCCGACGACCCGGAGTTGGCGATCGGCAAGCTCGGCCCGATCGCCAACATGATCGGCGCGACGCTCCGCAACACCGCCAACCCGACCCGCCTCGAGGCCGGGTACAAGGACAACGTCATCCCCGGGCGCGCGTCGGCCACCATCGACTGCCGCACCCTGCCCGGCCAGGCCGACCTCTTCCTGGAGCAGCTGCGCGAGGTGATCGGCCCCGACGTGGAGATCGAGCACGTGCAGCGGCAGCCGGCGATCGAGACCACGTTCGACGGCGCGCTGGTGGACGCGATGGCGGCCGCGCTGCGGGCCGAGGACCCGGGCGCGCGGCCGGTGCCGTACATGCTCTCCGGCGGCACCGACGCCAAGGCCTTCCAGCGGCTGGGCATCCGCTGCTTCGGGTTCGCACCACTACAGCTGCCACCCGACCTGAACTTTTCCGCGCTGTTCCATGGCATTGACGAGCGGGTGCCGGTCGAGGGACTACAGTTCGGCGTGCGTGTACTCGACCGATTTCTGCGCAACTCCTGATCCACTGTGTCTGACCCGCTGAAGGGACCCTCCTCACCATGACCGACCAGCACGCGGAGCTGGACGCCGCTCTCGAGCGGGTGATCGAAGCCGCGCGCGGCCACCTCGCCGCCGTCAAGGCAGCCGAAGGCCGCATCGATGACGACGACGTCTGGCAGGCGTACGTCACGCTGAACAACGCCTCGTACGAGTACGACGAGCTGCTGCTCGACGCGTTCGGCGAGGTCACACCCTGGGATGTCGAGTCGATCGACCCGGACGAGGCCGACGAGCGGTTCGGCGTGGGCCTGGGCGGCGTCGACGGCAACGAGCCCGAAGACGCGCACCCGCACGTCATCTCGGTGCGGCAGCGCCGCGACTACCGCGTGCCCAGCGTGGCCGCGCTGGTGCGGGTGGCCGAGGCGGCCCGCCGTTCCGGCCTGCCCGAGGACGAGGAGGAGGCCGAGCCGGTCGAGAGCGTCGGCGAGGCGGTGCTGGAGCTGCTGCAGGCCGGCGACGGCTCGCTCGGCGCGCTGGACATCCCCGAGCTGGAGCCCCTCGACGGCGTGGTGATGGTCTCCGAGGTGACCGCACCGCTGGACCTCGAGGCGTTCGGCGAGGAGGACGCGGCCGGCCCGTTCGCCCCCGCCGCGGACGACCGTCTGGTGGGGCGGCTGGACGAGCACCCGTTCATGCCGCTGGACGACGAGGTCGAGCACACGTCGTAGCCACTGTGCGCCGCCGGCGCCCGGCCGCCGCGGGGTCACCCCTGCGCGGTCAGGTGCCGGCGCCGGGGCCCTGGGCTGGCGCGGGGCGGCAGGCTGAGCTGGCCTGGCCCGCTCCACGAGCCCGGCGCCGTGCTTGTGAAGAATCAGTACGAAAGTCCGGGTTGGAGCTCACTCGCCATCCGCCGGCGGCGGAGCACCACCTGTCGGGTGCCGTCGCGGAAAAGCCGCACGCGGGCGAGCTCCCAACCGGAAAACTCGGCCTGAATCGCCAGCTGCGCCGCGGCGGTGAGCCGATCGACATTCGGTGGTAACCGCAGCGGCGCGTACTCGTAGTCCATGCGACCCATCCTGCACACGCGGATGGTGTACCGCTAGGCATCTTTCCTACCGATCCGAGGCGATCCGCGCCGGTCAGTACGAGCTGCCGTCCCGCTCCGGGTAGCCGACCGGGATCGCGGACACGTCGTCCAGCGCCTGGGTGATCTCGGCGGGCAGCTCCATCTCCTCGACCGCGAGCGCGCCGAGCAGCTGGCCGACGGTGCGGGCGCCGAGGATGGGCGCGACCACGCCGGGCCGGTCGCGGACCCAGGCCAGCGCCACCTCCAGCGGCGACACGCCGAGCCCGCCCGCGGCCGTGACCACCGCCTCGACGATGCTGGAGCAGCGCGGCTCCAGGTACGGCGCGACGAACGGCTCGAAGTGCGGCGAGGCCGCCCGCGAGTCGGCGGGGCGCCCGTGCCGGTACTTGCCGGTCAGCACCCCGCGGCCTAGCGGCGACCAGGGCAGCAGCCCCAGCCCGAGGGCGGCGGCCGCCGGGGCGACCTCGCGCTCGACGCCGCGCTCCAGCAGCGAGTACTCCATCTGGGTGGCCACGATCGGCGCCCGCCCGGGAAAGGCGGACTGCCACGTCGCGGCGCGGGCTGTCTGCCAGGCGGAGAAGTTGGACACGCCCACGTACCGCACGCGGCCGCTGGCGACGGCGTGGTCGAGGGCGGTGAGCGTCTCTTCGAGGGGCGTGTCGGTGTCGTACCCGTGCACCTGCCACAGGTCGACGTGGTCGGTGCCGAGCCGGCGCAGGGAGGCGTCGAGGCTGCCCAGCAGGTGCGAGCGGGAGCCGTCGCGGCGGCGGGCGGCGCCCGGCCGCAGGCCGGCCTTGGTGGCGATGACCAGGTCGTCGCGGGCGACCAGCGAGCCGAGCAGCTCGCCGATGACCGACTCGGCCTCTCCGTCGACGTACACGTCGGCGGTGTCGACGAGGTTGCCCCCGGCGTCGAGGAAGCTCTTGAGCTGCGCGGCCGCGTCGTCGGCGTCGGTGTCCCGGCCCCACGTCATGGTGCCGAGCGCGAGCCGGGATACCGCCAGCCCGCTGCGCCCGAGCGGTCGCTGCTGCATGGGTGAACCTTATTCAGTCCCGTGTCCCTGTCCAGAGGCGCGGGCTGATTGCGTAACCTGGTGCGACTCGACGTGCCGGGTGGTGTGGGGGAGAAATGCGGTTAGGACTGACTCTGGGGTACCAGACGGCGTGGACGACGCCCGCCGATCACCTGGCGATGGCGCAGGCCGCCGAGGGCTTGGGGTACTCGGTCGTGTGGGCGGCCGAGGCGTACGGGTCGGACTCGCCCAGCACCCTGGCCTGGATCGCCGGGCAGACCTCCACCATCGACGTGGGCAGCGGGGTCATGCAGATCCCGGCGCGTACGCCGGCCACGACCGCGATGACCGCGGCCACGATCGACTCGCTCTCCGGCGGCCGCTTCCGCCTCGGCCTCGGCGTGTCCGGGCCGCAGGTGTCGGAGGGTGGCACGGTGTGCGCTTCGGCAAGCCGCTGGAGCGCACCCGGGAGTACGTGGAGATCGTCAAGATGGCGATCGCCCGGCAGACCGTCTCCTACGACGGCGCGCACTACACGCTGCCGTTGCCGGACGGGCCGGGCAAGGCGCTCAAGCTCGGCTTCCACCCGCCGCGCTCGCACATCCCGATCTACCTGGCCGCGGTCGGTCCGAAAAACCTCGAGCTGGCCGGTGAGATCGCCGACGGGTGGCTGGCGGTCTTCTTCGCCCCGGACGCGGCCGCCGACCAGCTCGCCGCGATCGCGGCCGGGCGGGCGAAGGCGGGCCTGGACCTCAAGGGCTTCGACGTGGTGCCCAGCGTGCCCGCGGTCGTCGGCGACGACTACGCCTCCTGCGCCGAGCTGGTCCGCTGGTACGCCGCCCTCTACATCGGCGGCATGGGCAGCCGGAAGACCAACTTCTACAACCAGCTCGCCGTCCGCATGGGGTACGAGGCGCAGGCGCGCGAGGTGCAGGACCTGTACCTGGACAAGCGCCACCGGGACGCGGCGGCCGCGGTGCCGCTGGAGTTCATGGACCGCACCTCGCTGCTCGGGCCCAAGGAGCGGATCGCGGACAAGCTCGTGGCGTACGCGGAGGCCGGCGTGACCACGCTGTCCGTGTCCGTCTTCGCCGGCGACGCCGAGACCGGCATCGCCACCCTCCGCACCGTCGCCGAAGCGCTCGAACTGTCGGGGGTGGGCGAGTGACGTGGGTCGAGGCGATCGTCCTCGGGATCGTGCAGGGGCTGACCGAGTTCCTGCCGATCAGCTCGTCGGCCCACCTGCGGATCACGTCGGCGATCTTCTTCAAGGATGACGCGGGCGCGTCGTTCACCGCGGTCACCCAGCTCGGCACCGAGGCGGCCGTCCTGATCTACTTCGCCAAGGACATCTACCGGCTGGCGAAGACGTGGATCGTGGGGCTGTGGGACCGGTCCGTGCGGTCCACGCTGGACTACCGCATGGCCTGGTACGTGATCATCGGCTCGATCCCGATCGGCGTGCTCGGCTTCCTCTTCAAGGACCAGATCCGCTCCGCGGCCCGCAACCTGTACCTGGTCTCCACCACCCTCATCGTGTTCGCGCTGATCCTCGCGTTCGCCGAGTACTGGGGGCGCAAGGTCCGCACGATCGAGCAGTTCACGATGAAGGACGGCATCGTGATGGGCTTCGCGCAGGCGATGGCGCTGGTGCCGGGCGTGTCCCGCTCGGGCGGCGTCGTCACGGCCGGCCTGCTGCTCAACCTGACCCGGGAGACCGCCACCCGCTACTCGTTCCTGCTCGCCATCCCGGCCGTCGTGATGTCCGGCATCTTCTCCATACCGGACGTGTTCGACAAAAGCGGTGAGGGCCTCACCCCGTCGGTCCCCCAGATGGTGGTGGCGACGGTGATCGCGTTCGCGCTGGGGTACGCGTCGATCGCCTGGCTCCTGCGCTTCGTCGCGCACCACACCCTGTACGCGTTCGTCCTGTACCGGGTCGCGCTCGGCAGCCTCGTCCTGTGCCTTCTCGCGGCGGGCACCATCACCGCGACGTAGCCGCCGTAGGGTGGGGAACCGTGGCTACTGTGCTGCTGCTGCGCCACGGGCGCACGACGGCGAACGCGGACGGCGGGCTCGCCGGCCGCCGCCCCGTCGAGCTCGACGAGACCGGCCGGGCGCAGGCCGCCGCCGTCGGGGAGCGGCTGCGGGCGGTGCCGCTGGCCGCCGTCGTCACCAGCCCGCTGATCCGGTGCCGGCAGACGCTCGACATCGCGCTGCCCGGTGCGCCGGTCGCGGTGGAGGAGGGGCTGACCGAGTGCGGGTACGGGGAGTGGGAGGGGCAGCCGCTCAAAAAGCTCGCCAAGGATCCACTGTGGCCGGTGGTGCAGCAGCACCCCAGCGCGGCCGTCTTCCCGGGCGGCGAGGCGATGGCGGCGATGGCGGCGCGGGCCGTCGAGGCGGTCCGGCGGTGGGACGCGCGGGTCACCGGCGAGCACGGGCCGCAGGCGGTATGGCTGGCGTGCAGCCACGGCGACGTGATCAAGGCGATCGTGGCGGACGCGCTCGGCGTACACCTGGATCTTTTTCAGCGGATCGTGGCCGACCCGGCGTCGCTGACCGCGATCAGCTTCACCCCGACGCGGCCGTTCCTGCTGCGCCTCAACGACACCGGGGGCGACCTGGCCGGCCTCGTACCCCCGAAAAGGCGGCGCCCGCGCCGGGCCCGGCCGGGCGACTCCGACGCGACCGTCGGCGGCCGGGCGGGTGGCTGAACGCACTGCACACGGCGACCGGTGTGCGGATAGGGTCTTAGGTATGACCCACCAGGTGCACGCATTCGAGCCGCCGGAGCGGTTCGTCGCCGGGACCGTGGGTCCGCCGGGGGAGCGGACGTTCTTCCTCCAGGCTCGCGGGGGTGGCCGTCTGGTCAGCGTCGCGCTGGAGAAGGTGCAGATGTCGTTGCTGGCCGAAAAGCTGGAGGAGCTGCTCGCCGAGGCGCACCGCCGGTTCGGCGCCGAGCTGCCCGAGGCGCCCGCGGCCCTGTCCGACAACGAGCCGCTCGACACGCCGGTGGACGAGGAGTTCCGGGTGGGCACGCTGGGGCTCGCCTACGACGTCGACACCGCCACCGTGGTCATCGAGGCGATCGCGGCTGGTGAGGCGGAGGTCGAGGTGGAGCTCGGCGGCGACGCGGAGCTCGCCGAGGAGGACGAAGACGAAGAGGACGAGGAGCCCGACGACGACCTCGACCGGCTCCGGGTGCGGCTGACGCCGGCGGCCGCGCGGGCGTTCATCGACCGGGCGCGGCGCGTGCTCGCCGCGGGGCGGCCGCCCTGCCCGCTGTGCGGCCAGCCGCTCGACCCCCGTGGCCACCTCTGCCCCGCCACAACGGCTACCACCGGTAGGAAGCGCCGCCGATGACCAGGCTCGACGTGCAGCCGGTGCTCGACGAGGGAGACGCGCTCCGGCTGCTGCGGCACGGCGAGTTCGAGCTTGAGGGGCGGCTTGTCGACGCGTCCAACACCACGCTGCGGGGGTTTCTCACCCTGGACGGGGTGACCGCCCGCTGCGTGTACAAGCCGGTGCGCGGCGAGCGTCCCCTCTGGGACTTCCCGGACGGCACCCTTGCCGGCCGCGAGGTCTCCGCCTACCTGGTCTCCCGCGCCACCGGCTGGCGCCTCGTCCCGCCGACCGTGCTCCGCGACGGCCCGCTCGGCCCCGGCGCGTGCCAGCTGTGGATCGACGAGCCGGAGGACGGCGAGTCGGTGGTGGGCTTCGTGCCCGCGTTCGAGCTGCCGATCGGCTGGTTCCGGATCGCGTCGGCCCGCGACGACGAGGGCAACGCGTACGCGCTGGCCCACGCCGACGACCCCCGCCTGGCCCGGATGGCCGTCTTCGACGCGGTCATCAACAACGGCGACCGCAAGGGCGGCCACGTGCTGGTCGGCGCGGGCGGCCAGGTGTTCGGCGTCGACCACGGGGTGAGCTTCAACGTCGACGACAAGCTCCGCACCGTCCTGTGGGGCTGGACCCGCGAGCGCCTGCCCGACGAGGCTGTCGACGTGCTGGAGCGGCTGGTGCCCGCGCTGGAGAGCGCGCTGGGCGAGCAGCTGGCCGTGCACCTGACGGCCGCCGAGATCGTCCGGACCCGGGGGCGGGTCACCGATCTGCTGGCGAGTGGGCGCTTCCCCGGCCCGTCCGAGGACTGGCCCGCCGTCCCCTGGCCCCCGATCTAGGCTCGGCCGCGGTCCTCCTGGTCTCCGCCCGCGGAGCGGCGGTGTCGCTTTCGGGTTCGGGAGGGTCGAAAACCGAACGAGATGAGAGCTGCCGCGATGTCCGCGGTGGTCCGGACCGTTGCTCCCGCGGCCTCACCCTCCGCGGCGCGCGAGCTCACCCCACCCGGCTGGCGCCGGCCACCCGTGCCATTCCAAGGGGCGCGTCCCGCGAGGTGGTGTAGCAGCCCGCGGCGAGGCTCTGCAGGTCGGTCAGTTCAGGCGGCGATGAGTTCGGCTGTCGGGGTGGTGGGCGCGGTGGTGGTGAGTTGGGCCATGGTGCCTTCAGAGAGGTAGCGGCGGTCGCCGGTTGGCCATCCGTCGTGGGCTTCGACCAGGACTGCGCCGGCGAGGCGGAGCGGGGCCGCGACGGCCCGTCGGCACCGGCCGACACGGTCACCCGTCCACGGGAGCATCCAGAGCTGGGCGCATGGGTGCGCCCAGCTCCTTCACAACCGGAACCCCGCACCCCACCCCCTGATCGTGGGCCTGGGCCGAGCGGGTGCAATCTGTCTCCGGGCCGCCGTAGCCGCGGTGGGTGGGCTGGCATCGGCGGTCCGGATTGTGGTCCGGGGTCCTGCGATGGCGGTGGTGCGGCCTCCCTCGCTGCTGGCCCAGAGGATGCCCCCGAAGTCCTTGATCAACTTATGCTGGCGATCTGTTCCTTCGATCGGTTCCTAGGTGAGGCGCCGCCTGGGTCCTTGATCGATGCACGGCCGGGCCGTCCGTGGCGAGAGAGCGTCCCTGCACTGCCACCTGATCGTCACGATCGGCACCCCAGCCCCGGGCAAGCCGCGCGATCAAGGCTCGGCCTGGTGCCTTGCCTTCGCGGACCGGGCCTAGCGCATAAGGGGTTCAGGTCCCCCGCCGCGGAGGGTGAGGCCGCGGGAGCAACGGCCTGGACCACCGCGGACATCGCGGTAGCCCAAATCCCTCGGAAAAGATCGTCAGATCTCGAAGCGCACGCCACCGGCGCCCGATCGACAGTCACGGACCGCGACCACCCCGTCTCGGTCAGCGACGACAGCCTGTTCGGACGGTTTAGGGTCGGCGAGACGTTCGTCGCAGCGGGACCGCCCCTGCCGCTGGATAGGCTGGCTGGCATGGAATCTTGGACCGGCCACGAGGTGCCGCGGCTGCCGGGCAGTGGCCAGCCGCTCGCGCTGTTCGACTCGGCGCGGCGTGCCGTTCACCCCAGCGGCGGGCCGGCCGGCGCGCGGACCATCTACGTGTGCGGCATCACACCGTATGACGCGACGCACCTCGGCCACGCGGCGACGATGATCACGTTTGACCTGGTGCAGCGGGCGTGGCGGGACGCGGGGCACGAGGTGACCTACGTCCAGAACGTCACCGACATCGACGACCCCCTGCTCGAGCGCGCCGCCCGCGACGGGGAGGACTGGGTCGTGCTGGCGATGCGCGAGACGGCGCTGTTCCGCGAGGACATGGAGTCGCTGCGGATGATCCCGCCGGAGCACTACGTGGGCGCGGTCGAGTCGATCCCCGCGATCGTGGAGAAGGTGGCGGCGCTCGTCGACCGCGGCGCCGCGTACCGCCTCGACGACGGCACCGGCGACGTGTACTTCGACGTGGCCGCGGCGCCCGCGTTCGGCTACGAGTCCAACCTGTCCCGCGAGCAGATGCTCGCCTTCTTCGCCGAGCGCGGCGGCGACCCCGAGCGTGCCGGCAAGCGCGACCCGCTCGACCCGCTGCTGTGGCGGGGCGCCCGCGACGGCGAGCCGGCGTGGGCGGGCGGCAGCTTCGGCCCGGGGCGGCCGGGGTGGCACATCGAGTGCGCGTCGATCGCGCTGGACCTGCTCGGCGACACCATCGACGTGCAGGGCGGCGGCAACGACCTGCTTTTCCCGCACCACGAGTGTTCGGCGGCGCACGCGGAGGCGTTGACGGGTGCGGCGCCGTTCGCGCGGCACTACGTGCACGCCGGCATGATCGGCCTCGACGGGGAGAAGATGTCGAAGTCCGAGGGCAACCTCGTCTTCGTCTCCCGCCTCCGCGCCGACGGCATCGACCCGATGGCGGTGCGCCTGGCCCTGGTGGCCGACCACTACCGCGTCGACCGCCAGTGGACCGACGACCTGCTCAAGACCGCACAACAGCGGCTGGCCAGGTGGCGCGAGGCCGCCGCGGCCGGGTCCGGGCCGTCGGGGGCGGACCTTCTTGCGGGGGTACGGGCCAGGGTGTGCGACGACCTTGACACTCCCGGGGCACTGGCGCTTGTCGACGAGTGGGTGGACCGCGCGCTGGCCGGCGCCGGCGACGACCGCGAGGCTCCGGCGCTGATGGCGCGCACGGTGGACGCCCTGCTCGGCGTGCGCCTGGTCTAGGCCCTGGAAATTCTTGCCGGGCCTGCCGAGTCGCCGGCCGCGGGGGCATTTGGTCCGCGCGGACATCCCGGCGAGTCGGCAGGCCCGCCTCGACAAATCTGTTCAAACAGGGCCTAGCCGAGCGCGAGTCCCGGGTCGGGGTCGGGGTCCGGCGTGGGCGCGGGGATCTTGTACTCCTCCGTCAGCGTCGTCATCGGCCCCGGCCAGGTCGCCTGCGCCACCTCGATCGGCCGGTGGGCGTCGTCGAACGCGACGTGCAGCAGGTGCAGCACCGGCGTGTCCGGCCGGATCTGCAGGATCTCGGCCTCCTCGCGGCTGGGCTGGCGGGCGCTGATCGTGTCGGTGGCCGACACGTACCGCCGCCCGGTCACCTCCTCGGCCTCCTGGTAGAGCGGCCGCCCGAACGCCTCGCGCCGCTCCAGCCCGGTGCCTCCCGCGTCGTCCACCCGAAACCACGAGGCGCCGACCTCGACCGGCACGTCCTCGGTGCGCACGATGTAGCGGCGTACCACGAGCTCGGTGCCGTCGCGCACCCCGAACGCGTCGGCCACCTCGGGCGGCGCCGGCGCGCGGCCGACCTCGGCCAGGTGCTGGCGGTACCGGGCGGCGAGGTCGCTGTGGTAGCCGCGGTGCGCGCCGTAGCGGCCGCGGGAGAGGCGGTTGAGCCGGCGCCGGGTGCCGCGGACGTACGTGCCGGAGCCGGGCTTGGTGATGAGCAGCCCTTCGACGCGGAGCTGGTCGACGGTGCGCTGCACGGTCTGCTTGGCCACCCCGAACATCTCCGCGATCGCCGGGATGCTGGGCAGCCGCTCGCCGGGCGCCCAGTCCCCGCGCCTGATCCGCTCGCGCAGCTGCGCGGCGATCTGCCGATGCGGAAACTCGGCGGCCCCAGGGTTGATACTCATAGTTTCCTAGGATGCCCTAGGCGGTGTGCCGCCCACCACCGACACGCCGCCCACGGCGCCGACGAGACGGGTGGTCGATCAGGGACTTCGTGCGAGGACACGCCGACGGACACGCCCACCAACTCCCTGATCAACAGGGAGAGGGGAGACGGGCGGTTTACCAGGAGCCGGCGGTGGGGCCGGCGGAGCCGCCGCGGCGGCGCAGGTACTTTTCGAACTCCTGGGCGATCTCGTCGCCGGTCAGGGGCTGGATGCCGGCGTCGCCGACGCGCTCCTCGAGCTCGCGCACGTACTCGCCGAGCTCGGCGTCCTGCTCGGCGGCGGCGCGCACGCGCTGCTCCCACTCGGCCGCCTCCTCGGCCAGGTCGGCCATCGGCACCGGCAGGTCGAGGACGTCCTCGACGCGGTGCAGCAGCGCCTGGGTGGCCTTGGGGCAGGGCGGGTTGTTGGCGTAGTGGGGCACGTGCACCCAGAAGGAGACGGCGTCGACCTCGGCGCGGGTACAGGCGTCCTGCAGCACCCCGACGATGCCGGTCGGGCCGTCGTAGCGGGTGGGGGTGAGGCGGTAGCGCTCGGCGGCGTCCTTGTCGGACGCGCTGCCGCTGATCGGCAGGGGCCGGGTGTACGGCACGTCGGCCAGCAGCGCGCCCAGCAGCACGACCCGCTCGATCTCCAGGCTGTGGCACAGCTCGAGCACCTGCTCGCAGAACGTGCGCCACCGCATGCTCGGCTCGATGCCGCGGATGAGCACGACGCTGCGCTCGGTGCCGGGCGGGGTGGCCGCCATGAAGCGGGTGGTGGGCCACTCGATGCGGCGGGTCTCGCCGTCAGCCATGGTGATGGTGGGGCGGCTGACCTGGAAGTCGTAGAAGTCCTCCGGGTCCAGCGCGGCGATCTGTTTGGCTTCCCACACCTGCTCCAGGTGCTCGACCGCCGCCGTGGACGCGTCGGCGGCGTCGTTCCACCCCTCGAACGCGGCGATGGCCACGGGGGAGCGCAGCACCGGCAGGCCGTCAAACTCGGTCACAGCTCTCAGCCTACGTGCCTGCGCGTGACCTGACCCGGCAGCGTTGCCCACCGGGCGTGCCGGACACCGCACCGACCTCCGCACGGGCGGGGTGTGTGGGGCACTAACCTTGGACCGTGCCGAACTCGCTGCTTGACGCGCTCGCCGACCGCATCCTCATCGCCGACGGGGCGATGGGCACCATGTTGCAGGCCGCTGACCTGGACGTTGACGACGACTTCCAGGGTCTTGAGGGGTGCAACGAGGTGCTCAACGTGACCCGCCCGGACGTGGTGCGGGGGGTGCACGAAGCGTACTTCGCGGCGGGGTCGGACTGTGTCGAGACGAACACGTTCGGCGCGAACCTCGCGGCACTTGGTGAGTACGACATTCCACACCGAATTTTCGAGTTGTCGGAGGCGGGGGCGCGGATCGCGCGGGAGGCGGCGGACCGTTTCTCGACGCCTGAGCGGCCGAGGTTCGTGCTGGGGTCGATCGGGCCGGGCACGAAGCTGCCGACGCTGGGGCACGCGCCGTACGGTGCGCTGCGCGACGCGTACCAGCAGAACGCGGCCGGGCTGATCGCGGGCGGTGCGGACGCGCTGATCGTGGAGACGTGCCAGGACCTGCTGCAGACCAAGGCGGCGGTGATCGGGGTGCGCCGGGCGGCGGCGGAGGCGGGCCGTGCGGTGCCGCTGATCTGCCACGTGACGGTGGAGACGACCGGCACGATGCTGCTGGGCAGCGAGATCGGTGCGGCGTTGACCGCGCTGGAGCCGCTGGGCATCGACCTGATCGGCCTGAACTGCGCGACCGGTCCGGCGGAGATGACCGAGCACCTGCGGTACCTGTCGCAGCACGCGCGGGTGCCGCTGTCGGTGATGCCGAACGCGGGGCTGCCGGAGCTGACGGCGGACGGCGCGCGGTACCCGCTGACGCCGGATGAGCTGGCGGAGGCGCTGGACCGGTTCGTGAACGAGTACGGGGTGTCGCTGATCGGCGGCTGCTGCGGCACGACGCCGGAGCACGTGCGGGTGGTGTCGGAGCGGCTGGCGGGCGCGCAGGCGGCGCCGCGGCGTCCGGTCGTCGAGGCGGGCGTGTCGTCGATCTACCACCACGTGCCGTTCGCGCAGGACGCGAGCGTGCTGATGGTCGGCGAGCGGACGAACGCGAACGGGTCGAAGGCGTTCCGGGACGCGATGCTCGCCGGTGACTACCAGTCGTGTGTGGAGATCGCGCGGGGGCAGGCGCGGGACGGTTCGCACCTGCTGGACCTGTGTGTCGACTACGTGGGGCGGGACGGCGCGCAGGACATGCGCGAGCTGGCCGGCCGGTTCGCGACGGCGTCGACGTTGCCGATCATGCTGGACTCGACCGAGCCGGCGGTGATCGAGGCGGGGCTGGAGATGCTCGGCGGGCGGTGCGTGGTCAACTCGGTCAACTTCGAGGACGGCGACGGGCCGGATTCGCGGTACGCGCGGGTGATGCCGATCGTGAGCGAGCACGGCGCGGGTGTGGTGGCGCTGTGCATCGACGAGGAGGGGCAGGCGCGCACCGCGGAGTGGAAGGTGCGGGTGGCGTCGCGGCTGATCGACGACCTGACCGGCCGGTGGGGGCTGGCGGTGCCGGACATCCTCGTCGACTGCCTGACGTTTCCGATCTCGACGGGGCAGGAGGAGACCCGCCGGGACGGCATCGAGACGATCGAGGCGATCCGGCAGATCGCGCAGCGGTACCCCGGCGTGAACTTCACCCTGGGTATCTCGAACGTCTCCTTCGGTCTGAACGCCGCGGCCCGTCAGGTGCTCAACTCGGTGTTCCTGCACGAGTGCGTGGAGGCGGGGCTGACCAGCGCGATCGTGCACGCCAGCAAGATCCTGCCGATGTCGAAGATCCCGGAGGAGCAGCGTTCGGTCGCGCTTGACCTGGTGTACGACCGGCGGCGTGAGGGCTACGACCCGCTGCAGCGGTTCATCGAGCTGTTCGAGGGTGTGGACGTGGCGTCGGCGCGGGCGACGCGGGCGCAGGAGCTGGCCGGGTTGCCGCTGGACGAGCGGCTCAAGCGGCGGATCATCGACGGCGAGCGCAACGGCCTGGAGGCCGACCTCGACGAGCAGCTGGCGTCGATGTCGGCGCTGGCGATCATCAACGACATCCTGCTGGACGGGATGAAGGTGGTCGGCGAGCTGTTCGGGTCGGGGCAGATGCAGCTGCCGTTCGTGCTGCAGTCGGCCGAGGTGATGAAGACCGCGGTGGCGTACCTGGAGCCGCACATGGACAAGGCGGACGACGGCGGCAAGGGCCGCATCGTGCTGGCCACGGTCCGCGGCGACGTGCACGACATCGGCAAGAACCTCGTCGACATCATCCTGTCCAACAACGGGTACGAGGTCGTGAACATCGGCATCAAGCAGCCGATCAACGCGATCCTCGACGCGGCGGAGCAGCACCAGGCGGACGCGATCGGCATGTCCGGGCTGCTGGTCAAGAGCACCGTGATCATGAAGGAAAACCTGCAGGAGATGGACGCCCGCGGGTCGGCGAGCGGTGGCCGGTGCTGCTGGGCGGTGCGGCGCTGACCCGTGCGTACGTGGAGGACGACCTGCGTTCGATGTTCGGCGGGCAGGTGCACTACGCGCGGGACGCGTTCGAGGGGCTGTCGCTGATGGAACGGGTGATGGCCGCGAAGCGGGGTGAGGCGCCGGTCGTCGACGCGGACCGGGAGGCGGCGCTGGCGGCCCGCAAGGCGCGCCGGGAGAAGCAGCGCACGATCGTGGCGGAGTCGCTGCCGGAGCTGAGTGACGACTCGGTCCGCTCGGACGTGGCGCGGGACGTGGAGGTGCCGGCGCCGCCGTTCTTCGGCACCCGCGTCGTGCGGGGCCTGCCCCTCGCCGACTACGCGGCGCTGCTGGACGAGCGGGCCACGTTCCTGGGGCAGTGGGGGCTGCGCGGTTCGCGGGGTGGTTCCGGCCCGACGTACGAGGAGCTGGTGGAGACCGAGGGGCGGCCGAGGCTGCGGTACTGGCTGGACCGGCTGATCTCGGACAAGGTGCTGGAGGCGGCGGTCGTCTACGGCTACTTCCCGGCATACTCGGAGGGCAACGACCTGGTGGTGCTGGACGAGAACGGGCACGCCGAGCGGGCCCGCTTCACGTTCCCGCGGCAGCGGCAGGAGCGGCGGCTGTGCCTGGCCGACTTCTTCCGGCCGGCCGGTGAGGGCCTGGACGTGGTGGCGCTGCAGCTGGTGACGGTGGGGCAGCCGATCAGCGAGTACACGGCGAAGCTGTTCGCCCGCAACGAGTACCGCGACTACCTGGAGGTGCACGGGCTGTCGGTGCAGCTGACGGAGGCGCTGGCCGAGTACTGGCACAAGCGGATCCGGAGCGAGCTGACGCTGCCGGGCGGCGGCACGGTGGCCGACGGCGACCCGGCGGACCTGGCGGGGCTGTTGCGCACCGACTACCGCGGCTGCCGGTACGCGTTCGGGTACCCGGCGTGCCCGGACCTGGAGGACCGCGCGAAGATCGTGGACCTGCTGGGCGCCGACCGGATCGGTGTGCAGCTGTCGGAGGAGTTCCAGCTGGTCCCGGAGCAGGCCACGGACGCGATCGTGGTCCACCACCCGGACGCCAACTACTTCAACGCCAAGTAGCGAGGGTCAGGGGCGGACGAGGCTGTACATGACGAGGTCGCGCCAGCGGGCTTCGCGGAACTGGGTGGCGCGTAGGACGCCTTCGCGGGTGAAGCCGGCCTTTTCCAGGGCGCGCTGCTCGGCGGTGTTGTCCACGTCGGTGTACGCCTCGACGCGCTGTACCGGGGTGGTGTCGAACAGGTAGGCGACCAGGTGGCGTTGGGCGAGGGTGCCGACGCCTTTGCCGCGGTGCTCGGGCAGCAGGGAGATGCCGACGTTCCAGCACCACCAGGCGGGCGTGCCGTAGTGCACCTTGGTCCACACGACGGTGCCGGCGGCGGCGTCGTCGACCTGCACGACGAGGCAGCCGCCGTCGGGGGTGATGAGGCCGTTTTCGTCGAAGCGGCGGCGGGTGGCGCGGATGTCGCGGAAGCCGGACCAGTTGAAGGTGCCGGCGGCGTCGGGGTCGACGGCCTGCCGTTCGAACAGCCAGAAGTCGTCCGCGGTGGCCGGGCGGAGGACCACGCGCGTCTCGTCCACGGTCACAGCGTAGATCCCGTGTGGCAACGCTTGGGTGTTGCCGCCCGCGGGTACAAACGGGACGTGACGATGCGGTGGGTGCGGGTCGCCGGGCTGGTGCTGGCGCTGTTCGCGGCGGGCTGTTTCGTGGGCACCGACGGCGAGGGCGAGCCGCCGGAGGGGGATCCGCCGGCGAGCGCGGAGGCGTCGCCGGGGGAGCGGGAAGACGGCACGATGAGCGTCGAGGAGTTCCAGGGGGACATCCAGGGCGCGGTCGACGTGGCCGAGGGGTACTGGGGTGAGCGGGTGCGCGGGTTCGAGCCGGTGCGGCGGATCGAGGCGTACCGGCAGGACGGTGAGGTGGCGTGCGGCGGGCAGCCATTGACCCGCAACAACGCGGCGTACTGCTCGGCGGGCGACTTCATCGCGTACGACGTGAACTGGGCGGTGGGCGCGTTCCGGCAGATCGGTGACGCGTTCATCTTCTACCTGCTGGGCCACGAGTACGCGCACGCGGTCCAGGTGCGGTTGGGCATCCGGTACCGGTACACGATCGAGCAGGAGCTGCAGGCGGACTGCATGGCCGGGGCGTACATCGGCGACTCGGTGAAGGCGGGGACGTTGACGCTGGACCGGGGTGACATCGACGAGCTGCGGCAGGGGCTGCTGGCGGTGGGTGACGACCCGAGCCAGCCGTGGTTCGCGCCGGACGCGCACGGTACGGCGCAGCAGCGCACCGACGCGTTCTTCGAGGGCTACGAGGGGTCGCTTCAGCCGTGTGAGCTGAACTGACCGAGGATCCGCCGCACGACCCGGCCCTGCCCGAAGCCGAACTCCTCGTCGGGCGGCAGGCGGTCGGTCTCGAACCACGCGAACCGGTCGGCCTCGCCGGCCGGTTCCGGTGTTCCGGCGCAGACACCGGTGTAGGTGTGCGCGATGGCGTGCTTGCGCGGGTCGTGGAAGTCGCCGATGCCGGGCTGGGTGAAGTACTCGACGGTGGTGGCGTAGGCGAGCGCGGTGAGCGTGACGGCGCCGCCGAGGGTGGCGGCCAGGTGGCGGGTGACGGCGGCGGCGAGTGGCTCGTCGCGCAGCACGGCGCCGCCGACCAGGCACCAGCCGGGCCCGGCGGGGGTGTCCCGGTGGATCAGGCCGACGCGCGGGCGGTCGTCGGCGGACAGGGGCAGCAGGTCGACGCAGGCGATGGGCACCCGGGCGAGGATGCGGGCGTACTCGCCGGCCGGTATCCATCGCTCGCCCGCGCCGATGATGTCGGTCACGACTGTCCATCATCGCGGTGAGGTCCCGGCCACAGCGGGCGGGGCGCGCCGCCGGGCGGGTCGCGGCATCGGGGAGGATCGAGGTCGTGACGCAGACCAGGCCGGGGCTGGCCGCCGTGTTGTTCGACATGGACGGCACGCTCGTGGACAGCGAGCGGTTGTGGGATGTCGCCCTGCGCGAGCTGGCCGCCGAGTACGGCGGGAGCCTGTCCGACGCGGCGCGGGTGGCGATGGTGGGCAGTGACGCCACGACGTCGATGCGGATCCTGCACGCGGATCTGGGCCAGCAGTGGCGGCCGCTGGGGCCGAGCCAGGAGTGGATCGCGGCGCGGATGGCGCAGCTGTTCCGGACCGGGCTGGTGTGGCGGCCGGGCGCGCTGGGGCTGCTGTCGGCGGTGCGTGCGGCGGGCCTGCCGGCGGCGCTTGTCACGTCGACGGCGCGGCCGCTGGTCGAGGTGGCGCTGGAGACGCTGGGCCGGGAGAACTTCGACGTGGTGGTGGCCGGTGACGAGGTGCGGTCGCCGAAGCCGGACCCGGAGCCGTACCGGCTGGCGGCGAGCCTGCTGGGGGTGCCGATCGAGCGGTGTGTGGCGATCGAGGACTCGCGGGCGGGGGTGACCAGCGCCCTCGCGGCGGGTGCGGCGGTGCTGGGCGTGCCGAGCGAGGTGCCGCTGGACCCGGTCGAAGGGCTGCACCTGCTGGAGACGCTGACCGGGGTGGACCTCACCCTGCTGGGCAACCTGCTGTCCGGGGTGGACGCCGCGCGGTAGTCACAGCACCACGATCGCCGGGTGGGGGTGGCGCAGGTAGTCGCGGTGGGAGATGTCCCATCCGTACGCGCCGGCGTTGCCGAACACCAGCACGTCGCCGACCCGCAGCCGGTCGACGCGCTGCCCGCGGGTGAGCACGTCGCGGGGGGTGCACAGCTCGCCGGCGGCGTCGATGTCGACGTCGCGGACCTCGGGGCGGGGGAAGTCGTACGGCCAGGTGTCGCGGGGCAGCACGGTGAACGGGTGGCTGTATCCCCAGGCGGCCGGTAGCCGGAAGTGGTGGGTGCCGCCGCGCAGGACGGCGAACCAGCGGCCGTGGGTGTGTTTGAGGTCGAGGACCTCGGCGGCGTACCAGCCGGCGCCGGCGGTGAGGAAGCGGCCGGGTTCGAAGGCGAGCCGCACGCCGGGCGGTGGCGGCTGGGGCCGCAGCCGGGTCAGGTCGAAGGTGTCGCCGCCGGTGTAGTCGACGCCGAGGCCGCCGCCGACGTTGACGTAGGTGAGGGTGACGCCGAGGCGGGCGGCGGTGGCCACCGACCAGCGGACCGCGTCGTCGACGAAGGCGGTGTGCGCGGCCGCGTCGAGGTTGTTGGAGACGGCGTGCAGGTGGAAGCCGGTCACGCGCAGGTGGGGCAGGGCGGCGGCGAGCGCGGCGACGGCGGGCAGCTGGGCCTCTTCGATGCCGAACGGGGTGGGTGTGCCGGTCATCCTGTGGCTGCCGGTCAGGGTCCCGCCGGCCCGGTTGACGCGCAGCGCGATGTCGAGCGGGCCGGTGGCGAGCCTGGCGAGGCGGCGCAGCTCGAGGACGCTTTCGACGTGGACGAGGGCGCCGGCGCCGACCGCGGCGCGCAGCTCGTCGTCGGTCTTGGCCGGGCCGCCGAACGCGATGGTGCGGGCGCCGGCGTCGACGGCGAGGGCGAGCTCGCCGCCGGAGGCCACTTCGAGGCCGTCGCAGACCTCGGCCAGCGCGGAGACCACGGCGGGGTGGCCGTTGGCCTTGACCGCGTACAGCAGGGACGCGCCGGGTGGCAGCGCGGCTTTGAGGGCGGCCGCGCGGGCCCGCAGCACCGCGGTGTCGTACACGTACGCGGGGAGCCGGTCGAGGGCGTGTTCAGGGAGCATGCAGCGGGTTCCGGACCGGGATGTACACGTCGCCGCCGCCGGTCAGCCGCATCCTCACCAGCGCCTTGTGCGGCACGGTCGGCGCGGTGAACGCGGCGTGGTCGGCGGCCGCGGCGGAGGCGGTGGCCGGGTCGGCGCGCAGCGGCTCGTACGTCTCGTCGACGACGGCGCGGACCGCCCGCCAGGCGGCTGTCTCGTCGAGGCCGTGCCGGGCCAGGGCGATGACGAGCTCGCCGAGGTGGGCCTGGAAGGCGGTGTAGCCGAGCTTGGCGCGCATCGTGTAGAGGTCGTCGGTGGCGATGACGGAGCCGGGCCACAGGGCCAGGTCGGTGCCGGCGGCGGCCAGGCGCGGCCGGTGCAGGCGCATGCCGGCCAGGTCGCGCAGGACGAGGCGGTGCGGGTGGCCGGCGGTGAAGGTGGGCAGGCAGTTCTGCAGGTGCGCTTCGAGGGCGATGCCGTGGCGGGTGGCCAGGCGCAGCAGCGGCGGCAGCACCAGCCGGGCGTAGTCGGTCAGGAACGCGAGCGGGCCGGCGCCGTACTCGTCGAGTAGCTCCCCGGCGACGATCGGCAGGGCGCCGCCGGGCACGACGCGTTCGCCGGGCGCGAGGCGGCCGGTGAGGCCGTCGCGGACGATGGCGGAGGCGTCGCGGCTGCCGTCGAGTGCGGCGCCGGCGGTCTCGGCGAGCAGCACCACCCGGTCTTCGCCGGCCAGCAGGCGGGCCAGCAGCGCGGACAGGGCGGGGCCGTTGCGGGTGGCGGCGACGGAGATGCTGCGCCGGCTGGAGGTGACCTGGATGTCGAGGGAGAGCTTGAGGTAGCGGCCGCCGGGCAGCAGCAGGGTACGCAGCGCGGCGGTGGGTACGGCGGGGACGGCGCCGTCGAGCAGGCGCAGGGTGCCGTCGCGCAGCAGGTCGGGGTAGCGGCGGGCCAGGACGGCGTCGCGCTGCCAGGCGTGCACGGGCTGCACCACGTAGCCGGGCGGCGCGGCCGGCCCGCCGACCAGCGGGCCGAGGTCGTCGCCGATGTGCGCGTCGCGGCGTACGGCGACGAACCCGACGCTTGTCGTGCCAGCCTCCAGGTCGTGGGCGAGGACGTCGTCGACGTCCCAGCCGATCCGGGTGCGGCCGCAGGGGTGCAGGTTGTGCCCATCGACGGCGAGGCGTTCCAGCGTGACCGCGGCGGCGTCGGGGCCGCCGAACGGTGGCGCGGGTGTGGCGTCGCGGCGGGCGTAGGCGACGGCGAGGTTGGCGACCGCGTTGGCGAGCTCGGCGGCCAGCACCCAGCCGGGACCGTCCACGATGGACGGCGGCAGCAGCGCGACTGGGTCGGCGGCCGGCACCGCCCCGAACTCCACCCGGTCGTACGCGTGCCGGTCACCGGTCCCTTCGTACCGAATCCTGGTGTCGGCGATGTCCTCGCGCCACAGCGCCCCGAGGAGCCGGCGGCCGACGGCGGCCGCGGCTTGCGGCAGCGCGTCCCGGAACGGTGCGCGCAGGTGGGGCGCGTGCGCGGCGAGGTGGGTCTCGGTGTGGGCGGCGGCGTCGTCGACGGTGCCGGGCGAGTACGCGCACACGGTCAGATTGGGCACCACTAACCTGCCATCGGGTTCGGGACAGTCGCCCACACGTCGGTGAGCGGGTCGGTGGCCAGTCGCATCGCGGTGGTCGCCTTGACCGGCAGCGGGCCGTCGCGCAGCTCGGGCCGCGCGGCCCGGGTCCACAGTAGCGCCGGCGTGATCCCGTAGGCGCGGGAGAACGCGGCGACCTGCTCGGCGAGGGCGCCGCTGACCGCGGCGGCCAGGAGCTTGGCGCGCAGGGCGTGCGGGTCGTCGGTGACCAGGTCACCGTGCAGGGGTGGCGGCTCGACGCCGTGCCGGCGCAGCGCGGCGGGGCTGATCCGCACACCGCCGAAGTCGCGGTACAGCAGCCGGTGCGGGTGGCCGTCGCGGAGCACGACGAGCGTGTTCTGGCCGTGGGCCTCCAGGGCGACGCCGCGGCGCAGCAGGTGCAGCAGCGGGGTGAGCAGCACGCCGGCGAGGGCGGTGAAGAAGCCCAGCGGGTCGGGCAGCCGGTGGCCGGCGCGGACGGCGGCGGCCAGCGAGGCGAGCGGCACGGCGGCCTCGCCGGGGCCAGGCGGGGCAGGCGGCGGCGCAGGTAGGCCAGGCTGCGGGACGGTTCGCCGTCGACCAGGACCGCGCCGGCGCGGTCCTCGGCCATCACGGTGAGGCCCGGTGCGGCGAGGGCGGCCAGCAGCGCGGTCACCGCCGGCCCGTTGCGGACCGCGGCGGGTGAGACGGTCCGCACGGCCGAGGTCATCTGGACGTCGACCGCGGTTTTGACGTGGTGGGTGGCGCCCGCCGGCGCCATCGTGCGCAGGCTCATCAGGGGCCGTGCGGGCACGCGCCCCACCGGCACCAGCCAGGGGTACGCGTCCAGCACGTGCTCGTACTGCCAAGGGTGGACCGGCAGCAGGGGCGGGCCGTCGCCGTACCACCGGGCCGGCGGCACCCGCACCACGTGGAGGCGGACGACCGGGCGGTGCTCGGGGCGTAGCGGAGCACGTCCAGGGTGGACATCCCCAGCCGGGTGCGGCAGCAGGGGTGCAGCGGGTGCCCGTCGACGACGGACTGCTCCAGCTGCGGGAGGGTGGCGGTGAGCGCCGGCGCGCGGGCGGGGGCGGCGCGGGCCAGGGCGAGGTTGGCGACGCTGTTGTCGACCTCGACGGCGAACCCGGGGTGGCCGAGCGCGCGGGCCAGGGCCGCCGGGTCGGTGTGCGCGGCGCCGTCGAGGTGGACGGTGAGCCCGCCGGCGGCCGGGGCGTACGGCTCGGCCGCGTCCGCCGGCCCGTCCAGCACGCCGGCTCCGGTGTGGACGGTCAGCCGGCCGCCGGACCGCGCGCGGCGCAGCAGGCCGGGGACGGGCTCGCGGGCGTACGCCCCCCAGAGCCGGGCCAGGACCGCGGCCCTGGCGCCGGGCAGCTCCCGGTCGAAGGGTGCGAGCAGATCCGGCCGGTCGCGGTGGAGCGCCGCGCGGGTGGCGGCCGGGTCTGGGGCGTGCACCGCCCCATTCTTGGGGGTGCCGGCGCCGCTTTCCCCGGCGGGGCACACACTAGCATCCTAGGACGCTTTAGAGGGTGTGCCAGCGGTCATAGGACAGGAGAGAGGTGATCGCCGACGACGAGCGGCCCGCGGGTACCATCCGGCGGCGGTGCGCTCGCGGGGGCCGAGGAGCGCGCCGGCCACGACGCGACAGGGGAGGAGCGTCGGCGTGGACGGATCGGTACGCCTCGCGGTGGACCTGGGCACGACCCACACCGTGGCGGTGGTACGCCGCGGCGGTCAGGAGCCGCGGGCGCTGCTGTTCGACGGCACGCCGTTGCTGTCGTCGGGCGTGTTCGTCGACGCCACCGGCGGCCTGCACACCGGGCGGGACGGCACCCGGCTGGGCGGTGCGTCGCCGGAGCGGTTCGAGCCGTACCCCAAGCGCCGGGTCGACGAGGGCACGGTGCTGCTCGGCGAGCACGAGGTGCCGGTGGAGCAGCTGCTGGCCGCGTCGCTGCGGCGGGTCGCCGACGAGGCGCGCACCGCCGGGGTGGCGCCGGACGGTGCGACGGTGCTGACCTGTCCGGCGGACTGGGGGCAGCCGCGGCGCAACGTGCTGCGCGCGGCGGCGTGGCGGGCCGGGTTGGGTCAGGTGACGCTGCTGGACGAGCCGATCGCGGCGGCCACGTACTGCATGCAGGTGTTGGGTCAGCAGGTGCCGCCGGGTGGCTGCCTGGGGGTGTTCGACTTCGGCGGCGGCACGTTCGACGTGGCGGTGGTGCGGCGGGAGCCGGCCGGGCTGCGGGTGCTGGCGACCGGTGGCCTGGATGACCTGGGTGGCCTGGACGTGGACTCGGCGCTGGTGGCGCACCTTGGCCAGTTGGTGGCGGTGCGTGACCCGCAGTTGTGGCGGCGGCTGTCGGAGCCGGCTGACGGGGAGCAGCGGCGGGAGCGGCAGGCGTTCTGGTCGGAGGTGCGGGCGGCCAAGGAGATGCTGTCGCGGGCGTCGACGGCGCCGGTGCATGTGCCGGGTCGGGCGGATCCGATGCACCTGACGCGGGACGAGCTGGAGCGGGTGGGTGGGCCGCTGGTGGCGCGGGCGGTGGACGAGACGCGGCGGGTGTTGCAGCGCGCGGGTGTGGAGCCGGGTCACCTGTCGGGGTTGCTGCTGGTGGGTGGTTCGTCGCGGATGCCGTTGGTGGCGAGCCGTTTGCACGCGCGGTTGGGGGTGGCGCCGTCGGTGCCGGAGCAGCCGGAGCTGCCGGTGGCGTACGGGGCGCTGGTGCACGTGATGGCGGCCGCGCCGGTCACCGCGACGGGTACGGCGGGTGGTCCGGCGTTTCCGGTGTCGGGTCCGTTCGGTTCGCCGGCGGGTCCGTATCCGGTGTCGTCGCCGTTCGCGGCGGGTGTGGTGTCGGCGCCGATTCCGGCGTCGCCGGCGCCGGGGTACCCGCCGCCGCAGGGTGCCGGTCCGGTGGTGCCGGGGCCGCGGCCGCCGATGGGCCCGGCGGGCCAGTTCGGTGGGCCGGTGCCGCTGGCGAAGCCGGTGCCGCGCCGGCGGCGGCCGGTGCGGCGGGCGGTGTTCGCGGGTGTGGTGTTCGTGCTGGTGGGCGCGCTGGTGGCGGGTGTGGTGCAGGGTGCGCGGTGGCTGCGGCGCACGATCGACGACGCGGGTCCGGGGTTGGGCAGCGGGTTGCAGTTCGGGCAGCCGGGGGACACGGCGGTGGGTGGCAAGGGTGAGCTGGCCACTGTGGACACGCAGGCGCTGTCGCAGCCGGGTGCGGCGGCGGTGACGGTGTCCGGGCAGGACGTGGTGGTGGCGGCGGTGGGCTCGGGGTTCACCGAGGTGAAGGCGTTGCCGAGTGAGGGGGACCGGCGGGAGCCGCGGTGGTCGGCGAGGGTGCCGTTCGAGCCGGAGGGGGTGAAGCTGACGGCGGTCGGTGACCTGATCGTGGTCGACGGGGACAACTCGGCGACCGACGGTGGTGACGATGTGCGGGCGGTGCTGTCGGCGGTGGACGGCAAGCTGCGGTGGCGCAAGAAGTGGGAGAGCCGTACCGACATCGCGTACCTGGGTACCGATGTGGTGGTGGATGTGGACAACTCGTTCGACGGGCATCAGCTGCTGCGGGTGGATCTGCGTACCGGGGCGGAGAAGTGGAAGCGGGTGCCGGGCTCCGAGGAGACGCTGGTGATCGACGATCACCGGGTGGAGCCGGTGCGGCAGTGGGTGGGCGCCAAGGGTGGTGTGTTGCCGGCGGTCGAGGGGACGCTGCACGACGCGTTGACGGCGGGTACGGACGCGGTGGTGGAGCTGGAGGAGGACGAGGGCAGGGGAGCGGTGGTGAACGCGGTGACGGGTAAGCCGCGTTCGTCGGGGCCGTTGCCGTTGCAGGACGACTTCTGGACGGTGTTCGCCGGTCAGGTGGTCGGTGTGCAGAACGAGGCGGTGGGCAAGGGCCGGGATGTGCTGGCCGGGTACAAGCTGTCGGGGTTCGGGCTGGCGTGGAAGATGCCGCTGCCGGCGGGGCAGACGGTGGAGCGGGTCAAGCCGTGCGGGCAGTTCCTGGTGTGCGCGGCGATCGAGGCGGATGCGCAGAGCCGGGTGGTGGCGGTGGATGTGCGGTCGGGCAAGGAGGCGTGGAAGGTGTCGGTGGAGTCGGGTGACGACGCCGGCTGGTATGTGACGTCCGCGGGTGTGGTGGTGGGTGACGCGACGTTCGGCCCGATCAGCGACGCGGTGGTGGTGGGGCCGGACGGTAAGGAGCTGGGCCGGTTGCCGGATGGTGCGCAGGCCGAGGCGGTGCATGGTGGACGGTTGGCGTTCCAGCAGGCCGGGTTGAAGGGCTCCGAGGTGGCGTGGCAGGTGTTTGTGGCGGATGTGGTCGGCGGCAAGGGTACGAAGGCGGTGCAGGTGGGTGCGCAGCCGCCGGAGCAGGTGTCGTTGGCGGGGGATGTGGTGGGTGTGGTGACGAAGGACCGCCGGGTCTTGGTGTTACGCGTCCGTGGCGTTGCGTAACCGCGCGTGTCCGTTCCGCGTGGCTTGTGGTGGTTAGCCGCTGACCGCTGGTGCTAGATCGTCGCCGGGGGTTATCAGCGTTTGGAGGATGCGAGTACTCTTCCGGATCGTTGCCCAACCCCTCGGCAACGTTGCCTGACCCCTCGGCACTCGTGCCGGCTCTCGGGGCAACGCGACGACGGGGTCGGCCCGTCGTACGTGCAGCGGTTCGAAAAGGCTGCTGCGGAAGACCTGTCCACGGGAGGAAGGACCCCTTCGTGACCACCCCTGTCTCGGCCCGTCCCCATCCGGGCACCGCAATGACCGACGAGCAGCGCGCTGACTTCGAGCGGGACGGCTTCATCGTCGTTCCGGGCGTGCTCTCCGAGGACGAGGTCGCCCACTACGCGGCCGCCGTTGACCGGGTCTACGAGGAGCACGCCGCCGCCGGCAAGCTCGCCGCCGACCGGTCGCTGCACAAGCTCAACGCGGTGGACAGCTGCCCGGACCTGGCGCCGCTGCTGGACCACCCGAAGGCGTTCGGCCTGGTGTGGTCGATGCTCGGCTGGAACGTGCACGTGTACCACTCGCACCTGGACGTGCACCCGCCGCTGACGGAGCGCAAGCCGTTCCGGTTCGAGTGGCACCAGGACGGCGGCCGGCAGAACAGGGAGATCGAGTCGGACCCGCGGCCGCGGCTGTCCGTGAAGATCGCGTACTGGCTGTCGGACGTGTCGCAGACCGGCCGGGGCAACTTCCAGGTCGTTCCGGGCAGCCACCTCACCAACTGGATCGACGGCCCGCCGCGCCGGGACATGGAGTGGCCGAACCCGGAGGGTGCGATCGAGGTGACCGCCAACGCGGGTGACGCGGTCTTCTTCGACCGGCGCATTTGGCACGCGCGTTCGAACAACTACTCGGACGTGACGCGCAAGGGTGTGTTCTTCGGGTACACGTACCGGTGGGTGCACACGCGGGAGACGATGTCGGAGGATCTGGCGGGCCTGACGCCGGTGCAGCGGCAGCTGGTCGGTCTGCAGGACGGCGACGGCGACCACGCGTGGGGGCATTACCCGAAGGACGTCCCGCTGTACGGGCTGTTGAAGGAGCACGACCTGCTTGACCCGAAGTACCCGCCGCTGATCCCGTAGGGCGGTTTTCGCTTGTGGCCCGGCTCCCGTGTGTGGGGGGCCGGGCCTTCGCGTGGGTCGACGCGCTCAAGTTGACATAATGTGCATTATCGAACCTCTGGATAACTGTCCTTTGTGGCGCCTTGACCGCGTGTCGGTGGACGTTGTCGTACGGGGCTGGTAGGAAGCTGTCATCAAACACGTGTACGGAAGAGGTTCGTGATGGCACCCGCGCGTTCCGCCGTTCGAGGACTGTCCACCGACGACCTGCAGTCGATCCGCGACACGCTCGCGGCGGGTCGTAAGCCGCGGGTGATGTTCACCGAGGCGGCCGGGCAGATCGCCGGGCAGATCGGGCAGGTGGTGGAGCTCACCGACCCGGAGCTGTCGGACGAGTGGGTGGTGGTGCGGTTCGGCAAGGACGAGTTGCCGTTCTCCCCCACCGATGTGGTCATCCCGCCGAAGGGTGCGAAGGCCCCGGCGAAGAAGGTGGCGCCGCCACCGGAGCCGGTCGCTCCCCAGCCCGAGCTGAAGATCACCAGGTCGCCGGTGCCGGCGCCGCGCGAGGAGGCGAAAGTGACCACTGTGGATGAAGCACCCGCGGCGGCTGTCGTGGAGAAGCCGGCGGGTCGTAAGGCGGCCAAGGCGGCGAAGCCGAAGGCGCCGGCGGGCCTGACCGTCACCCTTTCGTATACCGAGGGTGAGTGGACGGTGGCGGCGACGCAGGGTGCGAAGGCCCTGGCGAAGCCGTATGTGATCCGCCCGTCGGAGGCGTTGAAGATGGTGGCGCTGGTCGACGTGCCGGGTGTGCAGGAGGCGGTCGAGCAGATCCTGTCGGCGGAGCGCAGTGAGGCCGAGCAGCAGGCGCAGAAGCTGCGTGCCGAGCTGGCCGAGATCGAGGCGCGGCTGGCCGAGCTGCGCGACGTGGGCTGAGGGCCGGTCTTGGCGAGGTGGGAGCGGTTCGAGGGCGAGGCGCCGCAGCTGGCGGCGGCGGTGCGGCGGCTGTTGGACGCGCACCGGCACAAGACGCTGGCGACGCTGCGCCGCGACGGTGGTCCGCGGATCAGCGGGACGGAGTCGGAGTTCCGCGACGGTGACCTGTGGTTCGGCAGCATGTGGATGGCCCGTAAGGCGGTCGACCTGCGCCGCGACCCGCGGTTCGCGCTGCATTCGGGCAGCGAGGACCCGCCGGAGGGCGACCCGTCGACGTGGCCGGGTGACGCGAAGCTGTCGGGGCGTGCGGTGGAGGTCACCGACCCGCGGCAGGTGGCGGCCGCGCACGGTGGTGAGACACCGCAGGAGCGCTCGCACCTGTTCCGCGCCGACATCGACGAGGTGGTGTGGACGCGGGTGGGCACTCCGGCCGACCATCTGCTGATCGACCTGTGGCGGCCGGGTGCCGGGGTGCGGCAGTTCAAGCGCTGAGATCGCGCCGGCGGGCATGTCGAAATCCGGGGTGCTGCTTCGTCCCAGGGGTGCGCGCGGCCACAATGGGCCGCATCTGGTCGAGGAGGCCCCTGATGGCCAAGTACCTGCTGCTCAAGCACTACCGTGGCGCGCCCGCGGCGGTCAACGACGTGCCGATGGACCAGTGGACTCCGGAGGAGGTCACGGCCCATATGAGGTACATGGACGAGTTCGCCGCGCGGCTGGAGCAGACCGGCGAGTTCGTCGACGGTCAGGCGCTCTCCCCCACCGGCACGTTCGTCCGGTTCGACGGTGCGGGGCGCCCGCCGGTGACCGACGGGCCGTTCGCGGAGACGAAGGACCTGATCGCCGGCTGGATGGTGATCGACGTGGACTCCTACGAGCGGGCGATCGAGCTGGCCGGTGAGCTGTCGGCGGCGCCGGGCGCGGGTGGCGAGCCGATCCACGAGTGGCTGGAGGTGCGGCCGTTCCTGACCGTGCCGCCGACCATCACGGAGTGACCGGCGGTGGACGAGGCCCTGCTCAGGTCCCTCACGCCGGCGGTGATCGGGGTTCTCGTGCGCCGCGGAGCCGACTTCGCGGCGGCCGAGGACGCCGTGCAGGACGCGCTGGTGGAGGCGGTGCGGCTGTGGCCGGACGACCCGCCGCAGGATGCCAAGGGCTGGCTGGTGGCGGTGGCCTGGCGCAAGTTTCTGGACGCGGCCCGCGCGGAGGCCTCGCGGCGGCGGCGTGAGGTGCTGGTCGAGGTGGAGCCGGTGCCGGAGCCGGTCGGGGCGGTCGACGACACGCTCGAGCTGTACTTCCTGTGCGCGCATCCGTCGCTGTCGCCGGCGTCGGCGGTGGCGTTGACGCTGCGGGCGGTGGGTGGGCTGAGCACCCGGCAGATCGCCCGGGCGTACCTGGTGCCGGAGGCGACGATGGCGCAGCGGATCAGCCGGGCCAAGCAGACGGTGTCGGGGGTGCGGCTCAACCAGCCCGGTGATGTCGCCACGGTGCTGCGGGTGCTGTACCTGGTGTTCAACGAGGGCTACTCCGGTGACGTCGACCTGGCCGCGGAGGCGATCCGGTTGACCCGGCAGCTGGCGGTGATGACCCGGCACGAGGAGGTGGCGGGCCTGCTGGCGCTGATGCTGCTGCACCACGCGCGGCGGCCGGCGCGCACGCGGGCGGACGGCAGCCTGGTGCCGCTGGCCGAGCAGGACCGCGGCCGGTGGGACACCGGCATGATCGCCGAGGGGGTGCAGGTGCTGCAGGCGGCGCTGGCCCGCGACCGGCTGGGTGAGTTTCAGGCGCAGGCGGCGATCGCGGCGCTGCACGCGGACGCCCGCACGGCGGCGGAGACGGACTGGGTGCAGATCGTCGAGTGGTACGACGAGCTGGTGCGCCTGACCGGCAGCCCGGTGGCCCGGCTCAACCGGGCGGTGGCGGTCGGTGAGGCGGACGGCGCGCGGGCCGGGCTGGCGGCGCTGGCGGGGTTGGACCCGGCGCTGCCCCGGTACACGGCGGTGGTGGCGTACCTGCACGAGCGGGACGGTGACCTGGTCACCGCGGCGCGGCTGTACGCGCGGGCGGCCCGGGAGGCGTCGAACCTGGCCGAGGCGGGCCACCTGACCCGGCAGGCGGCCCGGCTCAACGCGCTGCTACGCCTCAGTGGTAGCCGTCGTCGGCCGTCGTGACGCGTTTGCGGAAGACCCAGTACGTCCAGCCCTGGTAGAGCAGGACGAGCGGGGTGAAGATCGCGGCGACCCAGGTCATGAGGCGCAGCGTGTAGGGCGAGGACGACGCGGTGTCGACGGTCAGGTCGGCGGTGCCGGCGGTGGACGGGAGCACGGCGGGAAACAGGGCCGTGAACAGGGCGACCACGAGCAGGCCGATGGTCACGGCGGTACCGGTGAAGGCCCAGCCTTCGCGGCGGGCCCGGTTGGCGGCCAGTGCCGCGGCCAGGGCGAGCACCGACCCGGCGGCGGCCGCGACGGCGGCCGGTGCGGAGCGGATGGCGAGGGTCCACGCCGCGAAGGCGGTGAGCGCGGCCAGCGCCACCGGGCCGGTGCGGGCGGCGAGGCGGGTGGCGCGTTCGCGGATCGGGGTGACGGTTTTCAGGGCGAGGAAGACGGCGCCGTGCGTGACGAACAGGGTGAGGGTGACCAGGCCGCCGAGCAGCGCGTACGGGTGCAGCAGGTCGAGCAGGCCGCCGGCGTAGTCGCCGTCCGGTGCCAGTGGCAGCCCGCGGGTCAGGTTGGCCAGGGCGACGCCCCACAGGAAGGCGGGTGCGGTGGAGCCGAAGACGATGGCGGCGTCCCAGCGGGCGCGCCAGGCGGGGTCGTCGCGCATGCCCCGGTACTCGAAGGCGACGCCGCGCAGGATGAGGGCGAGCAGGATGAGCAGCAGCGGCAGGTAGAGGGCGGAGAAGAGGGTGGCGTACCAGGCGGGGAACGCGGCGAACATGGCGCCGCCGGCGGTGATGAGCCAGACCTCGTTGCCGTCCCAGACCGGGCCGATGGTGGCCAGCATGCCGCGGCGTTGGCGTTCGTCGCGGCCGAGGGCGGGCAGCAGCGCGCCGACGCCGAAGTCGAAGCCTTCCAGGACGAAGTAGCCGGTGAACAGCACGGCGATGAGGATGAACCAGACGGTGGCGAGCTCGATCACGACAGCCCCTTGGCGGCGTAGCGGACCAGCAGCTTGACCTCGATGAGGGCGAGGGCGGCGTAGACGAGGGTGAACGCGGTGAACGAGGTGAGCACCTCGGTGAGTGAGACGCTGCGGGACACGCCGTCGCGGGTGAGCATCTCGCCGAAGACGAGCCAGGGTTGGCGGCCCATCTCGGTGAAGATCCAGCCGAAGATGTTGGCGGCCAGGGGCAGCAGCGGCAGCACGAGGCAGGCGCGGGCCAGCCACCGGGAGCGGGGTACCCGGCCGCGGCGCTGTGCCCACAGGGCGATGAGGGCGACGAACGCGGCGAGCATGCCGAGCCCGATCATGAGGCGGAAGCTCCAGTAGGTGACCGGGATGACCGGGTTGTAGCTGCCGGGGCCGTACTGGGCGGTGTACTGGGCCTGCAGGTCGTTGATGCCTTCGACGCGGCCGTGGGTGTCGCCGGTGCCGAGCCAGGACAGCAGGTACGGGATTTTGATGGCGAACACCTCGCGGCCGCCGTCGAGGGTGCCGATGGTCAGGACGGAGAACGCGGCCGGCTGTTCGCTCTGGTAGAGGGCTTCGGCGGCGGCCATCTTCATCGGCTGTACCTCGGTCATGATCTTGCCTTGGGTGTCGCCGGTGATGGCGACGGCGGCCGCGGCGGCGAGGGTGACCCAGGCGCCCAGGCGCAGGGCGGGGCGGAACGCCTCGGTGCCGTGTGTGACCAGGTGCCAGAGGGCGACGGCGGTCATGAGGGCGCCGGCGACGAGGAAGCAGCCGGCGATGGTGTGCGGGAACGTGACGAGGGTGACCTTGTTGGTCAGGACGGCGCCGAAGTCGGTGAGGCGGGCCTGGCCGGTGGCGTCGACCTCGTAGCCGACCGGGTTTTGCATCCAGGAGTTGGCGGCGAGGATGAAGTAGGCGCTGGCGGTGGAGCCGGCGGCGGCGATCCAGATGCAGGCGAGGTGGACGCGGCGCGGGAGGCGTTCCCAGCCGAAGATCCACAGGCCGAGGAAGGTGGACTCGAGGAAGAACGCGAACAGGGCCTCGATGGCCAGGGGGACGCCGAAGACGTCGCCGACGAAGCGGGAGTAGTCGCTCCAGTTCATGCCGAACTGGAACTCCTGCACGATGCCGGTGACCACGCCCATCGCGAAGTTGACCAGGAAGAGCTTGCCGTAGAACTTGGTCAGGCGCAGGTAGCGTTCGTCGCCGGTGCGTACCCAGATGGTCTGCAGCACGGCGACGAGGACGGACAGGCCGATGGTGAGGGGGACGAAGAGGAAGTGGTAGACGGTGGTGACACCGAACTGCCAGCGGGCGACGTCGAGCGCGTCCATGCGGGACCTCCATCTTTACTACGTCCCGTAGTAGATAGTAGTTCGTGGTGGTCCCTCGCCCTGGGGGCGGCGCGAGTGGCGCTCGTCCCATTCGCGCGGCTGCGCGTGTCCGGCGACGTGCCGGTGCCGCTGCGGGGCGGGCCGCTGATCCTGGCCGCCAACCACATCAGCCCCATCGACCCGGCGGTGCTGATGGCCGCGTGCCGGGCGCGGGGCGTGGCGCCGAGGTTCCTGGCGGACGCGGCGGTGTTCCGGCTGCGCTCGGTCGGCTGGCTCGTGCGGCGCACCGGGCACGTGCCGGTGGCCCGCGGCACCGCGACGGTCACCGACGCGCTCGGCGACGCTGCCGCCGCGGTCGAGGCCGGCGCCGTGGTGCTCGTCTACCCGGAGGGGCGCATCGGCCTGGACCCCGGCTTCTGGCCGGAGAAGGGCAAGACCGGCACCGCGCGGCTGGCGCTGCTGAGCGGCGCCGTCGTGATCCCGGTCGCCCAGTGGGGCACCCACGAGCTCGTCCCGTACTCGGCGCCGAAAGGCGCGGTCCGGGGCCTGTTGCGCGCCATGCGGCACCGCCCGACGGTGCATGTACGTTTCGGCGCCCCGCTACGGGTCACCGGCACCGCGCGGGAGGCCACCGAGCAGATCATGGCAGCGATCACCGCGACACTGGCCCCGCTGCGCGCCGCCGAACCCGACCGCCCGAACCACGTCGACCCGACCCGCCCACTGTCCACGTCCCGCACCCGCCCGCGCTGACCCGCGCTGACCCCGCTCTCCGCCGCGGAGGAGCGGGCGGAGACCGCGCGCGGGGCGGGAGAGCTCAGCTGCGCTGGCGCAGGTAGGCCAGGACGGCCTCGCGGGTGGTGCGCACGCCGAGGACCTCGCGGGCCTGTGCGATGCGGCGGTTGGCGGTGCGCAGCGACAGGAACTCGGCGGCGGCCGCGGCGGCGATCGTCTCGCCGTTGGCGAGGCGTTCGAGCAGGGCGCGCTGCTCCGGCACCAGCTGGCCGACCACGTCGTCGGACTCCGGCTCGGGCTCGGCGTCCGGGTCCGCGTACACCGGGCCGAGCCGCCCCAGGTCGGCCACGAGCGCCCGGCCCAGCTCCCCCACCGGGTCGGTGATCGCCACGATGCCGGTGCCCCGCGCGGCCGCCAGCACGGCCAGGTGGGCGGTCTCCGCGTCCGGCACCCGGCCGAACAGCACCAGCCGCGACTCCGCCATGTCCCACGCCGCCTCGGCCAGCGCGAACCCCTCACGGGTCTGCCAGCCGCCGCGGGCCAGGCGGCGCAGCACGCTAGTCGCGTCGGCCGACGTCGACACCACGTAGCGGGGAGTCTCGGTCATGTCAGCTGTCCCAACCGGGCGGCGGCCTCGGTGCGGGTGCGCGCCCCCAGCTTGCGCATGCCCGAGCGGATGTGGGTCTCCACGGTCTCCCCGGAGATGCCCAGCTGCCCGGCGATCCGGCGGGTCGGCTCGCCGGCGGCGACCAGGCGCAGCACGTCGCGTTCCCGGTCGGTCAGGTCGGTGCCGGCGCGGGGTCCGCGCTGGTCGCGGCGCACCGCGTGGCGGCGCAGCGCCCGGCGGGCCCGGCCGAGCAGCACCACCAGGCCGGCCTGCTCGGCGAGGCGCTCGGCGGCCAGCAGCGGCGGCACCGCCAGCGCCGGGTCGGTCTCGTGGATGCCCTGGGCGAGCAGGCAGCGCACCTCCTCGCGGACGGCCAGGTCGTGCCAGGCGGCGGCGGCCCGGTCGAAGCCGCCGGCGGCCGTCCACGCCGCCAGGGTCGCGGCGACCGCGGCGGCCCGGTCGACGGCGGCCTTGCCCGGCGGCGGCGCCAGCCCCAGGTCGGAGGAGGCCCAGCGGGCGGTGATTTCGTGCAGCCCGGCCACCAGCGCGCCGGCGCGGGCCAGGTCGGCGTGCGCGGGCCGCAGCGCCAGGTCCGGCTGCCCGTCCAGCCAGGCGGCCTCGCGGCCCACCCAGTCCAGCAGCGCGCTGGGCGCCGCCACCCCGGCCAGCCGGGACCGGGCCGGGGCCAGCAGCCCGCCGTCGGCCTCGACCAGGCTGGCGGCGGCCGTCGCGTACCCGCGGGCCAGGGCCGGCAGGGTGCGGTCGGTCAGGTCGCCGGCCCGGCGGACCACGTCGTCGGTCGCGGCGCCGCGCAGCGCGACACACCACAGCTCGGCGGCCAGGAACCGGGTCTGCCAGCTGTAGGCCAGGTCGGCCGCGCACGCCTGGGCGGCACTGCCGGCGGCCTGCGCGGCCTCGGCCAGGCGCCCGTCGGCGGCGAGGGTCTCCACCAGCAGCCAGGCGCTCCACCGGGCGGCGAGCAGGTCACCGGCGGCGCCCGCGGCGGCGGTCGCCGAGGCCAGCCCGTACTCCCAGCCGTCGGCGCGGGCGTGCGCGCGGACCGCGGCGAGCGCGGCGCGCAGCCCGGCGTGCGGTGGCGGGTCGCCGTGCCGCTGCGCGATCCGGGCGGCCGCGGCGGTCGCCTCGGCCGGGTCTTCGGCGAGCCGGGCCAGCAGCAGGATCCGGTCGCGGGCGGCGACCACGTCCCGGGCGGCGCCGTCGGGCACCGGGGCGGCCGCGTCGCGGGCGGCGGCCACCTCGCCGACCTGCAGCAGCGCCTCGGCGCGCAGCACGGCCGCGTCGACGCCCAGCGGCGGGCCGCCGGTCACGGTCAGGGCGCGGACGGCGGCGCGCGGCCGCCCGCAGGCCAGCGCGGCGGACGCGGCGGCCATCCGCACGTCCGGGTCCGGGTCGACGCCGGGCAGGTCGCAGGCGAGCAGCAGCAGCTCGGCCCGTTCACCGGCGGTGGCCATCCGGCCGGCGGCGGCGACCGCCACCTGGTAGGCGGCCGGCCCGTCCCCGGCGGCGGCCAGGTGCCGGGCCGCCTCGCGCGGCGGCACCAGGCTGGCCAGCCGGCGGTGCAGGGCCTGGCGTCCCGGCGCGTCGAGCAGGCCGGCGGCGACCTCGGCCAGGTACGGCGAGACCGGGCTCAGCTCCCCGCCGTCGGTGGTGAGGACGAGACCGGCCTCGGTGAGCTCCTCGACGCCGGCGCCGAGCACCGCCGCGGTGGCCGGCCGGCCGAGCAGGCCCAGCGCCGCCATCGCGGTCCGGGCCGGGCGGGTCAGGTCGGCCAGGGCGGCCGCCACCGCGTACTCCACCTGGGCGGCGTCCTCGGCCATGTCGGCGGTGCCGCGGGAAGCGGCGTGGCGGGCCAGCGTCTCGACCGCCAGAGGCACCCCGCCGGCCCGGCCGACGACCGCGGTCACGCCGGCCTGGTCGAGCCCGGGCGCCACCCGGCGGGCCAGGTCGGCAGCGTCCTGTGCGGACAGTGGCGGCACCGCCAGCCAGCCCGACGCGGCCGCCCGCAACGCCTCCACCACACCGGCCGGAAGCCGGTGCGGGGTGCGCAGCGCGACCACCACCCGGCAGTGCGCGGCGACCGCCGGCAGGGCCGATAGGGTGGCCGGGTCGGCCCACTGCAGGTCGTCGAGGAGCAGCAGCCCGCCCCGCACCCGGGAGCGCACCGCCTCGGCCAGCAGTGCCGGGTCGGCGGCCGGAAGCCGCACCCGCACCGCGCGGGTCAGCGCGAACGCCGGCACGGCCTGGAGCATCGCCAGCCCACCACCGGCGAACACCGGCCCGCGGAAGGCGGCGCCGAGCTGGGTGAGCACGGTGGAGCGCCCGCTGCCCGGCCCGCCGGCGACGACGACCAGCGCAGGGGCGGCCAGCAGCGCGGTCGCCTCCTCGACGAGGGCGCCGGGCCGCGTGGCGGCGGGGGCGTGACGCAACTGGAGCCTCCCGCGTCAGACCGTGGCACGAACATGGGATCCTGCGCCGGCAGGATATTCATAGTGTGGATCCGTCAGGAGGGACACCGACACGATGAGCGAGCACGACCGCTGGAACCACGCCATTGTCGCCGACCGTACCGCCGGCTGACGAGTCATGGGACCAGGTCCGCTCAGTGCCCGAGTGGCGGCGCTCTGTGACGAAGCCGGCCCGCGGGTGGGCCCCGCAGCCCAGACGCAGGTACTCGGCGTGCGCAGACGCCTCGACGAGCCCCTCCGGGTGGCCATCGCCGGACGCCTGAAAGCCGGAAAGTCGACACTTGTGAACGCGCTCATCGGCCGGCGCGTAGCACCCACCGAAGTGGGAGAATGCACGCGAATCGTGACCCAGTTCCGGTACGGGACGGCCGACCGGGTCGACGTGGTCCGCCGCGACGGCTCCCGCTCCAGCCTGCCGCTGGACGAGTCCGGCATGATCCCGCAGCGGCTCGGCGTGCCCCGCCACGACATCTCGTACGTCGACGTCACCCTCACCAGCGACCACCTGCGCGAGCTGACCGTCGTCGACACCCCCGGACTGTCGTCCACCAACACGTCGGTCAGCGCGGGAGCGCGGCGCTTCCTGTTCAACGAGGCACCCATCGACGACGACATCGACGACGACTCGGTCGGCGCGATCTCCGGCGCCGAGGCGATCATCTACGTGTTCACCCAGTCGGTCCGCGACGACGACCTGCAGGCTCTGGAGGCGTTCCGGTCCATCTCGGCGCGGCTGGCCTCCAACCCGATCAACTCGCTCGGCCTGTTCAACAAGGTGGACAAGCTGGTCGCCGGCGTCGCCGACCCGTGGCCGGTGGCCGGGCCCCTGGCCGCCGACCAGACCAAGGTGCTGCGCCGCGTCGTCTCCGACGTCGTACCGGTGGTCGGGCTGCTCGCCGAGACGACCGAGGCCGGCCGCCTGACCGCCGCCGACTGCGAGGCGCTGCGCTCGCTGGCCCAGCTGCCCGAGACCGAGCGGCTGGTGCTGATGGCCTCGGTCGACCTGTTCACCTCCCGCGAATGCAAGATCCCCCGCGAGCAGCGGGAGCGGCTGCTGCGCCTGCTCGACCTGTACGGCATCGGGTTCGCCATGGCCCAGCTCGCCGCCCGCCCCCAGCTGGCCTCCGGCGACCTGGTCCGGATGCTGTTCCAGGCCTCCGGCTTCCCGCGGCTGCGGCACACCCTCGACCAGGCGTTCCGGTGGCGCACCGACGCCATCAAGGCCGGCTGGGCACTGTCCACCCTGGAGAAGATCGCCAGCCACACCGAGCGCCCCAACGACCGCGAGCTGCTGCGCGACGCGATCGAACGGGTGCTGCAGCAGCCCGACTACCACCGGCTGCGGCTGCTGGAGGTCGCCCAGCTGGTCTCCACCGGCTCCGTGGAGCTGCCCGAGCCGATGGAGCAGGAACTGACCCGCCTCGCCCTGTCCAACGACCCGCAGTGGATCCTCAACCTGCCCACCGCCGGCACCGAGCAGCTGGTCAAGGCGGCCCTCGACGCCGCCACCCGATGGCGGGTGTACGCGGTGGCCGGGGCCAGCCCCAGCCAGTCGCGGGTCGCCCTCGTCGCGCACCGCGGCTTCTACCTGCTCAGCCAGCGAGTCAGGGGTACCGCATGACGTCCGCGACCGCCAAGCCCGAGGCGCTGCAGAAGCTGCTCGGCAGCGCCGTCGACACGTCGTTGGCGTTCCTGCGCAAGACCGACCCGGACGCCGCCGCCGACCTCGACGCGGTCCGCCGCCGCGACCTGGGCCGCCCCGCGATCGTCGTGGTCGGCGAGACCAAACGCGGCAAGAGCTCCCTGGTCAACGCGCTCATCGGCGTGCCCGGACTGTCCCCTGTGGACGCGGCCGTGGCCACCGCCGCCTACCTGGAGTTCAGCCACGGCACCGAAAACAGCGCCCGCGCCTGGCTGCCCGGCCGCGAGGACCCGGTCCCGCTGCAGCAGTCCGACCTGCGCGACTGGGCCACCCCGTTCGGCCGGCTGCCGGAGGGGGCCCGGCCGCCGCGGCGGATCGAGGTGACCCACACGGCGCCGCTGCTGCAGTACCTGTCCCTGGTGGACACCCCCGGCACCGGCGGCCTGGACCCCGCCCACGCCGAGGTCGCCCTCGACGCGGTGGAGAAGGCGACCGCGCTGCTGTTCGTCGTCGACGCGGCCGCCCCGTTCGCCAAACCGGAGCTGGAGTTTCTCATCGAGGCCAGCAAACGGGTCAACTTCGTGGTGTTCGCGCTGTCCAAGGTGGACGCCTACCCCGGGTGGCGGACCATCCTGCAGGACGACCAGGCGCAGCTGCAGGCGCACGCCCCCCGCTTCGGGTCCGCGCCCTGGTTTCCGGTCTCCGCCCGGCTCGCCGAGCTGGCCATGACGCTGCCCCGCGAGGCGGCACCGGAGCTGATCAAGGAGTCCCGGATCGCCGAGCTGCAGCACGCCCTCATCGACCTGGCCGGCAAGGGCCACCTGCTCGGCCAGGCCAACGTGCTGCGCGCCGTCCGCTCCGAGTACATCCGCCTGGACCTGCAGATCGGCGACCGGATGAAGGCCACCGACCCGGACCCGCAGGACATGGCCAAGGCCAAGGCCGACCGGGCCGCCCTCGCCGCCCGCAAGCGCACCGAGTCCCGGCAGTGGAGCCTGGCGCTGAACACCGAGACCCAGCGCGCCCGGGTCGAGGCCACCGGCCGGCTGCGCAACTACGTGACCGCGCTGCAGGAGGAGTTCCTCAACAAGATCGAAAAGGCGAAGGGCGACGACATCAAGGCCCTGCCGCAGGACGTCGACCGCGCCCTGCACGCCCTGTCGGTACGCCTCTCGCACGACCTGGAGTACCGCTTCCGCAAGGTCGCCGAGCGCACCCTCACCCAGGTGTTCGGCCCGCACGAGCTGCAGTTCGTGCTGCGCCGCCTCAACGCCACCCTCCGCCACGCGCTGGCCACCAAACCCCGCCGCGAGGGCGGCGGCCCCGACAACGTGATGATCGCGATGTCCGCCGGCGGCATGGCGTTCATGGCCGGCCGCGGGGCGGTCGCCGGCGCGTCCGCGCTGGGCGCCGGCGCCATCATCGGCGGCGGGCTGCTGCTGCCCGTCGCCGGGCTCGGCCTCGGCCTGGCCGCCGGGGCGTTCATCCTGTACCGGCGGCGCGTGCAGACCGACCGGCAGCAGGCCCGCATCTGGCTTCGCGAGGTGCTCGGCGAGGCCCGCGCCGCGCTCGCCGACGAGATCATGCACCGCTTCACCGACCTGCAGTACGCGCTCACGCTGGCCCTCGACGACGCCATCGAACGCCGCCTGCAGCAGCTCGACGCGCACATCGCCGAGATCGACAAGGCACTGGCCGAAGACAAGGCCAGCCGCGCCCGCCGCAAGACGGCCCTGCAGACCGAACGCGACGGGCTCCGCGCCCGGGTCAAGCAGGTCGACGAGGTCCTGGCGAGGGCGCGTTCCCTCGCACCGGCACGCCCCACGGAGGAACAGCCATGAGTCAGCGCAGCGCGTTTGGAGCCCCGCGCCCGCCCGTAGCGAAGCGAGGCCGGGCATGAGCGAGCACGGCTGGGACGGCGGCGACTGGCCGGACGACCTGGACCCCGACACCGGCGACCTGGGCCCGGACGCACCGGACCTCGGCGGCGACCTGAGCGCGGACCCGCTCGGCGGCGGGCTCGAACCCGGCTTCGGCGACGCCGAGACCGCCGACCTGGGCGGCTTCGACCCGGCCTCCGACGGCCCGGCCGGCGACCTGCCCGACCACAGCCCCGACGTGCCGCTGGACCCGGCCGGCGACTCCACGGTGGACACACCGCACACCCTGGACGGCCCGGAAGCCGCCGACGCCGCCGAGCCCGGCGGCGACCCGGCGGACGACCTCACCCCGGTCGGCGCCGACCCGGACCTCGACACCAACGCCGACGGGTGGACCGACCAGTCCTTCCCCGAACCGCTCGACCTCGACGCACCCGAACCGGTCGACGGCTTCCCCTGGACCGACCCGGCCACGCTCGGCGCCGAGCCGCTGCCCGACCCGGACGCCGGCTACCAGGGCGCGCCGGAGCCGACCGAGCTGGCCTCCTACGCCGGCGAGGAGATCCCGCCCGGCGCCGACCCGTGGACCGCCCTGTCCGCCTCCGAGGACCCGGCGACCAGCTCCCTGGCCCGCTGGTGGTCGCCCGAGGCCTGACCCCGGCCATCGTCGATCAAGGACCGGTCCCCCGGAAGCCGGACCCCGGGCGGGCGGTTGATCAGGGACCTCGTGGGTGGAACGCCGGCCGGCGCGCCGACCAGGTCCCTGATCAACCGCCCCCGGGCGGCGGGTCAGCCGGCGGAGACGAGGATCAGCACCACCACGGCGATCAGCACCATCGCGCCCAGCGCGACCGTCCACACCAGAGCGGGCTCCTCGTACCAGGCGCGGCCGCCGGCGCGCGGGGCCATCACCGGTGGGCGGGGCGGGGCCACCGGGGCCGTCCGCGGCGGCGGCACGTGCTGCTGCGGCGGGCGGGGCGCGGCCCGCGGCGGTGAGACCGGTGTGGCGCTGACCGGCGGCGCCGACGGGCGCGCGATCACCGGCGGGCGCGGCGGCGCGACCGGGGCCGGGACACCGGGGCGGCCGGCGGGCGGGAAACGGGTGCGGCCGGCGGGTGCGCCATCGGCGGGGCGGTGACCGGACGGGCCGGCTGCGGCGCCACCCGCGGCGGCGGGGCGACCGGGCGGGGCACACCGGAGTGGACCGGGCCGGCCGGGGCCACCGGGGCGCCGAAGAACAGGGCACCCTCGGCGACCACTGTCTCGGGCTGCTCGAGGGTGGTCGGTGCCACGCCCAGCTCGGTGTGCAGCAGGTGCGCGGCCAGCGGGATGCGGCTGGAGCCGCCCACCAGGAAGATGCCGACCAGGTCGTGCGGGGCCAGCCGGGCCGCGGTGATGGTCTGGGCCAGGCAGTGCACGGTCTGCAGCACGTACGGGCGGATCAGCCCGTCGAACTCCTCCCGCGTGATGTGCGCGGAGATGTCCAGCGCCGGCAGGTGCACGTCGGCGCTGGTGGTGCGCGACAGCATCTCCTTCGCGCCGCGCACGTCGTCGTAGAGCAGGGCCCGCTGCCGCCGCTGGCCCGGGTCGGCCGGGCTGACCAGGCTGTTCCACAGGGTGGTGCGGGTCTCGGAGTAGCCGCGCCCCAGGTGCTCGACCAGCGCCTGGTCGAAGTCCAGGCCGCCCAGGTCGGACAGGCCCGCCTCGGCCAGCACCTCGAAACCGGCCGGGGTGCGCCGCACCACCGCCGCGTCGAACGTGCCGCCGCCCAGGTCGTAGATCGCCAGCGCGCGCCCCACCGGCATCGCGCTGCCCAGCACCGCCGTGTAGTACGACGCGGCGGCGACCGGCTCGACGACCAGCCGCGGGGTGGGCAGGCCGGCCGCGCGCACCGACTCCACGAGCACCGCGCGGCGCCGCTCACCCCAGCGGGCCGGATGGGTGACCCGGACCTCCTCGACCGCGCCGCCCAGGTGCCGGGCCGCCTCCGACGCGATCCGGCCCAGCACCGCGGCGATCACCCGCGGCACCGGCAGCTCCTGCTCGCCGAGCAGCACCACACCGTCGTCGACGCGCCGCTTGGGGTTGGGCTCGAAGCGGGCCGGGTCGAGCCGCGCGGTGCGCTCGGCGTCCCGGCCGACCAGCAGCTTGCCGTCCGGGTTGAGGTAGACGGCCGACGGCAGCAGCGGCGAGCCGTCGAACAGCAGCGGCCGCGCACGCCCGTCCGCGCCGCGGACCATGGCCACCGTGTTCGACGTGCCGAAGTCGATGCCGAGCACCCGCATGGCCGACACCCTACCGTCGCCCTGTGCGTGCATACTGCACGCCGTGAGCCGCCCCGCCGACGAAAGACAGGCACCTTGACCTACCTGGAGCATCCCGTCCCGCTGGCGTTCGCACACCGGGGCGGTGCCGCCGAAGGCGACGAAAACACCGCGGAGGCGTTCGCCCGCGCCGTCGCCCTCGGCTACCGGTACGTGGAGACCGACGTGCACGCCACCACCGACGGCGTCGCCGTGGTCTTCCACGACGCCACCCTCGACCGGGTCGCCGGCCGGCCGGGGCGGATCGACCAGCTGTCCTGGGCCGACCTTCAGGCGGTGCGGGTGGGCGGCGCGGCGGCGGTGCCGCGGCTGGACGACATCCTCGCGGCGTGGCCGCAGGTCCGGTTCAACATCGATGTGAAGGCCGGCAGCGGCGTCGAGGCCACGGTCGAGACGGTGACCCGCGCGGGCGCCGGCGACCGGGTGCTGCTGGCCTCGTTCAGCGACGCCCGGCTGGCCCGGTTGCGCACCCTCGCCGGCCCCAAGGTGGCCACGTCGCTGGGGATGCGGGCGGTGGCCCGGCTGCGGGTGGCGTCGCTGACCGGGCAGCGGCTGGTGCTGCCGACGTCGGTGGTGGCCGCGCAGGTGCCGGTGCGGTACGGGCGGCTGCCCGTGGTCGACCGGCGGTTCGTGCGGTACGCGCACAAGCTCGGCCTGCAGGTGCACGTGTGGACGATCGACGACCCTGCCGAAATGCACGACTTACTTGATCTTGGTGTTGATGGCATCATGACGGATCGCGTCGACGTGCTACGTGAGGTCTATCTGAGCCGGGGCGTGTGGCACGACAGTGGTGCCGCATGAGCGCGGAGCGCGATTGCCTAAAAGAGGGACCGTGACGACCACCGACACCACCAGCGACAGCACCAGCCGGTACGCCACGCGCCGCGAGCGGGCCGGCTGGTACTTCTACGACTGGGCCAACTCCGCCTTCCAGACCACCGTCATCGCGGTGTTCCTCGGACCGTTCCTGACCGCGGTCACCGAGCAGGCGGCCGGCTGCGCGCTGGGCGCCGACGAGTGCGACGCCGACGTGCACCCGTTCGGGCTCACGATCGCGGCCGGCTCCTACTACCCGTACGTGGTGTCGCTGTCGGTCCTGCTCACCGTCTTCGTGCTGCCCGTGATGGGCGCCGTCGCCGACCGCTCCGCGCACAAGAAGCGGCTGCTGGCCGGCGCCGCGTTCATGGGCGCGGCCGCCACCTGCGGGTTCATGTTCGTGACCGGCGACCGCTACTTGCTGGGCGGCCTGCTGTTCCTGATCGCGAACATCTCCTTCGGCGCCAGCATCGTCGTCTACCACTCGTACCTGCCGCAGCTGTCCGGCCCCGACCAGCGCGACGACATCTCCAGCCGCGGGTGGGCGCTGGGCTACCTGGGCGGGTTCATCCTGCTCGCGCTCAACCTGGTCGCCGTGCAGATCTTCGGCATCAAGGACGACGACCAGCGCACCCTCGACATCGCCCGCTGGTCGATCGTGTCCGCCGGCGTGTGGTGGGCCGTGTTCACGCTCGTGCCGCTGAAGTTCATGCGCGAGTACCCGGCCGTCAACGCCAGCGCCGGCGCCAACGTGATCACCGACGGCTTCCGCCAGCTGGGCCGCACCGTCAAGGGCATGCGGGCGTACCCGCTGACCCTGTTCTTCCTGCTCGCCTTCCTGATCTACAACGACGGCATCCAGACCGTGATCAACCTGGCCAGCCAGTTCGGCAGCGAAGAGCTGGGCCTTGCGACCAACACCCTGATCATCACGATCCTGGTGGTGCAGCTGACCGCGTTCTTCGGCGCGCTCGGGCTCGGCCGCCTCGCCGGGCGGATCGGCGCCCGCAAGACCGTGCTGCTGAGCCTGGTGCTGTGGACCGCCGTCGTCATCGCCGCGTACTGGCTGCCCGGCGAGGCGCCGCTGCCGTTCATCGCGCTCGGCGCGGCGATCGGCATCGTGCTCGGCGGCAGCCAGGCGCTGAGCCGGTCGCTGTTCAGCCAGCTGATCCCGAAAGGCAAGGAAGGCGAGTACTACGGCTTCTACGAGATCAGCGACAAGGGCACCAGCTGGCTCGGGCCGCTCGCGTTCGGCCTGGTCTACCAGATCACCGACAGCTACCGGGTCGGCATCGTCGCGCTGGTCGCGTTCTTCGTGGTCGGTTTCATCCTGCTGGCGCTGGTGCCGCTGCGCCGCGCGATCCTGGCCGCCGGCAACCGACCGCCGCACATCCTCTAAACGCCCGTTAAGGTATTGGCGTGGACCGTTTCGTGCAGGCCGTGCCGCCACCCGCCGACCCGTACGCCGGCGACCCCTTCCTGCGTTCCTGGCTGGACCGCATCCTGGGGCCCGCCGGCCACGCGGCGGCCAAGGACCGCCTGTCGGCCCTCGCGGCCGACGTCGTGGGCACCCTCCGCGCGGCGCACGCCGACGCCGAGGCACATCCGCCGACCCTCATCCGGTACGAGCCATGGGGCGCCAGGGTCGACCGCATCGAGACCTCCGCCGGGTGGCAGGCGCAGCGCGCGGCCGCCGCCCGCCACGCGGTCGTGGCACTGCCGTACCTGCCCGACTCCCGGGCCACCTGGGGCGCGGCCGCGCGGGTGGTGCAGCACGCCCTCCTGCACCTGTACGGCCCCGAGTCCGCCACCTTCTCCTGCCCGGTCGCGATGGCCGACGGCGCCGCCGCGCTGCTGTCCCGCCCCGAGGTCGACCCCGCGGTACGCGAGGCGTGGCTGCCGCGGCTGGTCGCCACCGACCCGGCCACCGCCGTCACCAGCGGGCAGTGGATGACCGAGTCGCAGGGCGGCTCCGACCTGTCCCGCTCGTCCACAGTGGCGTCCCTTGTGGACGGCCGGTGGCGGCTGACCGGCGAGAAGTGGTTCTGCTCGGCCGCCGACTCCGCCATGGCCGTGGCGCTGGCCCGCCCCGACGGCGCCGGCCCGGGCAGCCGCGTGCTGGCCCCGTTCCTGATCCCCCGCTACGGGCCGGACGGCGCCACCACCGCGCCCGGCATCCGGGTGCACCGGCTCAAGGACAAGCTCGGCACCCGCGCCCTGCCCACCGCCGAGATCGGCCTGGACGGCGCCGCCGCCCTGCCGCTGGGCGACCCCGCCGGGCCCGGCGGCCTGACCCGGGCGATGACGCTCGTCGTGGTCACCCGCCTGCACAACGCCGCGGCCGCCGCCGGTGGCATGCGCCGCGGCCTGCAGTACGCCCTCGCGTTCGCCGCCGGCCGCACCGTCGCCGGCGGGCCGCTGTCCCGCTCGCCGCTGCACCGCGCCACGCTGGGCACGCTCGCGGTCGACGCCGCCGGCGCCTTCGCGCTGGCCGCGCACGCGTTCGCCCTGCTCGGCCGCGTCGAGGTGGGCGCCGACCCGTACGCCGCCGCCGAGCTGCGCATCGTCGCGCCGCTGGCCAAGCTCGTCACCGGCAAGCTCGCCGTCGCCTCGGCCAGTGAGTATGTGGAAAGCTTCGGCGGCGCCGGCTACGTCGAGGACACCGGCGTGCCCCGCCTGCTCCGCGACGCGCAGGTCCTGCCGATCTGGGAAGGCACCACGAACGTCCTGGCCCTGGACGCGCTGCGCGCCACCGTCCGGGACGACGCCGCCGTCCCGCTGCTGGCCCGCCTCGACGCCGCGCAGGACATCGCCCGGGCATCTCACCCGCCCTGTCCGACCAGCTCGCCGACGCCACCGCCGCGCTGCGGGCCGACCTGGCCGACGTGACCGCCGACCCGACCGCGGTGGCCGTGGTGGCCGGCGCCCGCGGCCTGGCGCTGCGCATGGGTTACGCCCTGACCGCCGCCCTGCTGGTCGAGCACGCCGTCACCGGCGACGAACAGGCCGAGATCGCCGCCCGCCTGTGGGCGCGGCGGCGGCTGCGGCACGAGGAGATCGCGGTCGACGCCCACCACCACCTGGACCTGCTGGCCTGAGCCGCAAATCGGTTGAGCCGCCCGTGCGCGCCCGCTTACGGTGCATGCGGCCCCGTCGCCGTGAGGACATGAGGACAGACCGCGTGACCCCGCCCGCTCTTTAGACCTGACAGCTTCCGCTCACCGGTAGCCGGCGTACCCCGCCGGTGCCGCCGGGCTGCCTGCGCGCGCCCGGTCATCCAGCGTTCGAGGTCGCGCGTGATCGGCCTCGGGTCAGGTCTTGAGAAAGATCATCATGTCTTCGTCACCGCATACCGTGCTGCCCTGGCGCGTCCGCCGCACCAGGCTGCCCCTGCTGTCCCTGCCATGCCTGAGCTGCCCGTCGCCGTCGGCCACCGCCGGCGCGGGCAGGTTTCGGGTCAACGCCAACGGCAAGCTGCTGCACGTGTGGCTGCTGGTCCGCTGCGTGTCCTGCGACCGGACGCGCAAGCTCGCCGTACACGCGCGGGCACCGGTCGGCTCCTTCGACCCGGACACGCTGCACGGCTACCACGTCAACGATCCGGCGCTGGTGGCATCCACGCTGCTGGACCCGCTGTTCGCCCGGCGCAACCGCTTCACCCTGGACTGGGCGGACGCCTGGCGGCTGGACGCGCCGCCGGTGCCTCTCGACGGGCAGTGGCCGGTCCGGGTCGAGGTCGCCTTCGCCGACCCGGTGCCGGTGCGCCCGGACTGGCTCATCGCCCACGGGCTCGGCCTCAGCAGGAACGAGGTGCTGCGCCGGGTCAAGTGCGACATCCCGCCGCGCCGCCCGACGAGCGCCGGGTTCACCTTCACCCTGATGGCCGGCTAGCCGCCCGCGGCCGGCGTCACCGGGAAACGGGGACGCCGGCCGCGGCCAGGGCCTGCGCGGGCGTGTCGTAGCGGATCACCGCGGTCAGCCGCTGCTCGGGCGAGAGCCGGAAGAGGGTGGCGATCTCGTGGACCGTCTCGTCGCCGGGCCATGTGGCGTGCTGGGTCACCACGACGGCGCCGCCGGCCCCGTGGTGGGCGGCGAGCGGCGTCAACCGGATGCCGGAACGCTCCACCCAGCCGCGCAGCAGATCGACACCGCGGGCCGCGCCGCGTGGGCCGCCCACCTCCACGTCGGAGACGGCCAAAGCGGCTGCGGCGGCACCGTCGGCGGCGTTGACCGCCTCGTGGAACGCGGCGATCGGCTCAGGTATTGTGTGCATATTGCACAGGATATCTCGGCCGGCGCCGCGCTCTTCCGCCTCGTCCGCTTCTGGGGACGGCGGTGGGCGGCCCAGCCCGCCGGCCCGCCGCACGTCGCGCACGTCCAGGTCCTCGAGGCACTGGACGCCGCCGCCACCCCCACCATCGCGGCCGTCGCCAGCCAGCTCGGCCTCGACCGTTCGGTGGGCAGCCGCATGGTGTCCGAGACGGTGGCCGCCGGATACCTGACCCGCCGGCCGGACCCCGGCGACGCGCGGCGCACGCTGCTCGCCCCGACCGCCGCCGGGCGGGAGCTGCTGCGGCAGGCGCGGCAGTGGCAGCAGCGGGTGTTCCTGGAGCTGACCGACGGCTGGAGCGCCGCCGACCGCGAGCGCTTCGGCGGCTACCTGCGCCGGCTGGTCCGGGAAAACCGCTAGACATCTTCCGCGGTCAGGGTGAGGTGCGACCGTGGTAGCCGTTTCAGAAGGTCCAATTCGAAGCAGATCCGGACCACCGCGGCCGTCGCGGTAGCTCGCGTCTCGTTTGGGTTGGATCTACTGAAGGCCGCGCAGATCCCAGCCACCCCGACCCGAAAGGTCTCTAGCGGGCGGTGCGGCGGGCGCGGGCGGCCCAGATGGCGTAGGCGGGGTCGCGGTCCAGGTTGTGCCGGTCGCGGTCGTAGCGGCGGGTGGTACGCGGGTCGGCGTGGCCCATCGCGTCCTGCACGTCCTCCAGCGGCACCCCTTCGGCGCGGGCGGTGGTCGCGAACGCGTGCCGCAGCGAGTGCGGCGACAGCTTCGCCCACGCCGGGATGCCGGCCTGCCGGGCCAGCCGCCGCACCAGCCGGAAGACCGCGTGCCGGTCCAGCCGGGCACCGCTGGCGGTCAGGAACACCGCGCCCTCGGGCGGGCCGGGGCGGATGTCCAGGTACGCGTCGAGGGCCGCCGACGTGCCCGGGGTCAGCGCGCGGCGCCGCGGCTTGCCGCCCTTGCCGATGAACCGGACGCTGCGGTGCCCACGCTCGTACCCGATGTCGGAAAGGTCGAGGCTGACCAGCTCGCCCACCCGCAGCCCCAGGTCGGCCAGGAGCGCGACGGCGGCCCGGTTGCGGGCCGCGTGCGGCCCGGTGTCGGTGTCCGCCGCCGCCAGCAGCGCGTCCACCTCCTCAGGGGTGAGGCCGACGGTGCTGGAGTGGTCGCGGGCGACCTTGGGGCGGTCGGCGCCGGCGACCGGGTTGGCCTCGACGGCGCGCAGCTTGGTCAGAAAGTCGTACCAGCTGGACAGCGCGGACAGCTTGCGGGCCACGGTGGCCGGGGTGAGCGGCCGGCCGCCGCGCGGCTCGACGGTCGCCTCCAGGTCGCGGCCGTAGGCGTTCACGTCCAGGAACGAGGCGCGCAGCGGCTCCAGGTCGCGGGCCGCGCACCAGGCCAGCCACCCGGCGATGTCCCGGCGGTACGCGGCGCGGGTGTGCTCGGACAGCCGCCGGTTGCGCAGCCACGCCTCGGTGAAGTCCGCTCCACCGGCGCCGACCGCCAGCGCGCCGGCCGCGGCGGTGGGCAGCACAGCGGGGTACATGCGCAGATCATCCCAGCGGCGGAGGGCGCGGACGCCCAACGACACGATAGCCTGTTAATCCTATCGGCATAGGAGGGATGAGCTGTGGCGCTGCCCCACTTCCTCATCGCGGGCGTACCCAAGGCGGGCACGACCGCGCTGCACGCGGCCCTGGTCCGCCACCCCGACCTGTTCCTGCCCTCGGTGAAGGAGCCCAAGTTCTTCCTGACCGACGGCCCGCCACCCACGCGCGGCGGGCCTGGCGACGCGCAGACCTACCAGGAGCACGTGTGGCGCCGCGAGGACTACGAGCGCCTGTTCGACCCGGCCCCGCCCGGCGCGCTGCGCGGCGAGGCCACCCCGTTCTACCTGCACCACCTGGACTCGCACGCGCGGATCCACCGGCTCGTGCCGGACGCGAAGATCATCCTGCTGCTGCGCGACCCGGTGGACCGCGCGCACTCCAACTGGACCCACCTGTGGACCGCCGGGCTGGAGCCGGAGGCCGACTTCCTGACCGCCTGCCGCCTGGAGGACCAGCGCAAGGCGGCCGGCTGGGCGGCCTTCTGGCACTACCTCGACCTCGGCCGGTACGGCGCGCAGGTCAAGCACCTGTACGAGTACTTCCCCGCGAGCAGGTGCTGCTCATGCGCTACCTGGAGCTGCGGCAGACACCCGCGGCGGCCCTGGACAAGGTGTGCGCGTTCCTCGGCGTCGACACCGGCGTCATCGACGTCGTCCCCGCCGAGAACGTCACCCGCACCGTGGACAACACCCGCGTCAACGCCGCGCTGCGCTACCTGCTGCGCACCGGTGCCGGGTTCGGGCAGCACTTTCCCGTACCCTTGCGCAAGGTCTTCCGGGGCCCGCTGCTGACCCTCCTGCAGCGCGGCCACGGGCGGCGCATCCCGCTCAAGCCCGAGGACCGGGCCGCGCTGCTGCCGGCGTTCGCCGACGACATCGCGCTGCTGCAGGAGGTCACCGGCCAGCGGTACGACGACTGGCTGGACGCCGACCGCCACGCACCCGGACGGCCGGCGTCCGAACCCGACACCGCCCGAACCCGATGAGGAGCACAGTGCACCGCACGTTGCCGCTGCCACAGTGGAAGGGCTCGGCGGTGGCGGTCGGGCCGCCGGACACCCGCGCCGGCGCCTGGGCCGGCGCCCCCTCGTCGATCTGGACCGAGGACGGCATCTACCTCGCCTACCGGGTGCGGCTGCCGGTCGGCGAGGGGCGCGGCATCGCCAACGTCATCGCGCACTCCACCGACGGGGTCGCCTTCACCACCGTCGCCGAGGTCGGCAAGGACCGCTTCGACGCCGAGTCCCTCGAACGGCCCGCGCTGGTCCGCACCCCCGAAGGGCGGTGGCGGCTGTACGTCAGCGCCGCCACCCCGGCACCAAGCACTGGCGGGTCGAGCTGCTCGAAGCCGACGACCCGGCCGGGCTGCCGCACGCGCCGGCCCGCACCGTGCTGGCCGGCGACGAGTCCACCGGCGTCAAGGACCCCGTGCTGCTGCGCACCGCCGACGGCACCTGGCACCTGTGGGCCTCCTGCCACCCGCTGGAGTCGTGGGACGAGGCCGACCGCATGTCCACCTGGTACGCGACAAGCCCCGACGGCGTCGCCTGGCGGTGGCAGGGTGTCGCGCTCGCCGGCCGGGCCGGCCGCTGGGACGCCCGCGGGTGCGCGTCTCCTCGGTGCTCGCCGACGGCGACACGCTGCTGGCCGCGTACGACGGGCGGGCCACCGCCGCCGAAAACTGGGAGGAGCGCACCGGCGTCGCCCGCGGCGGGCGGGCCGGCGACGGCCGGTTCACCCCGCTGGTCGCCGCCGAGCGCGAGCCGCTGTCCTCGCCGCACCCGCCGGGCGGCCTGCGGTACCTGAGCGTGGTCGCGCTGCCCGGCGGCGGCCACCGCGTCTACTACGAGGCCACCCGCGCGGACGGCGCGCACGAACTGCGCACCGAGTACCTGACACCGGCTGTCAGCCACCTGGACTAGTTTCGGAGGCGTGCGCGCGAGCCGGTTGCTGTCCCTGCTGCTGCTCCTGCAGACGCGGGCAGGATGACCGCCCAGGAGCTCTCCGAGGAGCTCGAGGTCTCGGTGCGCACCATCTACCGGGACGTCGAGTCGCTGTCCGGCGCAGGCGTGCCGGTGTACGCCGACCGCGGCCCGGCCGGCGGCTACCAGCTGCTGGACGGGTACCGCACGCGGCTGACCGGCCTGACCGTCGACGAGGCCGAGACGCTGTTCCTGTCCGGCGTGCCCGGCCCGGTCGCCGAGCTCGGCCTCGGCGCCGTGCTGACCGCCGCCGAGCTGAAGCTGCGCGCCTCGCTCCCGCCCGAGCTGGGCGCGCGGGCCGGGCGGATCCGCGAGCGGTTCCACCTGGACGCGCCCGGCTGGTTCCGCCGCGACGAGCAGACCCCGCACCTGTCCGCGCTGGCCGGCGCGGTCTGGGACGAGAGCCTCGTCCAGGCCCGCTACCTGCGGTGGAAGGCGCCCCGCGAGGTCACCCGCACGCTCGCCCCGCTCGGCGTGGTGCTCAAGGCCGGCCGCTGGTACCTGGTGGCCGCCCCGGCCGACGACCTTTCCCGCCCGCTGACCTACCGGGTCAGCAACGTGCTCGGCGTCGACGTGCTGGACCAGCCGTTCGCCCGGCCCGGCGGCTTCGACCTGGCCGAGTTCTGGCAGGCGTGGGCCAAGCGGTACGAGGAGAGCGTCTACGTCGACGAGGCCACGGTCCGGATCACCGCCGAGGCGCTGGCCCGGATGCCGCACATCTTCCCGCCCGCGATGAGCCGCGGCGCGGTCGCCAACGCCGGCCCGCCCGGCGACGACGGCTGGGTGCGCACCACCGTGCCGATCGAGTCGGTCAGGCACGGCCTGATGGAGCTGCTCAAGCTCGGCGCCGACGTCGAGGTGCTCGGCCCGCCCGAGCTGCGCGACCGGTTCGCCGAGACGATCCGCGGCATGAGCCGCCTCTACCGACAGGAGGACGCGACATGACGATCCCCGACGACATGGGTGCCCACAACCGCAAGGTGATCGAGGAGTTCCGGGCCGCCGGCGGCACCGCCCACGGCCGGCCGATGCTGCTGCTGACCACGACCGGCGCCCGCACCGGCCGGGCACACACCGCGCCGATGATGTACATCCCGCACGGCGACGACATTCTCGTCGTGGCCTCCAACGCCGGCGCGCCCAAGCACCCGGACTGGTTTCGCAACCTCGTCGCGCACCCGCAGGTCACCGTCGAGGTCGAGGGCGAGAAGTACGAGGCCACCGCCGTGGTGCCGGAAGGAGGCGAGCGCGACGACATCTTCGCCGGCGTGGTCGAGCGGTACGCGTTCTTCGCCGACCACCAGGCCAAGGCCGGCCGCACCATCCCGGTCGTCGTCCTGCGCCGCCACGGCTAGCCCGTATATGCGATGGCGGTTATATTCGGTGGGTGCTGTCGACCTTTGACGTCCTCGCCGAGCCGACCCGCCGCCGCATCCTGGACCTGCTGCTGGAGCGCCCCCGACCGGTCGGCGAGCTTGTCGAGCGGCTCGGCCTGACCCAGCCCGGCACGTCCAAGCACCTGCGGGTGCTGCGCGAGGCCGGGCTGGTCCAGGTGCGCCAGGACGCCCAGCGCCGCTGGTACGAGCTGCGCCCCGAGCCGCTGACCGAGATCGACCAGTGGCTGGCCCCGTACCGCCGGCTGTGGTCCGGCAGCCTCGACCGCCTGGAGCAGCACCTCGACCGCGAGGCCCGCGGCGGCCCGCCCGAGCGTTGATCAGGGACCTCGTGCCGGGACACGCCGGCCGGCACGCCCACCAACTCCCTGGTCAACCGCGGCGATGAGGGCTAGGCGTGGCCGCCGACGGTGACCTCGCCCAGCGTCAGGGTCGGCGTGCCCTCCAGGATCTGGCCCAGCCGCTCGACCTGCTCCCCCAGCGCCTTGAGCCGGCTCGGGCGGAGCGTGCCGAACGCCTCCACCGTGACCGCGATCCGCTTGCCGGAGCGGCGCTGGTGCCAGATCCCGGCGACCGTGCCGTCGACCAGCAGGACCGCGTAGTTGCCGGCCTGGCCTCGGTTGAGCGCCCGCTCGCCGGCGCGGCCGGGGAAGACCTTCTCGCGGGGGTGGCAGCCGATGCCGTAGGCGTCGAAGTACGGCAGTAGCCGCACCCCGCGCGGCCGCCCCGCCGGCATGGCGGTGTCGCCGGCCGCGACCCAGGCCGGCGACCCGTCGACGGTGACCTGCTGCAGGCCGGCCGTGGCGAACAGCTCCTGCGCCCACCGCTGCCCGATCGACAGCCATTTCGCGAAGTGGGCGGGGGTGGCCGGCCCGTACGCGTACAGGTACCGGCGGACCAGCTCGGGCAGCGCGACCTGCCCGGGCTCGGCGGTGAAGCCGGGCAGCCAGCGGGCCGGGCTGGTGTAGGTGGTCTGCCGGCCGCGGTTGGGCCCGAAGCACATCGCGCCCCGCCGCGACGCGGTCTCCATCGCCTGCATCCAGCGCGGCCACTTGTCCTGGAACGCCTCCATCACCCGCTCGCCGGCCCACGGCCCGCACCGGGCCACGACCTCGGCGGTGAGCTCCTCGCCGGTCAGCTCGGCGTCCTTGAGCGCGGCGGCGACCGCGGCGACCACCTGGTCGACCTGGTCGGGGGTCATGAGGGCGTTGGCGCCGCCCGCGTACGGCGGTGCCGGCAGCGCGCCCAGCGCACCGGTCCACATCGGCAGGTCGGCGGCGGCCAGCAGGTGCACGGTGCCGCGCGGGCCGCGGGTCTTGACCAGCGTGCGGTCCTGCCACAGGGCGTGGCGCACGTCGGCGCGGGTGATGCCGGCGACCCGCACGCCGATGGACGCCTCGGCGGCGGACATCACCTGGGCGTGCGCGCCGCACATCGCGCTGACAGTGGCGGCCAGGTCGGTGGCGGGCGCGGCGAGCCCGTGCCGCGCCAGCCGCCGCGCCACCACCTGCGCCCACGTGAACGCGGTCACCGCGCCACCTTGTCGAAGAACGCCGCGATGTCGGCCGCGTGCGCCGCCGGCTCCTCCATGGCGACGAAGTGGCCGCCGGGGTTGCCCTCCGGCCAGTGCACGATCGTGTTGTCGCGCTCGGCGAGGCGGCGGAACAGCGCCGGGCCGCCGGCGTACACGCCGCTGGGCACCGCCTTCTGCCCGGTGGGCCAGGTCGAGCGCGCCGTGTCGTACATCGGCCAGGACGAGGTGCCGAACGTGCCGGTGAACCAGTAGACGCTGGCGTTGGTCAGGAACAGGTCCCGCTCGACCTCGTCGCCGAAGTCGCGGAACTTCTGCGCCAGCCAGGCCAGCGCGGCGGCGGGTGAGTCCTGCCACCCGTACGCGAAGGTCTGCGGCGCGGCCCGCAGCAGGGCGTGGTGGTCGACGCCGTGCCCGGCCCACGACATGACCTGCTGGTACTCGTCCCGCTCGGCCTCGCTCATCGCCGCCACGTCGTCCTCGGTCGGAAAGCCCAACCCGCCGTCGATATGCACGCCCACCACGTGCTCAGCATCGACGATCGCGACCTGCGGCGCCACGTACGCGCCCAGGTCGCCGCCCTGCGTGCCGTACCTGTCGTAGCCGAGCCGGGCCATCAGCGTCGCCCACATGCGGGCGACGGCGTCGACGCTGAACCCGGCCGCCCGCGGCGGCGCGGAGAAGCCGAAGCCCGGCACCGACGGCACGACCACGTGAAAGGTGCCGGTGAGCAGCGGGATGAGGCGCACGAACTCGACGAACGAGGCCGGCCAGCCGTGGGTCAGCAGCAGCGGCAGCGCGTCCGGCCGCGGCGAGCGCACGTGCAGGAAGTGCACGTCGAGCCCGTCGATTTTGGTGGTGAACTGCGGGAACGCGTTCAGCTGGGCCTCCTGCGCCCGCCAGTCGAACCCGTCGCGCCAGTGCGCGGCCAGCTCCCGCAGGTGCGCGACCGGCACGCCGCGGCTCCAGCCCTCGCCGGGCAGCTGGGCCGGCCACCGGGTACGGGCGAGGCGTTCGCGCAGGTCGTCGAGGTCGGCGTCGGGGATGTCGATCCGGAAAGGCGTCATGCGGACCACGGTAGGAGCCATCTAGGTCAGGACCTGTCACAGTTGGCGGGTGACCCGGTTGTTGAGTTTGCTGTCGCTGCTGCAGACGCCGCGGGAGTGGCCGGGCGGTGAGCTGGCCCGCCGCCTCGGGGTCAGCCTGCGCACGGTGCGCCGGGACGTGGAGCGGCTGCGCGCGCTCGGGTACCCGGTGGAGGCCACGATGGGCGCGGCCGGCGGCTACCGCCTCGGCGCCGGTGCCGCGATGCCGCCGCTGCTGCTGGATGACGAGGAGGCGGTCGCGATCGCGGTGGGGCTGCGCGCCGCGGCCGGCCACGCGGTGCAGGGCATCGAGGAGGCGGCGGTGGGCGCCCTCGCCAAGCTCGAACAGGTGCTGCCGAAGCGGCTGCGCCACCGGGTCGCCGCCCTCGGCGCGGCCACCCAGCCGCTGCTGACCTGGGAACGGCCGACCGTCGACCCGGAGCTGCTGACCCTGCTGGCCGGCGCGGTCACCAACTCCGAGCGGATCCGGTTCGGGTACCGCGACCAGGACGGCGCCGGCACCGAGCGGCGGGTCGAGCCGCACCGGCTGGTCTGCGCCGGGCGCCGCTGGTACCTGGTCGGCTGGGACACCGACCGCGACGACTGGCGGATCTTCCGGGTGGACCGGGTGACCGACCCGGCCGTCATCGGGTACCGGGCGGTGGCGCGGCAGCTGCCGGACGGCGACGCGGCCGCGTTCGTGACCCGCCGGCTGTCCGAGCGCACCCCGGTGTACCGGGCGGTGGCCACCCTGCACGCGCCGATCGAGCGGGTCGCCGGCCGGATCGGGGACTCGCCGGACGACCTTGTCGCGGTCGACGCGCGGACCTGCCGCCTCAACAGCCACACCGACACGCTGGACTTCGTGGCGTGGCGGCTGATGACGCTGGGCTGCGACTTCGAGGTGCACGAGCCGCCGGAGCTGGTCGCCCGCCTGCGCGAGCTCGGCGCGCGGGCGGCCCGCGCGGCCGGCCCGCCGGATGCTGGGACGTGAGCCAGGTGTGGCGAAGGTAAAAGCCCGAGTTTGGTCACAGCCCGGGGTCGAACCGGCACACTCCTTGGGGGATGTACCCGACTGGCGGCGGGAGTGTGCGGGATGGACGACGGCGTGGACAGCGGGTGGCCGGCTTCGCCGGCTTCGGCGCTTCAGCTGCTGGTCGACGGCAACAAGCGGTTCGTCGCCGGTGAGCGGCTGCACCCTCATCAGGACGCCGACCGGCGGGCGGCGCTGGCGCCGGCGCAGCGGCCGTTCGCGGTGCTGTTCGGGTGCAGCGACTCCCGGCTCGCCGCCGAGATCATCTTCGACCGGGGGCTGGGTGACCTGTTCGTCGTGCGCACCGCCGGCCACGTGGTCGGCGCGGAGATCCTGGGCAGCATCGAGTACGCGGTGGCGGCCTTGGACACCCCGCTGATCGCGGTGCTCGGCCACGACTCGTGCGGTGCGATCGCGGCCGCGCTGGACGCGGTGCGGCACGGCACGACGCCGGACGGGTTCGTGCGGGACGTGGTGGAGCGGGTGATGCTCAGCGTGCTCGCGGTCCGCAGCCAGGCCCTCGCCGACGCGGACGCGGCCGTCGAGGAGCACATCCGGTACACCGTGGACCTGCTGGTCCGCCGCTCGCAGGTGATCGCCGACCGGCTCGCCGACGGCCGCCTGGGCGTGGTCGGCCTGTCGTACGGCCTCGGCGAGGGCACCGTGCGCCGGGTGGCCGGTCACGGCGTCTGAGGGCTCCTGGCAAACCTGTCGAGGGCGGCCAGGCAGGCCTGTGTCATCCCGGGGTAGCCGGCGCCGTGCCCGGCGTCGTCGACCACGACGAGGTCGGCGTCGGGCCACCTCTGGGCCAGCTCCCACGCGTCGTCCAGCGGGCTGCTCACGTCGAGGCGGCCGTGGATGAGCGCGCCCGGGATGCCGGCCAGCGTCGCGGCGCCGCGCAGGATCTGCTCGTCGTCGAGCCAGGCGCCGTGCCGCCAGTAGTGGGTGACCAGCCGCGCGAACAGCCGCCGGAAACGCGGGTCCTGGTACCGCGCGGACGGCTTGTGGCCGGCGGTGACCGCCACGTGGCTGTCCTCCCAGTCGCACCAGTCGCGGGCCGCCCTGTCCCGCACGGCGGGGTCCGGGTCGGCCAGCAGCCGCGCGTACGCGTCGACGAGCCGGCCCGGCTGCCCGCCCGCGCCGGCCTTGAACGCCGCCCACTGGGCCGGGAAGAACCGCCGCATCGACTCCGTGATCCACTCGACGTTGCGGACGGTGGCGACCGCGACGCTGAACAGCACCAGCGCGGTGACCCGCTCGCGGTGCCGCTGCGCGTACGCCATGCCCAGCGTGGAGCCCCACGAGCCGCCGAAGACCAGCCACCGCTCCACGCCCAGGTGGGTGCGGAGCAGCTCGATGTCGGCCAGCAGGTGGTGGGTGGTGTTGGTGGACAGGTCCGCGTCCGGCTCGGCGGCCGAGGGGGTGCTGCGGCCGCAGCCGCGCTGGTCGAACAGCACCACCCGGTACGCCTCCGGGTCGAAGAACCGCCGCCACGCCGGGGTGCACCCGGACCCGGGCCCGCCGTGCAGCACGACCGCGGGACGCCCGTCGGGGTTGCCGCAGGTCTCCCAGTACACGCGGTGGCCGTCGCCGGCCTCGAGCATGCCGTGCGCGTACGGCTCGATGTGTGGGTACGTCACTCCCCCAATCTAACAGTGCTGTTACATTGGGTCGGTGACCCCCGCTCGACGCGAGGCCGTCGGCACGCTCATGCGCCACGTCCTGGAGCTGCTCGACGGCGACGTCGCCACCGTCTACCGCGACGCCGGCGTGCCCGACTACCGGCCGCGCTTCTCCCCGCCGATCCGGGCGCTGGTCACCGCCGGCCCGATGTCGATCCGCGACCTGGCCCGGGCGGTCGGCGTCACCCACTCCGCGGCCAGCCAGACCGTCGCGCAGCTGTCCCGGGCCGGGCTCGTCACGCTCTCGCCGGGCGCCGACGCGCGGCAGCGGATCGTGACGCTCACCGACCGCGCGCGTGACCTGCTGCCGCTGATCGAGGCGGAGTGGGCGGCGACCGCCGCGGCGATGCGCGAGCTGGACGCCGAGCTGCCGATGCCGCTGGGCGACCTGCTGCTGGCGGTGCGGGCGGCGCTGGCGCGGCGCCCGTTCCGCGACCGGATCCGCGCCCACACCTAGGCTGGCGGGATGCGCCTGGTCGTCACCTCCGACACCCACCTGCCCAAACGGGCCCGCGACCTGCCGCCCCAGCTGTGGGCCGCGGTCGACGCGGCCGACGTCGTGGTCCATGCCGGCGACTGGGTATCGGTGGACGCGCTCGACGCCCTGCAGGCCCGCGCCGCGCGGCTGATCGGCGTGTACGGCAACAACGACGGCCCCGCCCTGCGCGCCCGGCTGCCCGAGGTCGCGCACGCCGAACTGGACGGCCTGCGGATGGCGGTGGTGCACGAGACCGGACCGTCCGCCGGCCGCGAGGGCCGCTGCGCCGCCCGCTTTCCCGGCGTGGACGTGCTCGTCTTCGGCCACTCGCACATCCCGTGGGACACGGTCGCCCCGGGTGGCCTGCGCCTGCTCAACCCGGGCTCGCCGACCGACCGGCGGCGCGAGCCGTACGCGACGTTCCTGACCGCGACGGTGGCGTCCGGCGCCCTGCGCGACGTCCAGCTGCACCGGATCGGTCAGTAGTAGCCTTTGCGCCCGTCGAGCGTCTCGCGGATCGTGTCCAGGTGCCCCGCGTGCCGGGCGGTCTCCTCGACCATGTGGATGACCATCCACCGCAGCGTCGCCTGCGCCGACCGCAGCTCCGGGTGCCGCCCCGTCTCGTCCAGCCCGTGCGCGGCCACGATCTCGTTGGAGCGCCGGCACTGCCGGTCGTACTCCTCCAGCAGCCGGGCCAGCGACACCCCGTCCTCGACGCGCATGTCAGCGTCTTCGGGCTCACGCCAGTAGAGCGGGTTGTCCGCGGCCGGCCCGCCGAGGAATATCACCTCGAACCAGTTGTGCTCGGTCCACCGCAGGTGCGAGACGAGCCCGGCCACGGTCATCAGCGGCGAGGTCGGCAGCACCACCCGGCGCGCGTCCCCGTCGGGCAGCCCTTCGCACTTGTAGTGCACGATCGCGCGCTGCAGGTCGAGCCAGCCGACCAGCTGCGTGCGCTCGTCGGCGACGAACGGCGGGCGTTGCCTGGGTGGCGGCATGCCGGCGACCGTACCCGGCCCGGCGTGGCGCGGTCACCGCCATTTTCGGTCGGCCGCATGCTGGAGACCGTGCTCGACAACGTCGGTGGACTGTCCAAGCGCCACACCCCCGAGTCGCTGCGCGCGCTGCTGCTGGCCCGCTCGACCCGCCGCCCGGACGGCTGCCTGATCGTCCAGGGCTACGGCACCCAGCGCGGCGTCCACCAGAAGATCGCCGGACGGGCCTGGGCGCACATCGTGGCGTACGCGGTCTTCGTCGGCCCGGTCGACCCCACCCTCAAGGTCGACCACACCTGCGGCGTCAAAGACTGCGTCGAGCCGACCCACCTGCGTCAGATCAGCCACGCCGAAAACTGCCGGACCCGCGTGCAGGCGCCCACCTGCCGCAACGGTCACGAGCGCGAGCTCGACCCGGCGACCGGCCGGCTGCGCAGGCAGTGCCGCCGCTGCAACGCCGACGCCCAGCAGCGCTGGCGCATCCGCCAGGCCGCCGAGCGGGCCGCCTCCCTCACCCCGCAGGGCATGGCCGAGTCGAAGGCCCGCTGGGACGCCCGCTAGCGCTCCGCCCGGACGCCGCGGTTTCTCCGGTACACCAGCCTGAGTCATTACGCTGCATAGCTGTCATTATGGTGCGCTCCCCCGAAGGCTCCGTTTGGATTATTGGATTACCAGTAATGTCAATCCGATAATTCGAGCGCGACTTCCTCCGAGCGTTTGGCGCGCTACCTCCCCGTCACCGTGTGGAGAACCGATTAGGTTTTCGCGCCGCGCCCGTCGGTACGGGTGAGACCAACTCACAGGAGGCAGGCACGATGCGGAAACTGATCTTCGCCATGAACGTGACCCTGGACGGCTACATCGCCGCGCGCGGGGACGACCTCGGCTGGAGCGGGGGTGACGGGCCGGACTCGCCGCCGAGCGACGAGCTGTTCCAGTGGTGGTCCGACCGGGTGGCGGCGACCGGCCTGTCGCTGTACGGGCGCAAGCTGTGGGAGCTGATGAGCTCCGACTGGTCGACCGCCGACCAGCAGCCCGGCGCCACACCGGCGGTGATCGAGTTCGCCCGCCGCTGGCGGGACGTGCCGAAGGTGGTGTTCTCCTCGACGATCGACAAGGTCGACTGGAACGCCCGCCTGGTCACCGGCGACGCGGTCGCCGAGATCACCCGGCTCAAGGCCGAGGACGGCGGCCCGATGGACATCGCCGGCGCGACGCTCGCCGGGGCGGCCATGCGGGCCGGGCTGATCGACGAGTACGTGCTGGTCACCGTGCCGGTCCTGGTGGGCGGCGGCACCCCGTACTTCACCGCGCTGGACAGCTGGGTGAAGCTGAACCTGGTGGAGACGCGGACGTTTCCCGGCGGCAGGCTGCTGACCCGATACGAGACGAGGCGATGAGCACGGGCCGGACGATCGGCTCGTGAGGCCAGGCCGAACAAGCCCCGCCGGCGTTGCCGGCGGGGCGGTCTGATCACAGTGTCGGCGGCAGGTCCAGCCATGGCTTGTCGGCGGCGTCGAATCCGGTGAGCTCGGCGATCTTCCCGTCGACGATGTCCAGGACCGCCATGGTGAACAGCCGGTACTCCGGGCCGTCGGGCGTGCGGAGGTACAGCGCGGCTGCGGGCATGAGGTTCACCGTCGTGGCGATACAGCGCCAGTCGTCGTAGCCGGGCTGGAAGAGCCCACCGGAGACCCAGCCGTCCACCGCGTCCTTGGCCGTGCTGGCCGACGTGCCGGCCTCGGGCAGCATCACGAAGCGCAGGTCGTCGCGGAGCAGGGCCATCAGCCCGTCGAGGTCGTTGCGCTCATGGGCGTCGATATACAGCTTCACCACGCCGCGCTCGTCGTCCGACAGCTCGTGGGTGGCGGGTCTGCGCCAGTCGACGCGGCGGTCGGGCAGCTGCTCGCGCATCGTCACCCGGGCCCGCTGCAGCGCGCTGGTCACCGATGCGACGGTCAGCTCGAGGGCGTCGGCAGCCTTCGCCGCCGGCCAGCCGACGACGTCGCGCAGGATGAACACCGCCCGCTGCCGCGGCGGCAGGTGCTGGACGGCGACGATGAACGCCAGCTCGATCGTTTCCCGCGCCACCACCGACTCCTGCGGGTCCTCGGGGAGCATCCGGTCGGGGTACGGCTGCAGGTACAGCACCTCGGAGCCGCCGTCCGCCAGCCCGGACGGTACGGGTGTGCGGTCGTTGCGCTTCTCCAGGAAGTCGAGGCAGGCGTTCGTCGCGATCCGGTACAGCCAGGTCCGCAGGGCCGCGTGGCCCTTGAACGAGGCCCGCTTGTGCCACGCGCGCAGGAACGTCTCCTGCGTCATGTCCTGGGCGTCCTCGTAGTTCGCGAGCATCCGGTAGCAGTGCACCTGAAGCTCACGCCGGTGGCGTTCGGTCATGAGCGCGAACCGCGCCGGGTCGTCTGAGCGGACCGCCGCGATGAACGCGGCCTCGTCGGCGCCCACCGCTCTGGCGTCGGTCACGTCGTCAATCCTTCCACCGGTGTGCGAGAGGCCAACTACGGGGTCGGCGTGGTCAGGTCGGTGAAGGCGGCCAGTTCCCGCCCGTCCGCCGCGTACGCGGTCAGCCGCCCGTGGGTGAGGTTGGCGCTGCGGAACGAGAACTCCCGCGGCCCCGGCGCCACCACCGCCAGCAGCGGGATCACGCGGGCGGAGCCGCCGGGCGCGGACCGGTACTCCAGGCGGGTGACCGCGTCGGCGACGACGCCGTTGACCCGCATCTTGGTCTTCTCGCGGGCGACCCCGAACCGCACCGCCGCCGCGGGTGCCGGTGCGGCGCCGCTCCAGGCGCGGCTGGCGAAGAAGTAGCGGGGGTTGGCGGCGTCGTCCAGTGTGTACGCCTTGAAGGTGGGGTCGGCGCCGGCCGGCAGCGGCAGCACCGCGAAGCAGGCCAGCAGCGCCGCCCCGACGACCGCGACGCGCAGCCCGGCCCGGCGCCGGGAGCGGACCCGGGCGGCGGCGGCCGCGACACCGCCGCAGCCGGCCAGGCAGACGGCGGCGACGCCGAGGGCGCGGGCGTTTTCCAGCAGGAACTGCACGCCGGGGTACGTGGACACGTCGCCGAGCACCGCGCCCAGCGACACGGTCATCACGACCAGCAGCACCCCGCCGGCGACCCGCTGTGTCACGCCGTGGGTGGCGACCAGCAGCATCGCGGCGAGCACCGTCCACACCTGGTGGTGGGGCCACGACACGGGTGAGGCGACCACGGTGGCACAGCCGACGAGCACGGCGGCCCGCACCGGTTCGGCGGGGCGATCACGGTCACCGGCAGGCGGAACGGTGAAACCGCGGGCCAGCGTCCGGGCCCGCCACAGCGCGGTACCGGCGATCACCGCGACAAGGGTGGCCCAGATGACCGGCAGCGTGCCCGGGTCGACGCCGGCGCGCAGCAGCATGCCGTGCAGCGACTGGTTGCCCATCCAGGCCAGGTTGCCGACGCGGGAGGTCTGCAGCACGGTGCCGGTCCAGTACGCCCAGCTGTCCGCCGGCAGCACGGCCGCGCCGACCAGCGCGCAGGCGGCGAACGCGGCGACCGCCCGGGCGGCGTCGCGGGGGCGGCCGGCGAGCAGGAAGTACACGACGAACAGCAGCGGGGTCAGCTTGATCGCGGCGGCGACGCCGACCAGCAGGCCGCGCCACCGGGGCGGGGTCAGCCCGACCGCGTCGACGAGGGCGAGCAGCACCACGAAGAAGCTCATCTGCCCGAACCGCAGGTTGCTCTGGGCCGGCGCGGACACCAGTACCGCGCAGGCCACCGCCGCCACCGCGACCCGCCCGCCGCCGAACGCGCCCCGCACCGACGCGGCGATCGCGGCCACCGCCGCGACCGACAGGGCCAGCCACAGCACCTGCAGGGCGCCCTCGGGCAGGACGGTGAGGGGGCGCAGCAGCACCATCGCGAACGGCGGGTACGTGAACGGGCCACCGTTGGCGGCCACGTACTCGTACAGCGGCCGCCCGGCCCCGACGTGCTCCGCCGCGCCGTAGTAGATGTGCAGGTCGGACAGGCGCTGCGCGGCCGGGCGGGCCAGCACCAGCGCCGCGGACCCGGCCGCGACGGCGCCGAACAACGCCCACAGTCCCGCCGCCCCGCGCACGTTCACGGATGCCACCGTAGCGGCCTTGCGCCTCACGCGGGGTGAGGTCCTAGCGTGCGTGGGGTGGACGACGAGCGCAGCTGGCGGGTCGGTGAGCTGGCCGCCGCGACCGGGCTGACCGTGCGGGCGCTGCACCACTTCGACGAGATCGGACTGGTCCGCCCGGCCGCCCGGACGGCGGCCGGGCACCGCCTCTACACCCCGCCCGACGTGCGCCGCCTGTACCGGGTGCTGGCCCTGCGCCAGCTCGGCGTGCCGCTGGCGGAGATCGGCGCGGCGCTGGACGGCGGCGTCGACGACGTGGAGCAGGCGGTGCGGGCGCAGCTGGGCCAGGTCGACGAGCACCTGGTCCGCCTGCGCGACCTGCGCCGCCGCCTGGACGCGCTGCTGCGGGCCCGCGCCGAGGCCGGCCAGCCCACGATCGACCAGCTCCTTTCGACGATGGAGGCGATGATGGCGGCGAGCTACTTCACCCCGGACCAGCTGGCCCGGCTGCGGCAGCGGCACCGGGAGGCGGGCGACGACGGGTTCGCCCGGTGGCAGGCCCGCTGGGCCGAGCTGGCCGCGCAGGTGCGCTCGCACGTGGAGGCCGGCCGCGACCCGGCGGACCCGGCCGTGCAGGAGACCGCCGGTCAGTGGGCGGCGCTGATGGACCGGATGACCGGCGGCGACCGGGGCATCCTGTCGGCGATGTACGCGAGCCTGGACGGCAAAGGCGCCGAGGCGGCCACCCGCGGGGTGGTCAGCGGCGAGGTGTGGGAGTACATGAAACGGGCTTTCGCCGTGGGTTACCGGGTTTAGGTGCTTTGCGGCACTAGACTGCGGGCCACGATGGACGCTCCTGTCGAGACCCGCCCCTGCACCCACTGCGGCAAGCCGGTGCCGCAACGGGCCGCCGCCGGGCGACCGTTCCGGTACTGCCGCGACAACGACGGCGCCTGCCAGAAGGCTTCCCGCAACGTGCGCATGCGACACCGCAACGCGCCGGGCCTGGCCGGGCAGGTTTCCCGCGCGTGGGAGGTGGTCGACAAGCTCGACCAGGCGGTGCAGACGCTGACCGAGGCGCTGCACGCCGACCTGTCCCCGGCCGGTGTGGAGCGGCAGGTCGCCGAGGTGCGCGCCGAGACGGCCGCGGAGGTCGCCGCCGCGCAGGCCGAGCGGGACGAGGCCCGCCGCGACGCGGACGGCGCCGCCGAGGAGCTGGTCCGGGCCCAGCAGGCGCTGGCCGCCGCGGTACGCGAGAAGGAGCGTGCCCTCGCCGAGTCCGCGCACGCGGCGAAGTCCGCGGCGGCGGCCGGTGAGCTTGCCGCCGCGGCCGACGCGGCCCGGGAGGAGGCGCAGCGGGCGGCGACCGCCGCGGACGCGCTGCGGTTCCAGGCCGAGCGGGACCGCGACACGGCCCGCGCGGAGGCGGCGGCGATGCGGCAGGAACGGGACGCCGCGCGGCAGGAACGGGACGCCGACCGCCGCCAGCTCGCCGAGACCGTCCGCGAGCGGGACACGATCCGGGTGCACGCCGAGCAGGTCTCCCGGGCGGCGGCCGAGGCGGCGGAGCAGGCCGACGCGTTCCGGGCCGAGGGTGAGGCGGCGGCCGCGGCCGCCGAGCGGGCCCGCACGGAGGCGCAGACGGCGCGGGCGGCGGCGGACGGGTTCCGCGCCGAGGCGGAGGCGGCGAACGCGAACGCCGAGCAGTCCCGCGCCCGGCTCGCCGACGCCGAGGTGGAAAACGACCGGATCTCCGTGGCGCTGCGGGTGGCGCGGGAGGCCGCGGCGTCCGCCGAGGACCGCCTCGCCGACCTGGGGGTACGCCTCGCGGCCGCGGTCGCCGACCGGGACGCCGCGCAGGCGCGGGTGGCGCAGCTGTCCGGTCAGGTCAGCGACCTGGCGTCGGCGTTGGCTAACCTGAGCCCCGCGGCGCCCGCACCGTCGGCTAACTGACACGCGTTAGAACGGAAATACCGGACCATTGGGTCGTAGATGGCCCGCCGTCACCGCGGTGTCGCTCAACCCGAAGATCCACCCGCTACCCTCGATAGCGTCACCGAGTCGAAACACCGAAGGGGCCGGTCGGGAATCGTCCGACCGACCCCTGTCGTTACAAAAGTGAAGACCAGCACCACGACCGAGGGGAAAGCCGATCATGGGCGAGCGCATGCTGCGCGGGAGCCGTCTGGGAGCAGTCAGCTACGAGTCCGACCGCAACACCGAGCTGGCCCCGCGACAGACCCGCGAGTACCTCTGCGCCAAGGGCCACCAGTTCGAGGTGCCCTTCGCCGTTGACGCCGAGGTTCCGATGACCTGGGAGTGCAAGTTCGACGGCAGCGTGGCCCGCCTGGTGGACGGCAGCGAGCCGGAGCAGAAGAAGGCCAAGCCCCCGCGCACCCACTGGGACATGCTGCTGGAGCGGCGTTCGATCGCCGAGCTCGAGGACATCCTGGCTGAGCGCCTGGAGGAGGTCCGCGCGCGGCGCGGCCGCTCCGCCTGACACACACGCGGCACGCACGACGTGGCCCCCGCCGGCAACGGCGGGGCCACGTTCGTCTGTCAGCGGGGTTCGACGATCTCGCCTTCGATGGCGCCGTCGGGCTCCGGGGCGCCGCGGTGGACCTTGACCTTCCGCGGGCCGAACAGGTCACCGGCGACCGCCGACGAGACCCGCCGCTCGGTCCAGCGCTGCACGCCGCGCCGCGCCACCGACCGGGCCGGGGGTGCCAGCAGCACCAGCCCGGCGACGCTGGTCAGGAAGCCGGGAACGGTCAGCAGCACGCCGGCGCCGAGGCCGACGATGCCGTCGATGACCCGCTCTCCGGGGTGCTGGCCGGCGTTGGCGGCGGCGACGAAACCCCGCCAGGCCCGCATGCCCTCACGGCGCAGCAGCATCATGCCGACGAACGAGGCGGCCAGCACGGCCAGCAGCGCCCACCCGTATCCGATCCAGCTGCCGACCAGGACGAAGACGACGATCTCCGCGACCGCCACCAACGGCACGCCCAGCGCGATTGCCCGTCCCATCCGTCAAGGATGCCACGCGCGGGGGCCGCCGGCTCAGGCCGCGACGCGCGGCACCCGGTCAAGGACGATGCCGAACCGGTCCCGGTACGCGGCCAGGACCGCCGCGTCGCCGTCCAGCACCGTCTCGTCGCGGCCGCCGGCCGGGCCGGTGACGATGAGCCGGTCACCGCTCAACGTGACCCGGCCGCCGTCGGCGCCCAGCATCGAGCAGGTCAGCGAGCGGGTGAAGTGCGAGTCCGGTGAGGTGGAGTGCCACCAGCAGGTGGGCGTGAAGTCGGCCAGCTCGTACGGGCGGGGGTCGACCCGGTACTGCGGCTCGCCGTCCATGACGACCTCCACGTCGCCGAAGCCGGACTCGGCGTCGACGACCGTGAAGCTGCCGGCCGGGTCGTCCTGCGGCTGCCGCGCGGACAGCCGCAGCGGGTGGTGGGCGAACCGGCCGAAACCGACGTCGACAAGCCACGGCTCGTCCAGCTCCACCCGCAGCGCCAGGTGGTCGAAGGGCGGACCCCACCGCTTGCCGCCCCACACCCGGGCCGAGTGGAGCGTCACCTGGTACCCCAACGCGGTCAGCAGCCGCGCGAACGAGCCGTTGAGCTCGTAGCAGAACCCGCCCCGCCGCCGCTTGACGACCTTGTCGGGCAGGGTGGTCAGGTCGACGCGCTCGCCGAGGTGGATGGAGAGGTTTTCGAACGGCACCGTCCCCAGGTGGGCGCGCTGCAGCAGCCGCAGCCCGGAAAGGTCGGCGGCGGGCGGCGCGCCCGGCAGGCCGATGCGGGCCAGGTAGTCGGCGACGAACGGCTCCTCAGCCACGGCGACGCACCACCACGGCACCGGCCAGCACCACCAGTCCCAAGCCCACCAGCAGCACCTCCGGCCACACCCCGAGGCGGGTGGCAAGGGTACGCGACTGCGAGGTGTGCAGCTGGCGGACGATGACCTCCTGGGTGTTGAACCCGGTGTCCTGGTGCACTTTGCCGTCGGCGGTCACGAAACCGGACACTCCCACCGTCGAGGCCATCAGCGACTCCCGGCCGTGCTCGACGGCGCGGAGCCGTACCATCGCCATCTGCTGGCGTGCCTCGGCCACGTCGAACGTCGCGTTGTTGGTCTGCACCGCGAGGATCCCGGCGCCGTTGGTGACGGTGTCCCGCACGATCCCGTCGTAGGCGACCTCGAAGCAGATCACGTCGCCGACCGCGACCGGGCCGGTGCGGATGACGCCGGGACGGTCGCCGGCGACCATGTTCGCCACCCGGTCGACCTCCTTGGAGACCAGGCGGGCGACGTCGCGCAGCGGCATGTACTCGGCGAACGGCACCGGGTGCCGCTTGACGTACGTCTGGTCCAGGTCGGGGCCGGTGCCGGGCAGCCACAGGATGCCGACGTTGCGGACCTCGCCCTGCTGCGGGCCGCGCAGGATGCCGCCGACGAGGATCGGGGCGCCGATCGCGGCCGCGGCGTCGGAGATGCGGGCGGCGGCGGTGGCGTCGCGCAGCGGGTCGACGTCGGAGGCGTTTTCCGGCCACACCACCAGGTCCGGCCGCGGCTGCTGCCCGGCGGCGACCCGCCCGGCCAGCGCGATGGTGGCGGTGACGTGGTTTTCCAGCACGGCGCGGCGCTGGGCGTTGAAGTCCAGGCCCATCCGCGGCACGTTGCCCTGCACGACGGCGACGGTGACCGGCGGGCCGGACGGCGTGGCGGTGGGTACCAGCAGCCCGGCGGCGGTGACCGCGACCGCCGCGGCGGTGAGCGCGGCGGCGGACAGCACGAGCCGGCCGCGGGCGAGCCGGACCCGCCACAGGTTCCACGGCCGCCACGCCGCGGTCACCAGCAGCCCACCGGCCAGTGCCACCCCGAACGTGACAAGCGGCGCCCCACCGACCGCGGCCAGCCGCACCAGCGGCGAGTCGTCCTGGCTGAACGCGAGCCGCCCCCACGGGAAGCCGCCGTACGGTGCGCGGTCGCGCAGCGCCTCCTGCGCCACCCACAGCAGCGCGGTCGCCGGCGGCCACGCCCACCGGAAGCGGTCGACGAGCGGGGAGATGTATGCGCTGGCGCCGCCGAGCAGCGCGATGAACCCGGCCTGCAGCCCGGACAGCAGCAGCCACGGCGCGAGCCCGGTGTGCAGGTTGCTCCAGCTCAGCAGGAACAGGAACAGCACCAGCCCCGCCAGCGCGCCCAGGCCCAGCCCGGCCCGGAACCGGCGGCGGTGCGCGGCGGCGGCCAGCAGCGCGACACCGACCGGGGCCAGCCACCACACCCCGTACGTGGGGAAGGACAGCAGCAGCGCCACACCGGCCGCGAGGGCCATCGCCGCGCCGGCGGCCAGCGGGAGGGGGTGCGGGGCCTCCCGCCGCTGCGATTCCGGAGAGTCGGCCTCGGCGGCCGTGGTCTCGGCGGGCTCCACCATGGTCACCTGCCGAAGAGTAGCGCCCCGGGAGGGCAACGTCCGATCCGAGGAGCGTAGCGACGAGGACGGCCGGCGCCGTCGTGGGGCGCCGCGCTCGCGCAGCGAGCGCCATTTCGGGTCGCGGGAACGCGGGTGGGGGCGCGAAACGGAAAATCGGGGCGCCGCCGTGGCGACACCCCGATGCTCCCAGGCCCTACCCGGGGCCGGTGCGACAGTTGATCTCCACGACCTTCGGACCGACGGGACGTAAGCTGGCTGCCCCCGCGCCGCCGTTGTCTACTGGTCGCGGTCACCCCCCTGCCTGAGCACCGACTCAGCTCCTCGGCCGGTCCGCGCCGCCCCGCCGACCCCCGCCCGCTGGACCTGGTGTCGGCTTGCTTGGCCAGCTGGCGAAGGGACGAAGCGAACAACAGCCGCTCCCCGATGTAGGACCTAAAGACGGTACGTGCCGCCCCCCGTGGCCTGTCAACCACTCCGGCGTGTCGGCGCCCGGCGTGTTTCGACGATCACCCGCCGCCCAGGTGATCACGCAGCAGCGCCGCCGCCGCGGCCGGGTGATCGGCGGCCAGCAAACCCCCCGCGGCCAGCACATACGCCCGATCGACCACTGTGGTCGCCGCCCGCGGCAGCGGCCACCCGCCACCGTGGTCGGACAGGACCGCATCGAGCACCCGCCGCGCCTGCCCGGGCGGCGCATGGCGAAGCACACCACCGGAGCCGACCACGAGCGCCGCCTCGCGCAGGTCCCGCCGCCCGAACCCGCCCGCCTCGCCGCGCGCGTGCCGCCGCGCCGCGACCGTGGCCGCCAGGACGGCCAAATCCACGTCCTGGGCTGAGTCGCCGATCAGCGCCGGGTCGGCCGCCCGCCGCCGCGCCGCCGCGGCCAGTCCCGCACCGTGCGGCAGCTTCTCCGCCGCGGCGGCCGCCACCACGCCCGGCGCGTTCCACCGCACACCCAGGTCACCCTCGACCGTGCGGGCGACCGGCAGGAAACCGGCGGCCTCGGCGGCCTGCTCGGCGGCGGGCGGCAACGCCGAGTACACGTCGGTGGTCGCACCACCCACGTCCACCACGAGCAGCCCCCGCCCGGTCCGCCCGGCCAGCAGCTCCACCCCGGCCAGCACCGCGTCCGGCGTGGCCGCCCGCACCAGCCGCGCGAACCGCGCCCCGAACTTCCCGCCGATCACGTGCCGCAGGAACACCTCCCGGATCGCCGCCCGCGCCGGCCCCGGCGCCAGCACACCGATCCGCGGCAGCACATTGTCCACAATGGTCGCCCCCGGCAGCGCCCGCGCCACCTCGGCGCGGGCGTCGGCGTTGCCGGCCACCACGACCGGCACCCGCCACCGGGACCGGGCCAGCCGCCACGCGTTGTGCACCAGCGTCTCGGCGTCACCGCCGTCCGTGCCACCGACCAGCAGCACCACGTCGGGCCGGGCGGCGCGCAGCTCCCGCACCCCCTGCACCGGCAGCGGGCCGGCGGCCACGTGCACCACCCGCGCACCCGCCGACAGTCCCACCCGATGCCCGGCCTCGGCGGTCACCAGCCGCTCGAAACCGACCACGGCCAGCCGCAGCCCGCCGCCGGCGGACGAACACACGTACCACGGCATGGAAGTGGCCGGCAGCCCCGCGCTGGCGGCGCCGACCGCGGCCCGCAACCCGGCCATCACGTCCGGCGCGGTCGTGGGGTGCGCGGCGGTCGCGACAAGCCGCCCGTCACCGGTGTCGACCACCGCCACCTTCGTGTAGGTGGAGCCGACGTCGGCGCAGACGGCGACGCTCACGGCACGACGACGGTGCCCACGGCGGTGACCGCCACGACCGGCGGGTCCAGCACCCGCGCACCCGAACCGCCGGTACCGCGGCACACCACCACGCAGGAGAACTCCAGCGTCCGGCTCCGGGTGCCCACCCGCGTCACCGTCGCCGTCGCCTCGACCACGTCACCGGCCCGAACCGGCGCCCGGAACTGCACGTCCGAATAGGACGCGAACAGACCCTCGTCGCCGTCCATCCGGATGCACACCTCGGTGGCCACATCCCCGAACAGCCCCAACGCGTACGCACCGTCGACAAGGTCACCGGCATAGTGCGCGTGCGCGTACGGCACGTACCGCCGGTGGGTGACGGACAGCCCCTCGCTCACACCTTCTCCTCGGTCTTCTTCTCCCCGGTCAACGCGTGCACCAGGTAGCTGGCCACCTCACCCGGCGTCGTGCCCCGCCCGAAGATCCGATCCACGCCCAGCTCACCGGCCATCATCTCGTCGAACCGCGGACCACCGGCCACCAGCAGCGGCCGCCGCGCCGCCGCGAACGCCTCCCGGAACGCCGCCGACATCTCCCGCACGTTGTGCAGGTGCGCGTCCCGCTGCGTCACCACCTGCGAGACGAGCACCGCGTCGGCCTTCTCCACCCGCGCCGCCTCCACCAGCTCCGGCACCGTCACCTGCGCGCCGAGGTTGACGACCTTCAGCTCCCGGTAGTACTCAAGGCCCTTCTCACCGGCGATGCCCTTCACGTTCAGGATCGCGTCGATGCCGACCGTGTGCGCGTCCGTGCCGATGCACGCACCCACCACCGACAGCTTGCGCCGCAGCCGCCGCTTCACCGCCGTGTTGACGTCCTTGGCGCTCAACAACGGGTAGTCCCGCTCCGCGACCCGCACCGCACCCAGGTCGACGAGGTGGTTGACCCGCCCGTACACGACGAAGAACGTGTACCCGTCACCCATCTGCCGGGCATGCACCAGCATCGCCGGCTCCAGCCCCATCTTCGCGGCCAGCTGCAGCGCCGCCCCCTCGGCCCGCTTGTCATGCGGCACCGGCAACGTGAACGACACCTGGACCATCCCGTCCCCGGTCGTGTCCCCGTACGGCCGCACGACCTGCCCGCTCACGCCGCCCCCTCCAGCAGCACAGCCGCCGGGTTGTAGTAGCCCGCCTCGTGGGCGGCCACCCCGTCCAACCCCTTGCCCCGGTCCGGCGGGCGTTTCATGATGCCGAACGTCCCGTCCGCGATCGCCGCCAGCAGCGAACCCGACGCGATCCGCGACAGCAGCTCCACCGCCTCGTCCAGCACCCGGTGCGCGCGCCGCTGGATGAACCCGCCCGGCGCCGGCGCGAAGTCCTCGTGCAGCCCACCCGCCGCGTCCAGCACGTACCGCACGTTCTGCAGCGCGATGTCCCGGTCCGACAGCCACGGCGTCACCACCGCCTCGGTCATCATCCCCACCAGCAGGATCCCCTGCCCGGTCATCGCACCCGCCAGGTTGAAGAACCCGTCCAGCAGGTTGCCCCGGAACACGTCACCGGTCATGTGCCGGGTCGGCGGCATCCACTTCAACGGCGCGTCCGGAAACAGCTCCCGCGCCAGCAACGCGTGCGCCAGCTCCAGCCGGAACGACTCCGGCAGATCCGGGTTGATCTCGAACGCGTGCCCCAGCCCCAGCTGCCAGTCCGCCAGACCCGCCTCGTGCGCGAAGTACTCGTTCAACAGCTGCGACACCGTCACCGTGTGCGCCGCCTCGAGCGCGTCCGCCGTCGTCAGGTAGTTGTCCTCACCGGTGTTGATGACGATCCCGGCCCGCGCGTGCACCTGCCGCGAAAACCGCTGGTCCACAAACGTGCGGATCGGGTTGATGTCCCGGAACAGGATCCCGTACATCGAGTCGTTCAACATCATGTCCAGCCGCTCCAGGCCGGCCAGCACCGCCATCTCCGGCATGCACAGCCCCGACGCGTAGTTCGTCAACCGCACGTACCGCCCCAGCCGCGCCGACGTCTCATCCAGCGCCGCCCGCATCAGCCGGAAGTTCTCCTGCGTCGCGTACGTACCCGCGAACCCCTCCCGCGTCGCACCCTCCGGCACGTAGTCCAGCAACGACTGCCCCGTCGACCGGATCACCGCGATCACGTCCGCGCCCGCCCGCGCCGCCGCCTGCGCCTGCGGGATGTCCTCGAAGATGTCACCGGTCGCCACGATCAGATAGATCCACGGCCGGCGCGGCGCGTCACCGAACCGCTTGATCAAACGGTCCCGCTCCACCCGCCGCCGGTCGATCCGCCGCAGCCCCGCCCGCACCTGCCGATCCGCCACCCGCCGCGCCGCCGTCCGGAAACGACCATCCGGCACCGAAAACCGCACCGACCCCGCCGCCGCCTTCTGCGCCAGCAGCGTCACATCGTCGACACCCTCACGCAGCAACGCGTCGAACACCGGCAGCGCCACACCGTGACCCAGCCCCACATCCGCGACAACCGCGTCCACCAGGCGATTCACCCACGGGATACCGTCCGGGTCGGCACCGGCAACCCCCGCCAGCCGCAGCACCGCACGCTCCACCGACACCGTCGTGTGACCACGCGCCAGCTCCACCACGGGCCGCCCGGCCTGCGCCGCGAGCTCCCGCGCCCGCGCGACGGTCCCCGGATCGAGACCGAGCTTGCCCATGCGTGTCACCCTCGTCAATCGCCGCCGGTGGCGAAGCCCCGGCAGCGCTATCCCTCGTAGATCGCGTCTCCGCGCAGCACCGTGCGCCGGCACACCGGCAGCTCGTCCAGCACCGGCAGCCCCTTGTCCAACCCCGACGGCACCGACCACACCGCGAACGTCGCCGGCGCACCCGGCGACAGCACACCCTCGCCGTCCCGGTGCACCGCCCGCCAACCACCCCGCGTGTGCGCCGCGAACGCCGCCCGCACACTCATCCGCTGCACCGGGTTGAAATGCCGCACCGCCGCCCGCACACCGCCCCACGGATCCAGCGGCGTCACCGGCGAATCCGACCCGAACGCCAGCGCCACACCCACCCCGTGCATCGCACCCATCGGGTTCGACTCAAGCGACCGCGCCACACCGAGCCGCTGCGCGTACATCTGCGACTCGCCACCCCACAACCGGTCGAACGCCGGCTGCATGCTCGCCACGATCCCGAACTCCACAAAGCCCGCGATCAGCCGCTTGTTCATGATCTCGGCGTGCTCGACCCGGTGCCGCGCGTCCCGCAGCTTCTCCACACCGAGCTTCCCCGCCGCCTCCCGGAACCCCGCCAGCACCGTCCCGATCGCCGCGTCACCGATCGCGTGGAACCCGCCCTGCACCCCGTGCGCCGCACAGTCCAGCAGATGGTCACGCACCTGCTCCGCCGTCACGTACCCGTGGCCGCACCCATCCGCGTCCAGGTAGGACTCCGACAGATGCGCCGTCTGCGAACCCAGCGCCCCATCCGCGTACAGGTCACCACCGGCACCCACCGCGCCCAGCTCGCGCGCCTTCGCCGCCGCCATCAGCTCACCCCAGTACCCGTACACCTCCGGCAGCCCCTGCCCGGAAAGCGCGAGCAACCCGGTGAAGTCGGCCTCGCTCGACGTGCCCGGCCCACCACACTCGTGCACCGCCGCGATGCCCAGCGCCGCCGCCCGCGCCAGCGTCGCCCGCTGCGCGAGGGTCCGCTGCGGCGCCGGCACCGAACCCAGCGCCAGCTCCCGCACCACGTGGTGCGCCTCCCGCCGCACCCACCCCGACTCGTCGAACCCCGGCACACCCCGCGCCGCCGACAGCAGCGACGGCGAACACAGCGCCGAATGGATCGACGCCTGCGACAGGTACACCCGGCGCCCGCCCGCCGCCCGCTCCAACGCCGCCGCGTCCGGCTTGGCCTGGTCCACCCACGTCGTCTCGTCCCACCCGTGCCCCAGCACCACCGCGTCACCCGGCAGCCCACCCGCGAACGCCGCCACCGCCGCCAGCACCTCACCCGCCGAACGCGCCCCGCTCACGTCCAGCCCCGACAGCGCCAACCCGGTGTCCGTGGCATGCACGTGCGCGTCGACGAACGCCGGCGTCACCAGCGCGCCGTCCAGATCCACGGTCACGTCGGCCGCCGGCGCGTCGGCGTCCGGGCCGACCCACGCGATCACGCCGTCACGCACCAGCAACGCGGACGCCGTCGGGTCCGCCGGGCTGTAGACGGAACCATTCCGGTACAGGGTGGAGGCAGCAGTCATGCGCTCAGTCTGCCCTCGAACAGATGCCGCACGGAGGAGACTTTGCGCACCAGGTCCAGGGCATAGTCGGCGTGCCCCGGCACATACCCGTTGCCGACCAGCATCGTCACATCGGCCGCCAGCCCCTCCGCGCCCAACGCCGCCGCCGCGAAGCTCGTCGCCATCGAGAAGAACACCACCGTGCCGCCCGCCGCCGTGGCCAGGATCGCCCCGTGCTCACACCCCGGCACGTCCACACACACCACCGTCACGTCCACCGGCACACCCACCGCCGCGGCCACCGCCACCGGGTCCCGCGCGTCCGCGACCACCACCTCGTCCGCCAGCCCCGCACCGCCCAGCAGCGCCGCCTCCCGCGCGTCGCGCACCACCCCACCAGCCGACCGGCACCGGCCTCCCGCGCCGCGGCCAGGGACAGCGAACCGCTCTTGCCCGCCGCACCCAGCACCGCCACCGCCGCACCGGGCCGCACGACCCGCGCCGTCAACGCCGGAGCGCCGCACACGTCGAGCACCGCCAGCGACAGCCGCGGATCCAGGTCGTCGGGGAGCACCGCCGCCACCGACCGCGCGAACAGGATCGCGTGCCCCGCGCACGGCACCTGCTCGCCGCGCCCGTCCCACGCCGTACCCGTGATCCGCAGCGGCGTCAGCGTCAACGACACCAGCGTCGCCACCCGGTCACCGCGCCGCAGCCCCAGCGGCGAGTCCGGACCCACCTCGTCCACCGTCCCGATCAGCATCCCGCCCGACCCGGTGACCGGATTGTGCATCTTGCCGCGCCGCTCGACGATCTCCAGCACCTCGGCCCGCACCGCGTCGCCGTCACCGCCGTGCTTCTCCCACAGCTGCCGGAAGCTCGCCGCGTCCAGGTTGAGCCGCTCGACCGCGATCCGCACCTCGTCCGCACCCACCTCCGGGCGCGCGTCGAGGCGCTCCGCCGCCTGCGGCAACACACCCGCCGGCGCCAGCACGCGATGCAGCCCAACCGGTGAAGTCATGTCCCTTGCCCTCTTCCGCAGGAAATCTTACGGTAGATTATCTAGATCACAGGACAATTTCTAGCATGGGGGCCGACGTGGGACAGCCATACGAGTACCGCCGGCGCGAGCTCGTCGAACCCGACTGGGCCCGCTTCCCCGGCTGGCGCGACGTCACCCGCGAGCAGTGGGAGTCCGCGCAGTGGCAACGCGCCCACTGCGTCAAAAACGCCAAACAGCTCCACGCCGTCCTCGGCGACCTCGTCCCCGACACGTTCTACGACGACCTCGCCGCCGACCAGGGCACACACGCCACCATGTCGATGCTCGTACCGCCCCAGATGCTCAACACCATGTCGACCGGCGACTTCTACGCCGACCCCATCCGGCGCTACATGATCCCGGTCGCCTCCGACCGCCGCACCGACTGGCCCTCACACCCGCACGCCACCCGCGACTCCCTCCACGAGCACGACATGTGGGTCGCCGAAGGCCTCACCCACCGCTACCCCACCAAGGTCCTCGCCGAACTGCTCTCCACCTGCCCGCAGTACTGCGGCCACTGCACCCGCATGGACCTCGTCGGCAACTCCACACCCGCCGTCGACAAACTCAAGCTCACCCTCAAACCCACCGACCGCTACGACGCGCACATCACCTACCTGCGCGCCCACCCCGGCGTCCGCGACGTCGTCGTATCCGGCGGCGACGTGGCCAACGTCCCCTGGCGCCACCTCGAGTCGTACCTCATGCGCCTGCTCGACATCGAGACCATCCGCGACATCCGCCTCGCCACCAAGGCACTCATGGGCCTGCCGCAACACTGGCTCCAGCCCGACGTCGTCGAAGGCCTCGAACGCGTCGCCCGCACCGCCGCCCGCCGCGGCGTCAACCTCGCCATCCACACCCACGTCAACCACGCCAACTCACTCACCCCGCTGGTCGCCCGCGCCGCGCAGACCGCACTCGAAGTCGGCGTACGCGACGTACGCAACCAGGGCGTCCTCATGCGCGGCGTCAACGCCACCACACCCGAGCTGCTCGACCTGTGCTTCGCGCTCCAGGGCGAGGCCGGCATCCTGCCGTACTACTTCTACATGTGCGACATGATCCCCAACGCCGAACACTGGCGCGTGCCCGTGTGGCAGGCCCAGGAGCTCCAGCACGACATCATGGGCTACCTGCCCGGCTACGCCACGCCCCGCATCGTGTGCGACGTACCGCTGGTCGGCAAGCGCTGGGTACACATGGTCACCGAGTACGACCGCGAACACGGCATCTCGTACTGGACCAAGAACTACCGCACCTCCATCGAGCAGGAGGACGACGAGGCGCTGGCCCGCCAGTACCCGTACTACGACCCGATCGACACCCTGCCCGACTCCGGCCAGAAGTGGTGGCGCAAGCAGCAGCAGAACGCCTGACACACAACGCGACGCGGGACGTCCTGTGTGGACGTCCCGCGTGCGGCAGATGGGTTCGAGCTAAGCCAAAGTCAGCCCCGGAACACGTCCCGGGCGTCGCGGCCGGCGTCCTTCACGTGCTCGCCGGCCTGCTTGGCCTTCGCGGCCGTACGCTCACTGGCGCCCTCGGCCTGCATGCGCTCGTTGTCGGTGGCGTCGCCGATGCGCTCCTTGACCGTGCCCTTCAGCTCTTCGGCCTTGTTCTTTGCCTTATCCGCGAAGCTCATCGCAAGGTCCTCCTAGGTAGTTCACCTCTGACCTTGAGGTGCCCGCTCCTCGGTCGGTGAAAACCCGCTCCCCTGTGCCGCATGGCACACCCCGTAAGGCGTCCTAGGAAGCTAGGTATGCGTCCTCGAAAGACCCACCCCGAGCCATATGCGAGCTACCGCGATGTCCGCGGTGGTCCGGACCGTTGCTCCCGCGGCCTCACCCTCCGCGGTCGCCCAGCTCAACCCAGGCGCCGAACCGGCAGATCTTGGCAAGTTAGCGTCGGAATAGCGCGCCAACTCACCAAGATCTCGACTGCGGCGCCGCATGCGTCCGACGGATGGTCACTGACGGTAGTAAAGCCCTGCAGGACGGCGCCGCATCGTGGGCGGACGCGGGGCCGCGGTCCGTGACTGCCGGTCGCCCGCTGCAGGTCGAGCTGCGTGCGCTCGTCGGCGACGAAGGGCGGGCGTTCCCTGGGTCGCCCGGCATGCCGGGCGACCGTACCCGGCCCGGCCCGGCGTGGCGCGGTCACCGGTAATGCTCCGCTGCTGGCGGCTGGACTGGTTAACGGCGCCTGCGCCTCACCCTCTGGGTTCCTTCTGGTGCCTGCGCCTGCACCTGATCTGTACCCGAGCCAGGCTGCTGATCATCGCGGCTGCTGCGACCGTCCTACCGCGACCACACCTCACGCTCGGGCGAGCACCCGCCAACCGAACAGCCGAGCGCCACAACCCCTACAGCGTCCTAGGAGGCTAGGTGTCTTGGGTGGAGGGCGAGGCGGCGCCGGCTCTGGTTGACTGGGCGCGTGGGGGAAGTCGTACTCGTGCGCCACGGTCAGACCGAGTGGAGCGCCGCGCACCGGCACACGTCGTACACCGACATCGACCTGACGGCCGACGGCGAGCAACAGGCCCGCGCGACCGGGCGCACCCTCGCCGGCCGGGCGTTCGTCGCGGTCTTCTGCAGCCCGCGCAAGCGGGCGCTGCGCACCGCGAAGCTGGCCGGCCTCGCGGTGTCCGAGGTGGACGCGGACCTGGTGGAGTGGGACTACGGGGAGTACGAGGGGATCACCACCGACGAGATCCACCGCACCCGCGATCCACACTGGAACCTCTGGACCGACGGCTGCCCCGGCGGCGAGTCCCCCGACCAGGTGGGCGCGCGCCTCGACCGGGCGCTCGCCAAAGCGCGCGTGGCCGCCGAGCGGGGTGACGTGGCGCTGGTCGGGCACGGCCACGCGCTGCGGGTGGCCGGCGCGCGGTGGGTGGAGCTGCCGGCCAGCGGCGGCGGCAAGCTGCGGCTGGACACCGCCACGATCTCGGTCCTGGGCTACGAGCACCGCCGCCCGGTCATCCGCCAGTGGAACGCGTGATCCGCGGCGGCCGCCCCTCGTAGGGGGTGGAGAGGACGACGGTGGTGCGGGTGGTCACGTTCGCCGCGGTGCGGATCTGCTGCAGCAGGCGCTCCAGCTCGGCCGGGCTGGCCACGCGCACCAGCAGCATGTAGAAGTCCTCCCCCGCCACCGAGTAGCAGGAGTCGATCTCGGGCAGGTGGGCGAGCCGGTCGGGCGCGTCGTCGGGCTGCGACGGGTCGAGCGGGCGGATCGCGATGAACGCGCTCAACGGCAGGTCGAGCGCCTCGTACGAGACGCGCGCGCCGTACCCCTTGATGACGCCGCGCTGCTCCAGCCGCCGCACCCGCTGGTGCACCGCGGACACCGACAGCCCCACCCGCTCGGCCAGGTCCGTGTACGACAGGCGGCCGTCCGCGGTGAGCGCCGCGAGGATGGCGCGATCGATCTCCTCCACGCGAGAAAACTACACGGCGGGAGATGTCGAGTGCGGCAGCGCGCGGTTCGTCATCCCGACAGAATCAGCGCCGGAGCGAGAGGGAGTTGAACCGATGCGCTACGTCATGTTGATCTCGGTGGACGAGGAAGGCTGGGGCGCGGACGAGGAGAAGACCCAGTCCGTGTACCAGGAGATCTTCGCCTGGTACGACAAGTGGCACGCCGCCGGCAAGGTGGTCGACGGCGGCGCCCAGCTCGACTCGGTGCGCAAGGCCAAGACCATCAGCCGCGGCACCGACGGGCGACCGGTGGTGACCGACGGCCCGTTCCTGGAGCTCAAGGAGGTCATCGCCGGCATCATCAACCTCGACTGCGACGACCTCGACGAGGCGGTGGCGATCGCGTCGACGTGGCCGGCCATCGCGCCGTTCGACGAAAAGGTCGAGGTCCGCCCCATCATCCAACGCGAGGACTGAGCGAGCCACTGCCGAGGCGGCGCGCGAGCAGCTCGCGCTCGGCCGGGTTGGTGGCCAGCGCGAGCGCCCGCCGCGTGGCCTCGGCCGCCTCCTCGTCGCGGCCCAGGTCACGCAGCAGCTCGGCGCGCGTGGAGTGCCACAGCCGGTACCCGGACAGCCGCTGCGCCAGCTCGTCCACCTCGGCCAGCGCGGCGGCCGGCCCGTCCGTGTACCGGGTCGCCACCGCCCGCCCCAGCCGCACCACGGGCGTCGGCTGGACGAGGTAGAGCGTGTCGTAGAGGCCGCGGATGGCCGCCCAGTCCGTTCGCGCGTACGTGGGGGCGAGCGCGTGCTGTGCGGCGATCGCGGCCTGCAGCAGGTAAGGCCCGGGCCGGTCGAGGGTCACCGCCCGCCGCAGGCGCGCGGCCGCGGCCTCGATCGCACGCCGGTCCCATCGGGTACGGTCCTGCTCCTCCAGCAGCACCAACCGCCCCTCGGCGTCGAAGCGGGTGGCGGCACGCGCCTCGTTCAGCTCCAGGAGCGCGGCCAGCCCCGCCGCCTCCGGCTCCCCCGGCATCAGCGCGGCGAGCTGGCGCGCCAGGTCGAGCGCCTCGCGGGTGAGGTCGCGCCGCTGCGGGGTGTCCCGGGCGCTGGCCAGGTACCCCTCGTTGAAGACCAGGTACACGGTGGCGAGCACCGCGGGCAGCCGCAGCGGGTACTCCTCCGGCGGCGGCAGCTCGAACCGCACCCCGCCGGCGCGCAGCTGCCGCTTGGCCCGCACCAGCCGCTGCGCCATCGTCGGCGTCGGCACCAGGAACGCGGCCGCGATCGCCTCCGCCGCCAGCCCGCTCGCCGCGTGCAGCGTCAACGCCACCTGCAGCGGCTCGTTCAGCGACGGGTGGCAGCACGCGAAGATCAGCGCCAGCCGGTCGTCCCCGGTCGGCTCGGCCGGCGGCTCACCGGCGACGAGCGCGAGCTTCTCCGGCCGGCCCGCTCCCGCCGCAGCCGGTCGACCGCCTTGCGCCACGCCGCCGTGACCAACCACCCGGTGGGGCTGTCCGGCACGCCGTCGGCGGGCCAGCGCCGCAGCGCCTCACCGACCGCCTCCTGCAGCGCGTCCTCGGCGAGGTCGAGGTCGCCGAGGCGCCGGCTGAGCACGCCGAGCATGCTGCCCGCCTCGTCGCGCCACACCCGGTCGAGCAGCGCCTTCACCCCGCCCACGCCGCCAGCCTAGAGACCCGGAGGACGGGTGCCGACAGTGGTCGGTGACCGATCGTGGTACCTGACTGTTGCCCCCGCTACAGCCAGGTACCACGATCGCGCCTAACCCCCCGTCACAACGACTTGGCGATCACCAGGCGTTGGATCTGGTTGGTGCCCTCGACGATCTGCAGCACCTTGGCCTCGCGCATGTACCGCTCCACCGGATGGTCCGCCACGTAGCCGTACCCGCCCAGCACCTGCACCGCGTCCGTCGTCACGCGCATCGCCATGTCCGTCGCGAAGAGCTTGGCCTTCGCGGCCTCGGCCGAGTACGGGCGGCCGGCGTCCTTGAGCCGCGCCGCGGCCAGCACCAGCGCCCGCGCCGCCGCGATGCCGGTCGCGGCGTCGGCGAGCATGAAGCGGATGCCCTGGAAGTCCAGGATGGAGCGGCCGAACTGCTCGCGCTCCCGGGCGTACCCCACCGCGTAGTCGAGCGCCGCCTGGGCGAGACCGACCGCGCAGGACGCGATGCCCAGGCGGCCCGAGTCGAGCGCCTCCATCGCGATCCGGAAGCCGGTGCCCTCGGCGCCCACGAGGCGGTCGGCGGGGACGCGGGCGCCGTCGAACGCGATCTGGGCGACCGGGGACGAGCGCAGCCCCATCGTCTTCTCCGGCGCCTGCGGCACGATGCCCGGCGTGGCCGCGTCGGCCAGCAGGCAGGAGATGCCGTGCGAGCCCTCCCCGCCGGTACGGCAGAAGATGTTGTAGAAGTCGGCCCGGCCGGCGTGCGTGATCCACGCCTTGGTGCCGGTGACCACGTACGCCTCGCCGTCCAGCACCGCCTTCGTGGCCAGGCTGGCGGCGTCGGAGCCACCCTGCGGCTCGCTCAGGCAGTAGGCGCCCAGCAGCTCGCCGCCGAGCATGTCGGGCAGGAGCTTGCGCAGCTGCTCGCCGCCGTGTGCGTACACCGGATAGCAGGACAGCGTGTGGACGCTGACCGCCTCCGCGACGGCCAGCCACCGACCGGCGAGGATCTCCACCACCTGCAGGTAGACCTCGTACGGCTGGCCGGCGCCGCCGAGGTCCTCCGGGTAGGGCAGGCCGAGCAGGCCGGCGCGGCCGATCGTGCGGATCACCTCGCGCGGGAACTCGCCGCGCGCCTCGAAGTCGTCCACCCGCGGGGCCAGCTCGCCATCGGCCAGCTCGCGGGCGAGGTCCAGCAGCTCGTACGCCTCGGGCGTGGGCAGGAGACGTTCCATGCCCACTAGCTTAACGGTCGTTAGGGTTACAGCTCCACCAACTCGGTGCCAAGCGTGTTGAGCCGCTCGACGCCGCCATCGGTGCACACCACGATGTCCTCGATCCGCGCGCCGTGGCGGCCGGCCAGGTAGATGCCCGGCTCGACGGAGAACGCCATCCCCGGCTCCAGCGGCAAATCGTTGCCCGTCACGATGTACGGGTCCTCGTGCCCGTCCAGCCCGATCCCGTGGCCGGTGCGGTGCACGAACGCCTCGCCGTAGCCGGCGTCCGCGATGGGCGAACGCGCGGCCGCGTCGACCGACGAGGCGCTCACGCCGGGGCGCACCGCGGCCACGGCCGCCTTCTGCGCGGCGTGCAGCACCTCGTAGTACCCGGTGAACTCGCTCGGCGGCGTGCCCACGACGTAGGTCCTGGTCGAGTCGGAGCAGTAGCCCGACGGCATCGTGCCACCGATGTCGACGACGACCGGGTCGCCCGGCGCGATCACGCGGTCGGAGGTGGCGTGGTGCGGGCTGGCGCCGTTCGGCCCGGAGGCGACTATCACGAAGTCCACCGTCTCGTGGCCGGCCTCCCGGATCGCCCGCGCGATGTCCAGGCCGACCTCGGCCTCGGTCCGGCCGGCGCGCAGCCACTCGCCCATCCGCGCGTGCACCGCGTCGATCGCCGCGCCGGCCTCGCGCAGCGCCGCCACCTCCGCCGGCGTCTTGCGCATCCGCAGCGGGGCGATGACCTCGCTGGCCAGGCGCTGCGCCGCGTCCGGCAGCGCCGCGCGCAGGGCCAGGACCTGCGCCGCCCACATCCGGTCCGCCAGGCCGACGGCACGTACGGGTCCGCCGAGCGCCTTCCGCACCAGGGGGTACGGGTCCTCACCGTCCACGTGGTCGATGACGGCGACCCCGGTGCCGGGTGCCGGCGACGCCTCGGCCGCGGGGCGCTCCAGGCGCGGCACGATGAGCGTCGCGGTCCCTCGGCGGGCAGGACCAGGCAGGTCAGGCGCTCGAGGGCGTGCGCGTTGTAGCCGGTCAGGTAGCGCAGGTCGGAGCCGGGTGTCAGCAGCAGCGCGTCGAGGCCCGCCGCAGTGATGGCCGTCTGTGCGTGCGCGAGGCGTTCCGGTGGGTAGAGCACGGGCCGAGCGTAATGTACGCTCCCCCATACGCATCACGTGAGCGCGGCCGGGCGGCGTCGCTCACACCGGTCTCGCACCGGTTTCGCCCGGTCCCCCTCGTAGGAGTTACGCGATGCGCAAACCCCTAGCGGCGGCCGCCGTTGCCATACTCGCGGCCGCGCTGCTGGCCTCTCCCGCCAGCGCCGCTCAGACGATCGGCCTTCCCACCTTCTCCGGCCCCGCGGTCCCGCAGCCGCCGGTCGGCTACACCACCGCGAACATGATGCGGGCCATCTACGACGCCGAGGCGTCCGGCACCGACTTCTGGGTCGACCGCCTGCTGTCCCGCTCGGGCAGCGACCCGTCCGACGCGGACGGCGGCATCCTGATGACCCGCGGCCGCGGCGCGTTCATGAAGATCCACACGCCCGGGACCATCGGTTTCGCCGGCCGGGTGGCCTACTTCGAGAGCATCAGCGACCAGAGCGCGTACACGGTGGCGATCACGCCCGGCACGTTCACCGAGCAGGCGGCGCAGCGCTGGCAGGCGCCCAGCCACTGGCGCAGCGTGCACACGTCCGGCTCGATCCGGGTCAACCAGACCAAGTTCATCACCGACAACAACGTGCTGGTGACCAACCTGTCGATCACCAACAGCGGCTCGGCGTCGACCACGCTGCAGCTGCGGGCCACCTCGCCGTACGCGACCACCGCCAGCGGCAGCGAGCTGACCGGGCAGCGCGCCTCGTACAACAGCCTGACCACGCTCTTCCCGCGGCTGAGCGGTGACGGCGGGTTCGCCGTCAACAGCGGCGGCCTCAACCGGTCGATCACCGTGGGCGCCGGGCAGACCGTCGAGGCCAAGGTGCAGATGGGCTTCGTCGTCAACGAGATCCCTGAGTCGCTGTCGGAGTACAACACGTACCGCGGCTTCAACAACGCGACCGCGTTCGCCACCCACGTGCGGGCGTACAACCGCTGGTGGGCCGAGAACGTCCCCTACATCGACGTGCCCGAGGCCGCGATCAAGAAGAACATTTACTACCGCTGGTGGCTGATGCGCTTCAACAACTTCGACGGCGACATCCCCGGCCAGACCTTCCAGTTCCCGTCCTCTGTGGAGGGCGCGCTGGGCTACAACAACGCGATCGTGCTGACCCAGCCCATGCACATCGACGACCTGAAGTACCTGCGCGACCCGAAGTACGCGTACGGCAACTGGCTCAACGTCGGCAGCGTCTCGCGCAACGGCCGGTACATGGACAACCCCGGTGACCCGGCCAACTGGTCCAACTCCTACACCCAGTACATCTCCGAGGCCGGCTGGCGGGCGTACCAGATCCACGGTGGACAGCCGGCGATGCTGGGCAACTTCGCCCGCTACGCCGAGCAGGACGTCAAGGGGCAGCTCTCCTTCTACGACCACGACAACGACGGCGTGATCGAGTACGACTGGGGCGCGCTGACCGGCAACGACGCCGACGCGGTCTCGTTCCACTGGCGCGCGGGCTGGCTGGACCGGGCCGAGGGCGCGTACGTGTACAGCAACGCCCTCGCCGCCGTGCAGGCGTACACGCTGCTGGGCAACACCGCCAAGGCGAACGAGATGCAGACGATCGCCAACCGGGTGCGCGACGGCATCATCAACCAGCTCTGGAACCCGTCCCGCAACCTGCTGGAGCACCGGCACGTCTCGACGAACACGCACGTGCCGTGGAAGGAGATCAACAACTACTACCCCTACGCCGTCGGGCTGATGCCGAACACCGACCAGTACCGCCAGGCGCTGCGCCTGTTCGACAACCCCGCCGAGTACCCGATCTTCCCGTTCTACACGGCGAACCAGGTCGACAAGGCGGCGGCCGCCGCGGCCGGGCAGCCGGGCAGCAACAACTTCTCCACCATCAACTCGACGGTGCAGTTCCGGCTGTACGGCTCGGCGCTGCGCAACTACCCGAACCAGTGGATGACCGCCGAAAACTACAAGCAGCTGCTCTACTGGAACGTCTGGGCGCAGTACGTCGGCGGCAACACCGCCTGGCCGGACGCCAACGAGTTCTGGGCGAACTGGAACGGCTCGTCCCGCAGCATCAACTACCGCTCGTGGATCCACCACAACATCCTCGGCAGCAGCAACTGGACCGTCATCGAGGACGTCGCCGGGCTGCGGCCGCGCAACGACGCGCAGATCGAGCTGTGGCCGATCAACATCGGGTGGTCGCACTTCGCGGTCAACAACCTGCGGTACCGCGACACCGACCTCTCCATCGTCTGGGACGACCCGAACGACGGCGTGACCCGGTACGCGGGCGTGCCGCAGGGCTACTCGGTGTTCGTCAACGGGCAGCGCGCGTTCACCGTCAACCAGCTGACCCGGGTGGTCTACAACCCGGCCACCGGCGCGGTGTCGCTGCCGGCCGGCGGCTCGGTCGCCTTCAACACCACCTCGCCGGTCAAGGCGCCGAACGCGGTGGCGCAGTCCTCGGCCCGCATGGTCGACATGTTCGCCAAGGCGGGCGTCGACCTCACCTCGACGCTGCCCAACCTGGCGCAGGGTGCGAGCGCGACCGCGTCGTTCACCGCCTCGGGCACGTCGACCGGCGCGGCGATCGACGGGTACACGATCAACGACCCGATCTGGGGCGCGGCGGGCTCGCCGAACACCCAGGACTGGTACGAGCTCAACTTCAACCAGTCGCGGACGGTGGACGAGCTGCGCCTGCACTTCCGGGACAGCCGCCCGCAGAACGCCACCTACCGGGCGCCGGCGTCGTACAACGTGCAGTACCTGTCCGGCAGCACCTGGACGAACGTGTCGTCCCAGGTGAAGTCGCCGGCCACGCCGCAGGGCAACTACAACAACGTGCGCTTCGCGCCGGTCACCACCCAGCGCATCCGGGTTCAGCTGACCCACGCGTCCGGTTCCAAGGCGGGCCTGACCGAGGTCAAGGCGTACAACCGGGGCGGCACCATCCCCGACCCGGACCCGCCGACCGGCAACGTCGCGGGCTCGGCGACCCCGTCCGCGTCGTACACCTCCTCGTGGGAGAACGTGAACGCGATCAACGACGGGATCGACCCGCCGTCGTCGAACGACACCGTCAACCCCCGCTGGGGCACCTGGCCGAACGAGGGTGAGCAGTGGGCGCAGCTCACCTGGCCGTCGGCGGTCTCGCTCAACCGCGCCGAGGTGTACTTCTTCGACGACGGGCAGGGCATCGACCTGCCGGCCTCCTGGCGGCTGCAGTACTGGAACGGCAGCACCTTCGTCGACGTGCCCGGCGCGGGCGGCTACCCGGTGGCGGCCGACCAGTACAACAACGTCACGTTCAACACGGTGAGCACGACGCAGCTGCGGGTGGTGCTGCAGAGCGCCGCGGACTCCGTCGGCCTGCTGGAGGTGAAGGCGTATCCGCCGACGTAGGCGATCGGCCCGCATAGGGTAGGGGTATGGACTACGTACGACTCGGCTCGACCGGCCTCAAGGTCTCCCGGATCTGCCTCGGCATGATGAGCTACGGCTCCACCCAGTGGCGGGAGTGGGTCCTGGACCAGGAGGCGGGCGAGCCGATCGTACGGCGCGCCGTCGAGCTCGGCGTCACCTTCTTCGACACCGCCGACGTGTACTCGGTGGGCGCCAGCGAGGAGGTGACCGGCAAGCTGCTGGACAGCCTCTTCGCCCGGCGCGAGGACTACGTGCTGGCCACCAAGGTCTACAACCCGATGGGTGACGGCCCCAACGACCGCGGCCTGTCCCGCAAGCACATCATGGCCTCGATCGACAGCTCGCTGCGCCGGCTCGGCACCGACCACGTCGACCTGTACCAGATCCACCGGTGGGACTACGACACGCCCATCGAGGAGACGATGGAGGCGCTGCACGACGTGGTGAAGGCCGGCAAGGCCCGCTACATCGGCGCCTCCAGCATGTGGGCGTGGCAGTTCGCCAAGGCACAGCACGTGGCGAGCGCCAACGGCTGGACCCGGTTCGTCACCATGCAGAACCACTACAACCTGATGTACCGCGAGGAGGAGCGGGAGATGCTCCCGCTCTGCCTCGACCAGGGCGTCGGCGTGATCCCGTGGAGCCCGCTCGCGCGCGGCCTGCTGGCCCGCGCCGGCAAGGGCGGCACCACCCGGGCCGGCAGCGACGCGTTCCTCAAGGAGCTGTACCAGGACTCGGACGTGGCCGTCGCCGAGGCGGTGGCCGCGCTCGCCGAGCGGCGCGGGGTGCCGAGCGCGCAGGTGGCGCTCGCCTGGCTGCTGCGCCAGCCGGCGGTGACCGCCCCGATCGTCGGCGCCACGAAGCTCCCGCACATCGAGGACGCGGTCGCCGCCACCGAGCTGTCGCTCACCGACGAGGAGGCGGCGGCACTCGAGGCGCCGTACGCGCCGCACGCCGTCTCCGGCCACGTGTGACGGGTCGCGGGCCGCGCCCCACCGGTGAGGGGGCGCGGCCCGCGGTTTCCGACGGGACTAGGGCAGGCGCCACTGCTGGTTGGCGCCGCCGAAGCAGTCCCAGATCTGCAGCCGCGTGCCGTCCGCCGAGCTGTTGCCGGTGGCGTCCAGGCACCTGCCCGACTGCGGGTTGCGCAGCGTCAGGTTCGACTGCGCCTGCCACACCTGCGAGCCGGTGCCGTTGCAGTCGTAGAGCTGCACCTTCGTGCCGTTGGCCGTACCGGCCGCGGTGACGTCCATGCACTTGCCCAGCGCGCGGAGCGTGCCGTCGGAGCCGACCGTCCACTGTTGAGCGTTGGTGCCGTTGCACGCGTAGAGCTGGACCGCCGCGCCGTTCGCGGTGCTGGCGCCGGCGACGTCCACGCACTTGCTGGCGATGCCGAGGATCTGGCCGGTGCGGCCGCCCGGCGGCGGGGTGGTCGGCGGGTTCGGGTTGCCGCCCGTGGCCACCTCGTAGATCGCGCTCACCAGCGAGTTGGCGCCGGTGGCGTCCTGGGACAGCTCCCAGTTCATCATGCCGCCGCCGTTGGCCATCATGTACTGCGTCTTGCGCTTCACCGTCGGGATGCCGTTGTAGCACTGCTGCGCGCCGCCGGCGGTGGTGCAGTCGCGGTTGGCGTTGGCGGGGTCCATCGAGACGAGGTTGGCGTACGTGTAGTAGCCCGGCCGGCTGTAGAACGGCACGCCCATCACGGTCTTGCTCGCCGGCAGGCCGCGCGCCTTCCACGCGTTGACGTTGCTGACCGCCCAGTCGTAGTTGGCGTGCGGGCTGCCGCCGTCGTACGTCATGATGTTGAGGAAGTCGACGTAGCCGAAGACGGCCGGCTGCACGCCGTTCGCCGTGGTGCCGCCGGAGACGACCGCGGCGGTGAGCAGCTTGCCCCGGCTGTGCATGGCGGTGCTGAGCTGCTGCATCAGCAGCGTGAAGTTGTTGCCCGACGCGCCCGGGTCCGGGTACTCCCAGTCGATGTCGACACCGTCCAGGTTGTACTGCGTGACGAAGTTGACCATCGTGTTGACGAACGTGGTGCGCCCGCCCGAGCTGGCCGCGAACGTCTCGAACGCCGAGTCGTTGCCGTCGTTCCACCCGCCGACCGCGATGAGCACCTTGACGTTGTTGGCGTGGCCGAGCGAGACGAGCTGCTGGAGCTTGGCGATGTTCTCCACCGGCTGGATGGTGCCGTTGGCGTTCGGCAGCGCGAACGAGTAGTTGATGTGGGTCAGCTTGCTGTACTGGATGGTGCTGACGTTGCCGGACCAGGACGGCATGTAACCGACGCTCTTGAAGCCGTTCGGCAGCACGGCGGCGCTGGACGTGGCCGGGTTGAGCACCGCGACGAGCGCGGCGGCCGCGACGGTCGCGGCCGCGCCGACCAGCGCGGTGAGGGCCCTTCGTGACATCGACGATCCTTTCGGTAGTCGTCCGGTCGCGGGGCCGCCCGCCGACAGCGGAACCGCGCAGGTGTCACAAAGGTTAGGAAGCTTTACTATTAATAGTCAATACAAGCATTGAAATAAGTTGTTGCCCGTTCCCGTGCGCCTGGTGCGGTGACCACTGACGTTTCCGGGTCCGCCCGCGCAGCGGGCGGACCCGGAAACCCTGCGCCCGGCAGGGCCTGGTTCGCCGGGTTCCCCGGCGAACCAGAGTGGTCGACGCACTAGCGGGCGCCGCCGGAGGTCAGCAGCCGGGCGACCGGCAGCGTCGCCGCGCCCACCGACACCGCGTCCGGGCCGAGCCGGCACAGCTCGATGGACGCCTGCCCGTACGGGTGGCGCAGCGCGTGCGCGGCCGCCACCTCGCGGATGCGCGGCAGCAGGGCGCCGCCGAGCGCGAGCCCCGCCCAGCCGCCGAGCACGATCCGCTCCGGGTTGAACAGGTTGATCAGGTTGGCGATGCCGGCGCCCAGGTACCCGGCGGTCTCCTCCAGCACGCGGGCCGCGGACTCGCCACGCTCGGCGCCGGCGACCAGTGCCGCGATCCCGCTCTCCTCGTCCGGCCCGGGGACCGCGCGGCCGCGCCGGGCCACCCGCCAGCGGTCGAGCACCGCCTCGGCGCCCACGTACGCCTCCAGGCAGCCGTCCGCGCCGCAGCGGCACCGGCGCCCGCCGTACACGATCGTGGTGTGCCCCCACTCGCTGGCGCTGCTGCTGACCCCGCGGTAGCTGACGCCGTCCGTGAGCACGGCGGCACCGACGCCGGAGCCGACCAGGGCGATCACCACGTGGCGCGCGCCGCGCCCGGCGCCGAACCACATCTCCGCGCGGCCGAGCGTCTTGGCCCCGTTGTCGAAGTACAGCCGGGCGTCGGTCCCCTCGCGGAGCATCGCCTCGAGCGGCACGCCCTCCCAGCCGAGCGTCTGCGCGTGCACCGTCGCCGACTCGCCCTGCTCGACCACGCCGGGCACCCCGACGCCGACGCCGAGGAGCGACTCGTGCGGGATGCCGGCGGCGGCGGTCACGGACGCCAGGCCCGAAAGGATGTGCCGCACCACCGTCTCCGGCGCCGGCCGGGCCGACTCGATCGGGTGGTCCGCCTTGGCGAGGCCGGTCATCGACAGGTCGAAGAGCTCCACCTGTACGCGCGTCTCGCCCACGTCGACGCCGACCAGGTAGCCGTAGCCGGGGCGCACGCGCAGCAGCGTGCGCGGCCGTCCGCCGTCGGAGTCGACCGCGCCGGCCTCCTCGACGAGCCCCTGCTCCAGCATCTCGCCGACCAGGTTGCTGACGCTGGCCGCGCTGAGCCCGGTGGCGCCGGTGAGCTCCTGCCGGCTCAGCGGCCCGTCGTGGTAGAGCCTCGACAGCAGCACCGCCCGGTTGCGGCGGCGCATGTCCCGTACGGTCGCTCGCTTCGCGTCCACCGACCCCGCACTTCCGCCACGTGTTGAAATAAGGGGTCCAACCTACCGTGCGGCCGGGAGCGCGCCCACGCCCCCCGCCCTCCCAGTTGATCAGGGAGTTGGTGGGCGTGTCGGCCGGCGATCCGCCCCACGAACTCCCTGGTCAACCGCGAAGCTAGCGGGGGGTGGCGTCGAGGAGCTTCTGCATCTGTTCGATCTGGGCGGTGCGGGACTGCTCGATCCGCCGCGCCAGGTCGACGAGGCGCTGGTAGGCGCCGCTGGCCGCCTCCATCTTGGCGAGCTGGATGGCGTCGCCCTGGTGGGCCATCATCGTGTTCAGGAAGCGGCGCTCGAACTCCGCCCCCGTCGACTCGCGCAGCGCGGTGACCTGCTGCTCGCTCGTGCCGGGCAGCCCGCCGTGCGCGGCGTGCGGGTCCTCACCTCCCGCCGGGGCCGGCGCCGACTCGGGCGCGCCGGAGCCGGCGAGGATGCCGGCCATCAGCTCGACCTCGTCCTCCTGGGTCACCTCGATCGCGGCGGCCAGCTCCACAAGCTCGGCGCGGCCGGCCTTGGCGTGGCCGAGCCCGGCCAGCTCCACGCCCTGCCGGTGATGCGGCAGGATCATCTGCAGGAACATGACGTCGGTGTTGTTGAGCCCCCGACCCGCGTGTCCGGTGTGGACGGCACGGGCGCCGGCGGGCTCCCGGCGGTGCCGGTGCAGCCGGCGAGCAGCAGCACCGCGACCAGGGCGACCACGCGACGTGACATCGACACTCCCAACCGTAAAGAAGATTAAGAGTAAGGCGCGCATCTTCTCTTAACAATATTTACAGATCGTGTCACGCCGATGTAACCTCTCGCTACCCACGGCCGGATTCCCCTGTTTCCCCCCACAAGGAGAGAGCTGGATGAACCTACGACGAAAGGTCGCGGCGTTCGCCGGTGGCATCGCGGCCCTGCCGCTGGTGCTCATCGCACTGCCGTCGAGCCCGGCCAGCGGGCACGGGTGGATCACCTCGCCACCCAGCCGCCAGGACATGTGCGCCACCGGCAGGGTGGCCAACTGCGGCCCGATCCAGTACGAGCCGCAGAGCGTCGAGGGCCCCAAGGGCCTGCGCAGCTGCAACGGCGGGCTGGCCCAGTTCGCGGTGCTCAACGACAGCTCCCGCTTCCCGGCGACGAGCACCGGCAGCACCGTCACGTTCAACTGGCGGCTGACCGCGGCACACCGGACGACTACCTGGGAGTACTGGGTGGGCAGCCGGCTGCTCGCGTCGTTCAGCCAGAACAACCAGCAGCCGCCGTTCTCGCTGTCACACACGGTCAGCGGGATCCCCAGCGGCCGCCAGACGGTGCTCGCCATCTGGAACATCGCCGACACCCCGATGGCGTTCTACGCCTGCGTCGACCTGCAGGTCGGAGGCGGCGGCACCAACCCCACCACCCCGCCGCCCAACCCCACCACGCCACCGCCGAACCCGACCACACCCCCGCCGTCCCAGGGCGGCACGTGGGCGGCCGGCACGGCGTACGCGGTGGGCGCGCGCGTCACCTACGGCGGCAGGACGTACCAGTGCCTGCAGGCCCACACCGCGCTCGCCGGATGGGAACCCCCGAACGTCCCCGCCCTCTGGCGCGCGGTCTGACGCCGCGCTGAGACCCGGGCCGGCACCGGCGGCGATGGCCCCCGGCGGTGCCGGCCCGCCCCACGTCCCACGGCCCGGCCGGAGGGTTCCGGCCGGGCCAAAGGATTTTCCAGAACACGGCCTGACCGTCAGGGTGCGGACAGTGCCTCCGTCGGTGGGAGGCGGGCGGCCCGGATCGCCGGGTACAGGCCGGCGATGGCGCCGATCACCAGCGTCGCGCCGATGCCGCCGGCCGCCGCCCACGGCGGGATGACCGCCGGCCAGTCCTGCGTCGTGGCGTAGAAGGCGGTCACGGCCGTACCCAGTACCACGCCGCCGGCGCCGCCCAGCGCGGACAGCAGCAGCGACTCGGACAGGAACTGCACGCGGACCTGGCCGCGGGTCGCGCCCAGCGAGCGGCGCAGCCCGATCTCGGCGCGGCGTTCGAGCACCGAGATGACCATCGTGTTCGCCACGCCCACCCCGCCGACGAGCAGCGCCACCGCGCCCAGCCCGAGCAGCAGGCCGGTGAACGCGCGGTCCGCCGCCTGCTTGGCCGCCAGGGCGTCGGACGGGCGGGACACGTCGACCTCGCTCGGCGTCTCCGGGTTGGCGGTCGCGGCGAGCACGTCGCGGACGTCCGTGACGTACTCCTCGTCGGCCCGCGTGTAGACGGTGGTCGGGTGGCTGTCGAAGTCCAAATAGGACTCCGCGGCCGCCCAGCCGACCAGCGCGGCCGAGTCCAGCTCCGGCGCGAGCGGGGCCGGGTGGAGCACGCCGACCACGGTGAACCACTCGCCGCCGATGTACACCCGCACGTCCTGGCCGGCCGCGCCGATGCCCAGGCGGTCGGCCGCCGCGCTGCCCAGCACCACCGCGGGGTAGCGGGCGGTGGCCTCGTTGAGCCACGTGCCGCTCTCCAGCGTCGCGCTCACGGTCTCCAGCAGGTCGAGCCGGGCGGCGAGGCAGAGCAGGCCGTTGGTCTCGATCTCCGGGATGCGGTCGGAGCGGTACACCTTCGCGTCGGGCACCTTGCCCACCGCGGACACCGCCGTCACCGGCCCGATCCGGCGGATCATCTCGACCGACTCGTCGGGCAGGGTGGCCGCGGCGCCGAAGAGGTCGTTGCCGGGCCCCGCCGTGAGCAGGTTGGTGCCCAGCCGGTCGAGCGTCTGCTGCAGGTCGGCGCGGCTGGACGTGGAGACGCCCACGACCGCGACCATCGCGGCGATGCCGATGGCGATGCCCAGCGCGGACAGGAACGCGCGCAGCGGCCGCGTCCGCAGTCCCGCTCCGCCGACGATCAGGACGTCGGATGCCCGCATTCGCGCGGGCGCCAGCCGGTGGCCGATGGCACTCATACCGTCACCGCCGCCTCCACCTCGGCCGCCTCCACCTGGCCGTCGCGCATGCGCACCTGCCGGGGCACGCTGGCCGCGATCTCCAGGTCGTGGGTGATGACCACGATGGTGGTACCGGCCGCGTGCAGCTCGCGCAGCAGCGCCATCACCGCCGTGCCGGACGCGGTGTCCAGGTTGCCGGTGGGCTCGTCGGCGAGCAGCAGCGCGGGCTCCCCCACGACCGCGCGGGCGATGGCCACGCGCTGCCGTTCGCCGCCGGACAGCTCGTGCGGGCGGTGGTCGAGGCGGTGGCCGAGACCGACGCGTTCCAGCGCGGCCGCCGCCCGCCTGCGCCGCTCCCGGCGGGAGACGCCGGCGTAGAGCAGGCCGTCCGCGACGTTGTCCACCGCGCGCACGCCGGCCGCCAGGTGGAACTGCTGGAACACGAACCCGATCCGGGTGGCCCGCAGCGCGGACAGCTCCCGGTCCGAGAGCCGGGCCACGTCGAACCCGTCCACCCGTACGGTGCCGTTGGTGGGGCGGTCGAGTGTGCCGATCAGGTGGAGCATCGTCGACTTTCCGGAGCCGGAGGGGCCGACGATCGCCACCATCTCGCCGCGGGCCACGGCCAGCGACACGCCGCGCACGGCCGCGACGCCGCCGGGGTACGTCTTCGTCACCCCCTCGAGCTCCAGGACGAGCGCGGTCATGAGGCCACGCCCACGGTCACGCCCTCGGACAGCTCGCCGGTGACCTCGACCCGCCCGCCGGAGAACATGCCGATCTCCACCGGCACGATGCGGGTCGCGGTGCCCTCGACGACCTGCACGCCGTACCCGCCCTCCGCGAGCGCGAGCAGGGCGGCGACCGGCACGCTGAGCACGCCCTCCCGCTTCTCGGCGGTGAACGACACGTCCACGGCGGCCCGGTCGAGCGTGCCCAGCCCCTTCTGGTCGGCGACCGAGACGGTGACCTCGAGCTTGGTCTCCGGCTCCTGGTTCTGGCCGTCGCCCAGCTCGATGACGGTCTCGACGGCGGCGACCTCGCCCTGGACGGTGCGCCCGTCGGGCAGCGTGACGCTCACCGCCGCGCCCTTGCCGGCCAGCCGCTGCTGGTCCACGTCGAGGTCGGCGGTGACCACCCGCGTGGTACCCGTGTAGGAGAGCACCGCCTGCCCGCCCGCCGGGTCGCCGACCTGGCCGCGCACCTCGTAGATCCGCACGTCGCCGGCGGCGTACGCGACCCGGCCCACCTCGACCGCGCCGGTCTCCGGGGCGCCGAGGTCCTCCTGCCACTCGCGCACGGCGTCGGCGGTGGAGTCGGTGTACTCCTCGTCGACCGTGAAGCCGTCGTAGCCGAGCGCCGCGAGGTTCTGCTCGAACTGCTTCACGTCCGCGCCCTCGACGCCCGGCGTGAGGGGCCGGTACAGCGGGAGCGTGCCGCGCAGCAGCACCACCGGGGTGTCGTCGACCCCGTAGAGGCGGCCGCCGCGCTTGACCGTCGCCCCGGCCGCGGGCAGCCACGTGACGGTGCCGCGCAGGCGGGGCGTGACGGCGGTCTCGGTGCCGTACCCGAGCGTGCCGTCGACCGTCTCCGCGTCCACCAGCGTGGAGCGCTGCACCTGGGCCGTGGCCGGCGGCAGGGTGCTGCCGCCGGCCGTCCCGCTCGCGCCGCGGTCGAGGGTGACCGCGGCGGCCGTACCGCCCGCCGCGGCGACCGCCACCCCCGCGGCCAGGAACACGCGCCCGCGACGACGCCGCTTCATCCGCCGCTCCCGGGCGGGACCGGGCGCAGCTTCTCGCAGGTCTTCTGCGCGGCCTGGAACGTCGGGTCGTTCGGGTCCAGGCCGCTGCCCGGCGCGGCGCGCAGCATGATGCCGCCGGTCTCCGGGTCGGGGTCGGGGAAGGCGGCCACCCCGTTGTCGCGCATGCACTTGGAGTACTGGCGGGCCTTCTCGATCCGATCCGGGTCGGCCTTCTGCAGCTCGCCGCCGTTCGGCATCAGGTGGCGGCACTTGGCCATCGCGGCCTCGGTCTTGGCCGGGTCGCTGCCGCGCAGCCGCAGCTGTACGCCGGCGCCGGGCTGGGGGTCGTCCATCTCGATGCCCTCGCCGCGCATGCACTCGGTGAACTCGAGCATCGCCTCGTAGTTGTCCTTGCTCGCCGACGGGCTGGCCCCCGGCGCCGCGCTGGCCGTACCTCCCGCGGAGGCGATGCCGCCGTTGCCGCCGTCGTCCCCGCCGCAGCCGGCGAGCGCGAAGGCGAACACCGCCGCCACGACCGCCCAAACCGTCCTTCTCATGGTGTCTCCCGAAACGGCCGGCCCCAGCGGCCGGCGAACGGCTGAGAGTCAACGCGGCGGCCCGTTACCCGGCGGTTTCCGCGGGCGTTAACGCCGAACGAACACGCCCATCGGCAATCATGGGGCGATGCGTGTACTGGTCGTCGAGGACGAGCGGCTGCTCGCCGACCTGATCGCCCGCTGGCTGCGGGGTGAGGCCCACGCGGTGGACGTCGCGTACGACGGCGACGCCGCGCTGGAACGGCTGGGCGTCAACGACTACGACGTGGTGGTGCTCGACCGCGACCTGCCGGTGGTGCACGGCGACGACGTGTGCCGGGCGCTGGTCGACTCGGGGCGCAGACGCGGGTGCTGATGCTCACCGCGGCGGCCGAGATCGGCGACCGGGTGGCCGGGCTCTCCCTCGGCGCGGACGACTACCTGCCCAAGCCGTTCGCCTTCGCCGAGCTCGCCGCCCGCGTGCTGGCCCTCGGCCGGCGGGCCCGCCCGGCCGCGCCCCCGGTGCTCAACCGCGCCGGCATCACCGTCGACCTGCCGCGGCGCGAGGTGTACCGCAATGGACGCTATGTGGCGCTTTCCCGGAAGGAGTTCGCGACGTTGGCCGAGCTGATGCGGGCGGACGGCGCGGTGGTCAGCGCCGAGCACCTGCTGGAGAAGGTGTGGGACGAGCACGCCGACCCGTTCACGGCCGCGGTGCGGGTGACGATCCTCAAGCTGCGCCGCAAGCTCGGCGACCCGCCGGTCGTGGAGACCGTGCCCGGCGACGGGTACGTGATCCGGTGAGGCGCCTGACGATCCGCGCGCGGCTGACGGTGCTCTACGGCGGGCTGCTGCTCGTGGCCGGCGCGGTGCTTGTCGCGGTCATGTACGTGCTGGTCGGCCAGCGCCTGCCCACCACGATGAAGCTGCTGACCCGGACCGGCCCGCCCGGCCAGGCGCCGACCGACGTCGACCAGCTCTACGCCGCGGAGCTGCCCGCCAAGCTGCGCGACGCCGCCCTCGACGACATGCTCACCACCGGCATCGTCGCGCTGGTACTCGTCACGACCGTGGCGGTCGCGTTCGGGTGGCTGCTGGCCGGGCGGGCGCTGCAGCCGCTGCACCGGATCACCGAGACCGCGCACCGCATCGCCGCCGCGCCCGCCGCCGACCGGGGCTGCACGAGCGGATCGCGCTGGCCGGGCCGACCGACGAGATCAAAGAGCTGGCCGACACGTTCGACACGATGCTGGAACGGCTGGACCGCTCCTTCGACGGCCAGCGCCGCTTCGTCGCCAACGCCTCGCACGAGCTGCGCACCCCGCTCACGCTGAGCCGGGCCGTGCTGGAGTACGCCGCACACCGCGACGCGCTCACGCCCGAGGTGCGGCAGCTGACCGAGCTGCTGCTCGACATCAACCTGCGGCACGAGCGGCTCATCAACGGGCTGCTGCTGCTCGCCCGCACCGACAACGAGATGCTCGACAAGAGCCCCGTCGACCTCGCCGACGTCGTCGCGCACACGGTCACCCACCTGACGCCGGAGGCGGACAAGGCGGACGTCCGGGTCGGCGGCGAGCCCTCGCCCGCGCCCACGCTCGGCGACCCCGTCCTGCTGGAACGTCTCGTGCAGAACCTGGTCGAAAACGGCATCCGCCACAACGCCCCGCCGGACGGCTGGGTGCGGGTGGCCTGCCGCACGCTCCCCGGCGGCGTCGTGGAGCTCACCGTGAGCAACTCCGGACCGGTCATCCCCCGCTACGAGATCCCGGGGCTGTTCGAGCCGTTCCGCCGGTACGGCACCGAACGCGTCGACCGCGACCGCGGCGCCGGCCTGGGCCTGTCGATCGTGCGGTCGGTCGCCCGCGCGCACGGCGGCGACGTGACGGCCGAGCCCCGCGACGGCGGTGGCCTGCTCGTTCGCGTGACTCTTCCGCTCGCCCCTGACCAGGCCGTGGCATGATCGGTAGATGCCGGCCACTGTGGACAGCGCCGTCGACGGTCAGCCCCTCGACCTCTTCGCGGCCGGCATCGTGTACCTCGACATCATCTTCACCGGTCTCCCGGCCCTGCCCGCGCCGGGCACCGAGGTGTGGACGCTCGGCATGGGCTCCAGCCCCGGCGGCATCGCCAACCTCGCCGTCGCGGCCAGCCGCCTCGGCGTCCGCACGGGGCTGAGCTCGCCGATCAGCTCCGACGCGTACGGCGACTTCTGCTGGCAGATCCTCTGCGGCGAGGAGAACGTCGACCTGACCGCCTCCCGCCGCTTCGACGACTGGCACTCGCCCGTGACGGTCTCGCTCGCCTACGAGCGCGACCGCAGCATGATCACGCACGGTCACCCCGCGCCGGCGACCGTGGAGGGCCTGGTCGGCGACCTGCCCGCGGCCCGCACCGCGTACGTCAGCCTGGGCCTGGAACCCATGCCCTGGGTACGCCGTGCCCACGCCGCCGGCACGCTGGTCTTCGCCGACGCCGGCTGGGACGCGACCGGCACCTGGTCGGCCGAGGCGCTGTCGGTGCTGGACCACTGCCACGCCTTCGTGCCCAACGCCGTCGAGGCGATGCGCTACACCCACACCGACACTCCCGAGGCCGCGCTGCGCGCCCTGGCCGAGCGGGTGCCGGTGGCCGTGGTGACGTGCGGCCCGGCCGGCGCGCTCGCGCTCGACGCGGGCACCGGCGAGCAGGCGTCCGTGCCCGGCATCCCGGTCGAGGCGCTGGACCCCACGGGCGCCGGCGACGTCTTCGGCGCCGGGTTCATCGCCGGCACCCTGGCCGGCTGGCCACTGGCCGACCGCCTGGCGTTCGCCAACCTCGTGGCCGCCCTCTCGGTCCAGCACTTCGGCGGCTCGCTGTCCGCGCCCGGCTGGGGCGACATCGGCGACTGGTGGCGCGCCACCAAGGACCGCACGCGCGCCGGCACCCCCGACGCCGAGATGGCCCGCCGCTACGCCTTCCTCGACGACGCCATCCCCACCGGCGAGATCCGCACCGTCCGCCGCGCCACGGCCACGATCGCCAAGCTCTCCGACGCCCAGTAGCGGCGTTCCGAGGCCGGGGGTCAGGGCGCGCGGAGCACGAGCGTGCCGGTGGCCTCGCGGCGGATGGTGTCCGGGTCCCAGCGCATCGGCAGCAGCTCGCCGCGCCGCCACGGGTCGGACTGGTCGGCGTAGTGCGCGCTGAACGCGTGTCCGGAGTTGCCGGCCGGCTGGACCCACCGCGAGCCGTCGAGGTTGCCGAGGTCGACCACCATGCGCATCGACGGCAGGGCGTCCACCTCGTAGCCGGAGGCGGCGTCCCAGCTGGTGGCGTTCACAATGGACGATCCGCCCGGCACCGCCTCGGGGCCCCGGTTGAACAGCCACTCCACGGGCGCGATGCCGGACTCGCCGAAGCTCTGGTTGCGCAGTTCGAGCGTATGCAGGTCGCCCCAGCGCCAGGCGCGCGGGTCGTCGCCCAACCGGTCGGTCAGCTCGGCGCCGGCGTCGGCGAGCGCGGCGGACAGGATCTGGTCCATCGTCTCCGCCGCGGGCGTGGCCCGGTCGTCCCACCACGGCGACGCCGGCTTTTCCAGCAGGGCGCGCACGACCTCCCACCAGCGGTCGCCGCCGTCGGGCTCGTAGTCGGCGGGCAGCTCGTCGAAGGTCCGCGCGAGCAGCGCCCGCCACACGGCGTTGAAGTACGCGGCCGCGGCCGAGTCGACCGGCTGCTGGTAGTCCCAGCCGCGCAGCAGGTCGACCGCGCCCGTGGCGGACGGTACGCGCAGCAGGTGGGGCACGAGCAGCGGCGCGAGCGCGTTGTACGCGTCCGTCTGCATCCGCCCCACGTCCTCGACGGTGACCATGCGCCCGGCCCGCTCGATCAGCTCGTTGATGCGTTCGGAGCGGTATCCGTACGACCAGTCGTGGGTGAGCAGGTACGGGTAGCCGGGGCCGACCACCGCCTGGTTGGCCGTCACGATGTAGCCCTGCGCCGGGTTGAGCACGCTCGGCAGCTCGTCGAACGGGATGTACGAGCGCCACCCGTACCCCGTGTCCCACCCCGGCGCCGGCACCCGCCCGTCACCCTTGCCCCGCACCGGGATGCGGCCCGGCGCCTGGTAGCCGATGTTGCCGGCCACGTCCGCGTACACGAGGTTCTGCGCGGGCACCTCGAACAGGGCGGCCGCCGCCCGGAAGTCCGCCCAGTCGCGGGCGCGGTTGAGCGCGAAGAGCGCGTCGATCGTGCGGCCGGGGTCGAGGGCGGTCCAGCGCAGCGCGACCGCGTGGCGGCCGCCGACGTCGCGCAGCTCCTCGGACGCGTCGGACAGCAGCGGCCCGTTCCGGCTGGTGCGGACGGTGATCGTGACGGGCCCGCCGCCGGCCACCTTGATCGTCTCGGTCCGCTTCTCCAGGTCCTGCCAGCCGCCGCCGACGCGCACCTTGTCGCCGGCGACCTCCTCCAGGTAGAGGTCGGTCACGTCCGGTCCCAGGTTGGTGAAGCCCCACGCGACCGCGTCGTTGTGGCCGATCACCACGCCCGGCACCCCGGCGAACGTGAACCCGGACAGGTTGAACCCGCATTCGCAGTGCAGCCCGGCCTGGAACCAGATGCCGGGCATGCTCGGCGCGAGGTGCGGGTCGTTGGCGAGCAGCGGCTTGCCGCTGGAGGTGCGGCTGCCGGCGATCACCCACGAGTTGGAGCCGAGGCCGGTGCCCTGGCGGCCGAGGAGGGCGGGCAGGTCCGCCAGCCCGTCGCGCACCGCGGTGAGCGCCGGCACCCACCCGCCTCCGGCACCGCCGGCCTCCGCGGCCACGAAAGCGCCGCCGGCCACCCGCCCGCCGTCGACGATCGGCCTGTTTCGATCCATCGGGTACGGCGGGAACAGCTCGTCGACCGCCGGACGGGTGAGCCCAGCGCCGAGCAGGACGGCGCGCTCGATCTCGTCGCTCATGTTGCCGCGCAGGTCCCAGGCCATCGCCTTGAGCCAGGCGAGGCTGTCGACGGGGCTCCACCGTTCGATCCGGTAGTCGCGGTTGGTCAGGCCCAGCACCGTGTACTCGAGGCTCACGTCGCCGCTCGGCTCGCCGCCGCCGTGCTGGTCGAGCCAGGCGTTGACGCCGTCCGCGTACGCCTGCAGGAAGCCGCGGCTCTCCTCGGAGACGATCCCCCACTCCCGCTCGGCGACCCGCCGCCAGCCGAGCGTGCGCAGGTAGGTGTCGGTCTCCAGCTGGTCGCGGCCGAACAGCTCGCTGAGCCGGCCGGCGGTCACGTGGCGGCGGAAGTCCATCTCCCAGAACCGTTCCTGGGCGTGCACGTACCCCTGCGCGCGGAACAGGTCACCGGCGGTGCGCGCGTAGATCTGCGGCACCCCGTACCCGTCGCGGTGCACGGTCACCTCGGCGGAGAGTCCGGGCAGGGTGCGCTCTCCGGCGTACTCCGCGAAGGAGCGGCGCACCGCCCACACCGCGAGCACGCCCGCCACGAGCGCGAGCGCCGTCAGCCCGGCCAGGGCCACCAGCGCGACCCGCCGCAGCACCCGCCACCGGCGCCGCCGCACCCGCGCCACCGGTTGCGCACCGGCAGGGGCCGGACCCGCGCCCGCCGTGTCCGCTGACCCGTCGCTCAGCTCGCCCATGGCGCCGCATCCTATGCCCGGCTCAGCCCGCCGTGATCGACCGCACGGCCGCGAGCAGGTCGTCCGGCGTGGGCGGCCGCCGCCCGGCTGGCAGCGCCGCGACGGCGATCAGTCGGCGTGGCCACCCGGCTTTCCGGTGAGCAGGTCGGCGACCGCCGCGACGCCGCGCTCGATGGCGGGCTCGCCGAGGTTGCCGAAGCCGATGACCAGCTGCCCGGGCGTGGTGCCGCCGGACATCCGGAAGTCGCTCATGCCGTACAGCCCGACCGACCGCTCCCGCGCGGCGGCGACGACGTCCGCCTCGCGCACGCCCTCCGGCAGGTGGAGCACCGCGTGGAAGCCGGCGGCGAGCCCGGTCAGCCGCAGGCCGGGCGCGTGCCGGGCGAGCGCGCCGGCCAGCGCCTCCCGGCGGCCCGCGTAGACGCCGCGCATGCGGCGCAGGTGGCGGTCGTACCGGCCGGACTCGATCAGGCGGGCGAGCGCCAGCTGGTCCAGGCCGGGCGAGCCGCGGTCGCTGAGCCGCTTCTCCTCCACGATCGCCTCGGTCAGGTGCGGCGGGCACACCACCCAGCCGAGCCGCATCGCCGGGGCCAGCGACTTGCTGACCGTGCCGAGCAGCACGACGCGGCCGGCGGCGATGCCCTGGAGGGTGCCGACGGGCTCGCGGTCGTACCGGAACTCGGCGTCGTAGTCGTCCTCGACGACGACCGCGTCCCGGTCGGCGGCCCACGCCGCGAGCGCGTGCCGGCGGTCGGGCGCGAGCACCACCCCGGTCGGCGACTGGTGGGCCGGCGTGAGCACCACGGCCGCCACGCCGGTGCGGGCGAGCGCGGCCACGTCGACGCCGCCCTCGTCGACCGGTACCGGCACCGCCTCGATGCCCAGCCGGGTGACCGCGGCGAGGGTCTCGCCCTGCCCGTACCCCGGATCCTCGAACCCGACGGCGCGCACCCCGGACCGGGACAGCGCCCGCAGGACCAGCCCGAGCCCCTGCGCGAAGCCCGTGCAGACCACGATGTCGGCCGGCTCGGCGACGGCGGCCCGCACGCGGCGCAGGTAGCCGGCCAGCACCCGGCGGAGGGTGCGGTCGCCGCGCGGGTCGCCGTAGTGGAGGTCGGCGTTGGCGACCGTGCGACACGCCTCGCGGACCGCCCACGCCCAGTCGGCACGCGGGAAGCCGGCCAGGTCGGGCACACCGGACGCGAAGTCGACGTCGAGGCGCGCCGCGGCGGGACGCTCGGCCGGGGCGGGCGCGGGGCGGGCGGGCGCGGTCGCCGCCACCCGCGTGGCCGAGCCGACCCGCGCGGTCAGGTACCCCTCGGCGTAGAGCTGGCCGTAGCAGTCCTGCACGAGGCCGCGGGAGACGCCGAGCTGGCGGGCCAGCTCGCGGGAGGAGGGCAGGCGCTCGCCGGCCCGCAGGCGCCCGGCGCGGATCGCCTCGCGCAGGCCGCCCTCGAGCTGGGCGCGCAGCGGCTCCGGCCCGTCGCGGTCCAGCCGCAGCAGCACCTCCGGTCCCAAACCGGCCCACTCGATCGACACAGAATTGGAGCTTAGCGTGGGCCGGCTGGGTTCGTACGTTCAGGACATGACGACGATCGCCCTGGCCGCACCCGCACCCGCGCCCCGCCTGCTGTCCCGCCCGCTCGCGCTGGTCATGCTGGCCGACTTCGCCGGGCTGTTCGGCTTCTACCTGCTGCTGTCGGTGGTACCCGCGCATCTGACCGCGGCCGGCGCCGGCGGCTTCGCGGCGGGCCTGGCCACCGGCGTGCTGATGCTGTCGTCGGTGGCCGGGGAGCTGGCCATCCCCCGCCTCGCCGCCCGGTACGGCTACCGCGCCATCCTCGCCGCCGGCCTCGCCCTGCTGGCCCTGCCGGCGCTGGCGCTGCTCGCCTCGTCCGCGCTGCCGGTGGTGGTCGTGGTGTGCGTGCTGCGCGGCCTCGGGCTCGCGGTCATCTTCGTCGTGTGCGGCGCGTGGGCCGCCGAGATGATCCCCGCCGGGCGGCGTGGCGAGGGCCTCGGCGTCCTCGGGATCGTCGCCGGCCTGCCCGCCGTCATCGCCACCCCGCTCGGCGTGTGGCTGATGGACCGCGCGGGCGCCGAGGCGGTGTTCGTGCTCGGCGCCCTGGCCGCGCTCGCCGGCCTCGGCGCGGTGCTCGGCCTGCCCGCCGGCCGCACGGCGGTCGCGCCCGGCGCCGGCCTGCGCGAGCCGGCGCTGGTCCGCCCCGCGGTCGTCTTCGCGGGCACGGCGACGGCCGCCGGCATCGTGGTGACCTTCGTGCCGGCGGTGGCGCACGCCGGCAGCCTGGCCGCCGTCGCGCTGCTGGCCCAGGCCGTCGCGACGACCGCCGCCCGCTGGTGGGCCGGGCGCTTCGGCGACCGCCACGGCGCCGCACGGCTGCTGGTGCCGGGCGCGCTGCTCGCCGCCGCCGGCGTCCTCGCGCTGGTGCTGGCCGCCGGGAGCGCTGTCGCGCTGCTGGGCGGGATGCTCGCCTTCGGCGCCGGCTTCGGCGTCGTGCAGAACGCCAGCCTCGCGATGATGTACGCCCGCGTCTCCACCGCCGCGTACGGCACGGCCACCGCGATCTGGAGCGTCGCCTACGACACCGGGTACGGCCTCGGCGCGCTCGGCTTCGGCGTGGTGGCGGGCGCCGCCGGCTACCCGATCAGCTTCGCCCTGACAGCCGCCGCGATGCTCGCCCTGACGGCGGCCGCCACCGCCCGCCCTCGCCCCACCCCTCGCGGTTGATCAGGGACTTGGTCGGGCGTGTCCGCCGGCGTGTCCCGCACCAAGTCCCTGATCAACCACTCAGGCCGCGCGCAGGACGTCGTCGAGGCGGCGCGCGAACAGGGCGGTCTCCAGCCCGAACCCGCCGTGGTCACCGGGGAACGTCGCCACCGGCACGCCCAGCAGCGCGCCCACCGCGTGCGCGGCCCGTGCCGGCGGCTCCCCCTCGGACGCCGCGCCGGCCGCCGGCACGACCCGCGTGCTGCCGCTCTTGAGCGCGTGGCCGTCCGGGACGTACCGGGCGAACGGCGGCACCTCGAACTCCAGGAAGAACTCGTTGTTCGCCGCGAACCGCGCGAGCATCGCGGCCGTCTGCGGGTCCAGCTCCGGCGGCGCCTCGGCACCGCCCGGCACCCGGTCCTCGCCCTCGTCGCCGGACGGCGCCCCGCTCATCCCCAGCGCGGCGCCGAGCACCTGCCCGGCCGCCGCCGACCCGCCGTCGCGGTACGCGGCCTCCACCTCGCGCATCACGTCCCGCCAGTGCTCCCGCTCCGGCAGCAGCTCGAACAGCGGCGGCTCGTGCGCCACCAGCACCCGCACCAGCTCCGGGTGCCGCGCGGCCAGCTCGAGGCCGATGATCGCGCCCGAGCTGTTGCCGAACACGTACGCCGGGGCCGCCCCGGACACCCCGACCGCCGCCAGCACCCGGTACGCGTCGTCGCCGTGCTCCTCGATCGCCTGCGGACCGGGCGCCCCGTCGAGCCGGCTGCGCGAGTTGCCCCGCCGGTCGTACGTCACGACCGTGTACCGGTCCGCGAGCTCCTGCGCGAGCGGCGCGAACGCGGCCGCGTCGTACACGCCCCCGCAGATCAGCAGCAGCACCGGCCCGGCACCGCGCACCTCGTAGTGCAGGCTCGCCCCCGGCACGGAAAGCGTCTTCGTCTCCATGACCCACTCCTTCGTCGGATGTCGGACTCCGAGGGGAGTCGGAGCCGCCCGCCGGTTCTCGACGTGCCGCTGGCCCTTCCACCCACCGGAATCACACACGACCCCGCACCCGGCAGCGGCCATAATCGTGATCATGGGGAAGGTTCACGAGCGCATCGACGGGCGGCTGCGGGAGTTCATCGAGGCGCAGCCGATGTTCTTCACCGCGACCGCGCCGCTGGCCGGCGACGGCACGATCAACCTCTCGCCGAAAGGGCTGCGCGGCTCGCTCGCGGTCATCGACGAGCTGACCGTCGCCTACCTCGACTTCGCGGGCAGCAACGCCGAGACGGTCGCCCACCTGCGGGAAAACGGCCGGATCACGCTCATGTGGTGCGCCTTCCAGGGGCCGCCCAACATCGTGCGGGTGCACGGTCGGGGCGAGCCCGTCTTCCGCGACGACCCGCGCTGGGGCGAGCTGTTCGCCCACTTCCCGGACATCGACGCGAGCATCCACGGACTGCGCGCGATCGTCGTCGTGCGGGCCGAGCTGATCCGGGACACCTGCGGCTACGCGGTGCCGTTCATGGCGTACCAGGAGGACCGCGACCTGCACGGCAAGCGGTTCGCGCGGGAGGACGACGCGTCGCTGAGCGCCTACTTCGAGAAGAAGGAGCACATCGCGGCAAGCATCGACGGCCTGCCGGGTCTGCCGCTCCCCCTGCCGCCGACGCCGGCTACCACCGCCTAGGTCACCGGCAGGCCCGCCGCCTCCGCCGCCAGGCGGAGCTGGCCGAGAAACAGCGCGTCCCGCGCCTCCTCGTCCATCCAGGCGAAGTGGCCGTTGGCCTCCAGCGACGTGAACCCGTGCAGCGACGCCCAGGCGTGCAGCATCGCCTGGAAATGCGCCGGGTCGACGCCGATCTCGTGCTTTTCGTGCTTGGCCTGGGCGCACAGCTCCACCGCCGGGTCCACCTCGGTGATCCGCGGCGGCGCCAGCCGTCCCAACTGCAGCGCCTCGACGAACAGTGACGACAGCTGCGCCATCGCGCGGCCGGCCGCCTCGCTGGTGCTGCCGTCCTCCGGCGCCGCGTAGTCGGGCAGCGGCATGCCCAGGATCAGCGCGAACTGCTGCGGCTCCTCGTGCGCCCACCGCCGGTACGCCTGGCAGGCCGCGACGAAAGCGGCCGCGACGTCGCCCGGCGGCACCTGCGCGCGGGCCTTGGCGACGGCGGTGCCGAGCGCCTCGTACGCGTCCGAGATCAACGCGCTGACCAGTTCGTCCCGGTCGGCGAAGTACCGGTACAGCGCGGGCGGTGTCATGTCCATCACGCGGGCGATGTCGGTGAAGCGCACGTCGACCGTCCCCCGCTCCCGCATGAGGGCGAACGCGGTCTGCTTGATCTCGTCGATCGTCGCTGCCCGCGCCCGTTCGCGGCGGGGGCGGTCCGCGGGGTCGGGCTCATGGCCGTCCTCGCTTCGCTGCGGGCGACCATGAGGCACCACAGGCGCTGAGCCCGATGATTCGCTCGCTCCGCTCGCTCATGTTTCCTCCATGTCAAACGTTCCGTTAAGCATCGTTACAGACGTGAAGGCGCTTGACAAGTGACGTTCCATCGTGTTTGTTATGGACCTTAACGGATCTGACATCACTTCACTGGGGGAACGGACATGAACGGCGGGGAACGGCGATGAGCAACGCAGGACCGCTGGGCCGGCTGGCCCGGCTCACCTACCGCAACCGCGGCCGCACCGTACTGCTGTGGCTGGCCGCACTCATGCTCGCCGCCGGCCTCTCGGCGGCCTTCGGCGGCGAGTTCTCCGCCGACTACTCGGCGCCCGGCTCGGACTCCAAGGCGGCGCAGGACCTGCTCCAGGAGAAGTTCCCGGCGCAGGCCGGCGAGGTCGTCGACGTGGTGGTCCGGGTCGACGGCGGGGTCACCACCGCCCGCGGCGACGTGCAGGCGCTGCTCGACGAGCTCAAGGTCGTGCCGCACGTGGCGGGCGTGGACGACCCCTTCAGCGTCCCGGGCGGCATCTCGCCGGACGGCGGCACGCTCGTCGCGCACCTGCGCCTCGACGTGACCAACCCCAACGACATGCCGCACGCGGACACCGAGCGGCTCCTCGACATCGCGAAGGGCGCCGACCGGCCCGGCCTCGACGTCGCGCTCGGCGGCCAGACGGTCAACCTGGCCGAGCAGGGCGAGATCGGCTCGGAGGGCATCGGCCTGCTCGCGGCCGCGGTGATCCTGCTGCTCACGTTCGGCTCGGTGGTCGCCGCCGGCCTGCCGATCCTCACCGCGGTCGCCGGCCTCGCGGTCAGCAGCACGCTCACCGGCCTGGTGCTGCGCTTCGTCGACGCGCCGGACTGGTCCACGTCGCTCGCCACGATGATGGGCATCGGCATCGGCATCGACTACGTGCTGCTCATGGTCACCCGCTTCCGCGAGTGGCGGGCCGCCGGGCTGGAGCCCGAGGCGGCGACCGTGGCCACGCTGGACACCGCCGGCCGCGCGGTGATGGTCGCCGGCAGCACGGTCGTGGTCAGCATGCTCGGCCTGTTCGCGATGGGGCTGTCCTTCATGCGCGGCGCCGCCGTGGTCACGATCATCGGCGTCTTCGTCGTGATGGCCGCCAGCGCCACCCTCTTCCCCGCCCTGCTCGGCTACCTCGGCCGCCACGTCGACCGGCTGCGCCTGCCGCTGGGCCGGCGCCGCCCGGTCGAGGTCGCGGTCGGCGGGCACGTCGAGCCGGGGCGCGGCTGGCTGGCGTGGAGCCGCCTCGTGCAGCGCCACCGCGTCGTCGCGGCGCTGGCCGGCGTGGCCATCCTGCTCGCGCTCGCCGCGCCGTTCCTCGGCGTCCGCTACGGCTACCCGGACGCGGGCAACGACCGCGCGGAGACCTCCACGCGGCAGGCGTACGACATGCAGGCGGCCGCGTTCGGCGCCGGCGCCAACGGCCCGCTGGTGCTGGCCGCGGAGCTGGCCCGGCCGGGCGACGCGTCCGCGCTGGACGGCCTGCGCGCGGCGGTCGCGGCGACACCGGGGGTCGCCCTGGTCACGGCACCCCGGCTCAACCCCGCCGGCGACACCGCGGTGCTCACCGTGCTGCCGGCCACCGGGCCGCAGGACGCGCAGACCGAAGATCTGGTACACCGCCTGCGCGACGAAACAATCCCCTCCGCCGTCGACGACTCCGCCGCCACGGTGCGGGTGGGGGGCGTGACGGCCACCGCGATCGACAGCAACGAAAACGTGGCCCGCCGCATCCCGCTGCTCATCGGCGGCGTGGTGCTGCTGTCGATGCTGCTGCTGCTCGCCTCGTTCCGCAGCGTGGCCGTGGCGGTCAAGGCCGCGGCGATGAACCTGCTGTCCGTGGCGGCCGCCTACGGCGTGGTCGCCCTGGTCCTGCAGGGCGGCTGGGCCGGCCAGCTGATCGGCATCGACACCGAGACGCCGCTGCCGTCGTTCGTGCCGGTGCTGATGTTCGCCGTCCTGTTCGGACTGTCGATGGACTACGAGGTGTTCCTGGTCTCGCGGATGCGCGAGGCGTGGACCCGGACCCGCGACAACGGCCGCGCCATCACCGAAGGGCTCGCCGGCACCGGCCGGGTCATCACGGCCGCCGCGGCCATCATGATCGCGGTCTTCGCGGCCTTCGTGCCCAGCTCGAACCTGGTGCTCAAGATGATCGGCATCGGCATGGCCGCGGCGATCCTCGTCGACGCGACGGTGGTGCGCATGCTGCTGGTGCCGGCGGTCATGCACCTGCTCGGCCGCGCCAACTGGTGGATGCCGGCGTGGCTCGGCCGGCTCCTTCCCGAGCTGCACGTCGAGGGCCAGCCGGAGCGGCACCTGCCGGTCCCGCCGGAGCCCGCGCCGGAGGCGGAGCTGGCCGGCGCCGGTAGCCGCTAGCCGCTCTCCGGGGACGGGAGGCGCTCCATAATCGGGGCGCCTCCCGTCCTGTTTTTTCGAGTTTCATCGAAGTTCTTGCATCCATGAGTTCACTCTTTGTACCGTCCACGCCATGGGCACCCACCCCCTCCCCTCGCCCGGCGCTGGCTGGCCGTCGCGGCCGGCGCCGCCTTGATCGCCGGTACGCTCGCCGTCGTGCCCGGACTCCACCCGGCCGCCGCGGCGGCGAACCCCGCGCTCGCCCTGTGGTACGACGAGCCGGCCACCGACTGGGAGACGCAGTCGCTGCCGATCGGCAACGGCGCGCTCGGCGCGAGCGTCTTCGGCGGCGTACAGACCGAGCGCCTGCAGTACAACGAGAAGACCTTGTGGAACGGCGGCCCGGGCGACGGCCAGTACCACAACGGCAACTGGACCTCGCCCCGCCCCACCGCCATCGACGACGTGCAGGCGCAGCTCGACCGCGACCAGCGGATGGCACCGTCCACTGTGGCGAGCCGGCTGGGCGGGCCGCGGGCCGGCTTCGGCGCGTACCAGAACTTCGGCGACGCCTACCTCGACATGACCGGGACACCCGGCGCCGTCAACGGGTACCGCCGCGAGCTCGACATCGCCGAGGCCACCGCGCGGGTCGGCTACGAGCACGGCGGGGTGACGTACCGGCGGGAGTACATCGCCAGCCACCCCCGCAACGCGATCGTCGCCCGCCTCACCGCCAGCCAGGCCGGCCGCGTCTCCTTCGTGCTGCGGCACACGTCGCCGCACGCCGGCGCCGCCCTCACCGTCTCCGGCGACCGGATCACCGTGCGGGGCACGCTGCCCAACAACGGGATCGTGTACGAGTCCCAGTTCCGCGTGATCACCGACGGCGGTACCCGCACCAGTGGCGGCGACCGCATCACCGTCGCGGGCGCCAACAGCGCGACGATCGTCTTCTCCGCCGGCACCAACTACGCGCAGGCGTACCCGAGCTACCGCGGCGCCGACCCCCACGCCCGCGTGACGGCGGCGGTGGACGCAGCGGCGGCTCAGTCGTGGGACGCGCTCTGGGCCCAGCACGTGGCCGACTACAAAGGACTGTTCGACCGGGTGAGCCTCGACATCGGGCAGCAGATGCCGGACATACCGACCGACAACCTCCGCTCGGCGTACACCGGCGGGAGCGGCGCCGCCGACCGGGCGCTGGAGGCGCTGTTCTTCCAGTACGGCCGGTACCTGCTCATCGCCTCCTCCCGCGCCGGCTCGCTGCCGGCCAACCTGCAGGGCGTGTGGAACAACTCGACAAGCCCGCCGTGGGCCGCCGACTACCACGTCAACATCAACCTGCAGATGAACTACTGGCCCGCCGAGATCACCAACCTCGGCGAGACCACCGCGCCGCTGTTCGACTTCGTCGACGGGCTGCGGCCGCCGGGGCGGGTGACCGCGCAGTCGATGTTCGGCGCGCCCGGGTGGGTGGTGCACAACGAGACGACCCCCTTCGGGTACACCGGTGTGCACGACTGGCCCACCTCGTTCTGGTTTCCCGAAGCGGCCGCCTGGCTGTGCCAGCACCTGTACGACCACTACCGCTTCTCGGGCGACACCGCGTTCCTGCGCGACCGGGCGTACCCGGCGATGAGGGAGGTCGCCGACTTCTGGGTGGCCAGCCTGCACACCGACCCGCGCGACGGCCGGCTCGTGGTCTCGCCCAGCTACTCGCCGGAAAACGGCGACTTCACCGCCGGCGCCTCGATGTCCCAGCAGATCGTGTGGGAGCTGCTGAGCAACACGGTCGCGGCCAGCGCCACGCTCGGCCTCGACGCCACCGCCCGGGCGCAGTGGCAGTCCACGCTGGACCGCCTCGACCCAGGGCTGCGGATCGGTTCGTGGGGCAGCTGCAGGAGTGGAAGGGCGACTGGGACAACCCCGGCGACACCCACCGGCACGTCTCGCACCTGTTCGGCCTGCACCCCGGCCGGCAGATCTCCCCGCTGACCACCGCCGCCTACGCCAACGCCGCGCGGGTCTCGCTCAACGCCCGCGGCGACGGCGGTACCGGCTGGAGCAAGGCATGGAAGATCAACTTCTGGGCCCGGCTGCGCGACGGCGACCGCGCGCACAAGCTCCTGCGCGAGCAGCTGACCGGCAGCACCCTGGCCAACCTGTGGGACACCCACCCGCCGTTCCAGATCGACGGCAACTTCGGCGCCACGTCCGGCATCGCCGAGATGCTGTTGCAGAGCCAGACCGGCGTCGTCGACGTGCTCCCGGCGCTGCCCGCCGCGTGGTCCACCGGCGCGGTCACCGGCCTGCGCGCCCGCGGCAACGCCACCGTGGACGTGGCGTGGAGCGGCGGCGCGGCCACCCGCATCACGGTCGCCGCCGGCAGCAGCGGCGAGCTGACCGTCCGCAACCCGCTGCTGGCCACCGCCGGCGTGGTCGACCTCACGACCGGGCAGGCGGTCGCCGTCACCCGGAACGGTCCACAGGCGACGTTCGCGGCGGTCGCCGGGCACCGGTACCAGACGGTGTCGTCGTCCACGCCGACCACTGCCCCGCCGACCACCGCCCCGCCCACCACGCAGCCGCAGCGGGTGGAGGCCGAGTCGTACACGTCCCAGTCCGGGACGCAGAACGTCGCCGACGGCAACGCGCACGGCGGCACCCGCGTCGGGTACATCGACAACGGCGACTGGCTCGCGTACGCGGCGGTCAGCCCGGCCGGCCGCACCGGCATCACCGCCCGCGTCGCGTCCGGCGGCACCGGCGGCACGGTCCAGGTCCGCACCGGCTCCCCGACCGGCCCGCTGCTGGGCACGCTGGCGGTGCCGAACACCGGCGGCTACGGCACGTTCACCGACGTCAGCACGGCCCTGAGCGCCGGCTCAGGCCCGCTTTACCTGGTCTTCGGCGGCACCGGTACCGGCGGCCTGTTCGACGTGGACGACTTCACGCTGACCGGCGGCGCAGGCGAGCCGCCCGCGCCGGTCAACCTCGCGCTGGGCAAGGCGGCCACCGCCGACAGCTCCTGCGCCGCCGACGAGGGCCCGGAGAAGGCGGTCAACGGCAGCGTCAGCGGCGGCAACGCCGACAAGTGGTGCTCGGTGAGCGGCTCCAGGTGGTGGCGCGTCGACCTGGGCGCGGCGTCGCCGGTGTCCCGCTTCGTGGTGCGGCACGCCGGCGCGGGCGGCGAGAACACCGCCTGGAACACCCGCGACTTCGACATCCAGACCAGTGTGGACGGTGCGACGTGGACGACGCGGGTACAGGCCCGCGCCAACACCGCCAGCGTCACCACCCACACCATCAGCACCGTCAACGCGCGCTACATCCGGCTCAACATCCTGACTCCGACAAGCAACACCGACACCGCCGCCCGCGTCTACGAGTTCGAGGCGTATTCCCCATAGGAGTATGCGGTCCGCAGCTGAAGCGGACGCGGGCAAAGGCCTGTCACGCAATGGTGCTCGCGTTACAGGTTGATCGCCTGGCCGTCTTCGGCGACTTCGGCGCCGTAGGCGGCCAGGGTGTCGCGCTCGGGAGCGTCGGGGGCGCAGAGCGGGTTGGTGTTGTTCAGGTGGGTGTAGAGCACGCGCGCGCCGGCCGTCGCCAGGTCCCGCAGCGACGCGCTCACCGGCAGGTGGCCCATCGCGGTGGCGGTGCGGCCGCCGCCGGTGGCGCGGGCCATCTCGTCGTCGTAGAGGAACGTGCCGTCGACGACGACCACGCGCGCCCCGGCGACCGCGGTCCGGAACGGGCCGGCGACAGCCGGTAGGCAGGGCGCGTAGACGAGGACGCCGCCGGTGCGCGGGTCGGCGATCCGCCACGCCACCACCCAGTCCCCTGCGGACGGTGTGGCGACGTAGCGGGGGCGCTTGGCGCCGACGGTGACCGCCGTCGCGGTGAGGCCGCCGGGCAGGGTGATCGGTTCGCCGGCGGCGATCGGGGTCCAGGTGAGCGAGGTGTACGCGGCGAGGATGTCGCGCACGGGGAACGGGCCGGACAGCGCGCCGAGCACGGCGGCGGTGCCGTACACGGTGATGCGTTCCGCCTCGCGCAGAGCGAGCAGGCCGAGCGTGTGGTCGAGCTCGGCGGTGCACAGCAGCACCCCGCGCACCGGTGTCTGCCTCGGTCCCGGCCCGGGTGCCAGCTCCGGTGCGGCGACGAGCTGTGCGCGCAGGTCGGGTGAGGCGTTGAGCAGGTACCAGGTGCGCCCGTCGCCGGTCACCGCGACGCAGTCCTGGGTGCGCACGGTGCCGGCCTTGCGGGCGCGGCGGCAGGCGGTGCACGCGCAGTTCCACTGTGGAACACCTCCGCCGGCGGCGGTGCCGAGCAGCCGTACCCTCATCGCGGCAGCCTCCTCGGCACGGCCGCGACCCGCTCGGCCCGCGCGGCGAGGCCGGCCAGGACGCCGTGGTGCGGCGACAGGTCGCAGGCCGGGTCGGTGAGGGCGGCGTCGCCGAGCAGCTGGTACGCCTGGCAGCGGCAGCCGCCGAAGTCCACCTCGCGCAGCGCGCAGTCGCGGCACGGCGCGGGCATCCAGGCGGTGCCGCGGAAACGGTTGAACGCCGGCGAGTCGTACCAGATCCAGGCCAGGTCGGCGGCGCGTACGTCGACCACGTCGAGCCCGGGCAGCTGGGCGGCGGACAGGCACGGCAGCACGCCGCCGTCCGGCGCGACCACCAGCTGCCGGCGGCCCCAGCCCCGCATGCAGGGCTTGGGGCGGGTGGCGTGGTAGTCGGCGGCCACGTACACGATCTCGACCCGGTCGCCGTGCCGCTCCTTGACGCCGGCGGCCGCCTCGTCGGCGCGGGCGAGCTGGTCGGCGGTGGGCAGCAGCGCGGCCCGGTTGCGCCACGCCCACCCGTAGAACTGGGTGTGCGCCAGCTCCAGCCGGTCGGCGCCGAGCCCCACCGCCAGGTCGGCTATCTCGGCGAGCCGGTCGACGTTGCCGGCGTGCAGCACGACGTTGACGGTCAGCGGCAGCCCGTACCGCCGCACGAGCGCGGCCGCCTCCCGCTTGCGCGCGTGCGCGCGCAGCCCGGCCACGGCGTCGCCGGCGGCCGGGTCGGCGTCCTGGATGGACAGTTGCACGTGGTCGAGGCCGGCGGCGGCGAGCGAGCCGATCGCGGCGTCGCTCATCGGGATGCCGCTGGTGATGAGGTTGCTGTAGAGGCCGAGGCGGTGCGCGCGGGCCACGAGCGCGGTCAGGTCGGTGCGCAGCAGCGGCTCGCCGCCGGAAAAGTGGACCTGGAGCACGCCGAGGTCCCGCGCCTGGTCCAGCACGCGCAGCCAGTCCTCGGTGAACAGTTCACCGCCGGAGGGCGCGAGCGGGTTGGAGCAGTACGTGCAGTGCAGCGGGCAGCGGTAGGTCAGCTCGGCGAGCATCCCGGCCGGTACCGGCTCGCGCGGCTCCGTCCACCCGCCGGGCGGATCGGCCGGCGGGGGCGCCGGGCGCCCGTCGCCGACGACCGTGACGAGCCGGCGCCGCACCAGGTCGTCCAGCAGCGCGGCGACGTCGCCGGCCGGCACGCCGTCGTACTCCTGGGCGAGCCGGGCCGCGATCTCACCGACCGTGGCACCGTCGCACAGGCCGAGGACGTCGGCGGCGGTCTCGTTGAGCAGCAGCACGCCTTCGGGGTACAGCAGCGCGTGCCGGTCACGCACCGGGTCGTAGGTCAGCCGGACACCGGTACGCAGGCCGGGGCGGTCGGCGGCGGTGACCTGGCTCATCGCCGCCCGCCGTGGTAGTCGACGGCGTCGAGCATGGCGCCCAGCACGTCGCATTTGAACGCCAGCGCCGCGAGCGCCGCGTCCTGCCGCCGCCGGGTGTCGCAGTGGTTGAGGACAAGATCCAGCGTGTACGCCGAGTCGGCCCGCACCACCGGGATGCGGCTCTCGAAGTAGGCGAAGCCGGCGGGGTCGATCCAGCCGTAGTGGCGGCGCCACGCGGTGATCCGGGCGGCCATGTGACCGGGCGAGAACAGCTCGGTCAGCGCCGCGGCCACCCCCTCCCACCAGGTGTGGGTGCGGCAGAAGGTGACGTACGCGTCGACGGCGAAGCGCACGCCGCGCACCACGTGCCGCTCGTCGAGCATCGCGGACCGGTCCAGCCCGACGGCGTCGGCGAGCGCGAGCCAGTCGCCGAGCCCGCCCTCGCCCCCGTCGCGGCCGTCCTGGAACACGATCCGCTCGACCCACCGGCGCCGCACGTCGGGCAGCGGGCAGTTGGCGATGATGGCCGCGTTCTTCTGGGAGAGGCTGCGCTGGTAGTACCAGCGGTTGGCCACCCACGACCGCACCTCGTCCGGCTCGCACTTGCCGGTGTGCAGCCGCAGGTGGAAGGGGTGGCGATCCCAGTAGCGGTCGCCGAGGCCGCGAAGGGCCCCGGCGAACTCGTCCCGGCCGCGCGGCCGGGCTACAGCCACGGTCCGGTGTCGCCGGAGTACGCGGTCACCTCTGGGCGGGTCTCCAGGCAGCGAACCTCGGGGCGGGTCCACGCACGGCGCGCACGCCGCGGCGCGACACGACCGCGCCCGCCGCTCCGGCTGGTGGTAACGGCCATGACAACCTCCGTGGTGGTGATGATGGTGAGATCGAGATCCATCAATCCCAATGTCCCGATCCTACGACGGCGGCGTGACTTTGGGTATACACGCGCGGTCCCCGCCCCCGGCGCGGTTGATCAGGGAGTTGGTGGGCGTGCCTGCCGGCGTGTCACCCCACGAAGTCCCTGATCAACAGGCGCGGAGGCCCTGCGCGGCACACCGCCCAGCGCGGCGCCACGCTGGGCGGTGTACCGCGACGCCGGCTGGGGCGTCGCGGCGCGAGTGGAGAGTTCAGGCGCGGCTCGCGGGGCGGGCGAACGGCCGTGCCGCCGAGGTGCCGAGGCCAGTCGGACCGCGCAGTGCCGAGACCGGTGGCGCCACCGGCTGGTCGCCCTGGCTGGATGACGGCACCACCACCGGGCCGCCGGACGACCTCGCCGCCGGGCTGCTGGGTAGCGCCACCATCGGGCCGCCTGACAGCGCGGACGCCGGGCCTCCGGACAGCGCAACCGCCCGTGCGCCGGGCAGCACCGCCGCCGGGCCGCCGCCTGACTGCGCAACCGCCCCCGTGCCGGGCAGCACCGCCGCCGGGCTACCAGAGTCCGCAACCGCCCCCGTGCCGGGCTGCACGGCCCCGCGCTGGCGGGGTACCGCGCCGCCGAGTTGCCGGCCAGAGCCGCGGCCTGGCCGCCAAGAAGCACGGAAAGGCCAGGCAGCACGGAAGGGCCGGGCGCGGCGGAAAGCCCAGGCAGAGCGAAGAGCGGGCCGGCCCACCCGCCACCGGGGCCAGGCCCTCCCCGGCGCAGCTCAACCTCGTCGTAGCGGCTCGTCTGCCGGTGCCAGCGCAGCACCCCGCCATCCAGTCCCGCAGCTCCCCGACATACGCGTCCAGGGCCGCCCGCGCGCCCGCCTCCAGCGCGAAGTCCTCGTAGAGCGCGGGCAGCTCGGTCGTCGCCGTCCGCTCGAACTGGCGGATCCGCGCGGTCATCAGGTCGTTCGCGACGGATACGGCGGCGGCCGGGTCGCAGCCCAGGAAGTGCTGGATGACCAGCACCGCGTTGTGCAGCTCGCCCTCGAACTCGACCTCCTTCTGGTACGAGAAGATGTCGTTGGTCAGGCACCCGTAGTCCATGGCCGCGTTCTCCAGCGACCGGATCGGCCGGGTCCGCCAGATCTCCGGCGGCACCAGCCGGCCGTGGCCGAGACGGGCCAGGCTCATCGTCAGGTCGGAGCCGAACGTGCGGCGGCGCATCTCGACGTAGTCCACAGGGTCGGGCACGCGGTGCTGGATGTGGTTGGCCAGTTCCCACAGCCAGCTCTCCGTCATCGTCTCCACAGCCGCGCGGAACTGCCGCCGGTTTTCCACAGGCATGCCGGCGGTCGTGCGTGTCCACAGGTCGGCGAGGCCGCGTTCGAGGGGTGTGGACGGCGCGACGCCCGGCGGGCCGTCCACCGGCATCATCTGCTTCATCCGCTCGTGGCAGGCCCGCGCGCCGGCCATGTCGCGGGTGGTGTTGTAGAGCAGCGGGAAGTAGTCGTCGGCGTAGGTGCCCCAGGTCAGCCACTGCGCCGACCGGTCCAGATCCTCCGGGTCGCCGTCCGGGTCGATGCCGGCCGAGCAGAGCGCGAAGTCGAAGCCGCGCAGCTTGCGCTCGTCCCAGATGCCGGCGCCCGGCACGCCCGGCGGGGCGTCGATGAGCTGCATGTCGCGGGCCCACCGCACCGCCGCCTCGCGCGCCCGGTCCAGGTGCGGGCTGGTGCCCACCTCGTACGGCATGTGGAAGTCCGGCAGGTCCACCGGCCCGACCGGCAGGAACGGCTTGTACGACTGGCTGCGCGCCCGCGCCCACACGCCCGGCAGCAGCGCGGCCGAGGCGCCGAAGCCCTTCGCGCCCAGGTGGACGGTCCCGCCCTTGTTCATGTACCGGCTGGACCGCATGTGCCACTCGTGCCCGCCGGCCTGCCAGTCCTGCAGCCCCTTGACGTACCGCAGCACGTCGGCACAGCGCGCCGGGTCCACGCCGTACTCGGCCAGCAGCGGCGCCACCTCGGTCAGAGCCGTGTTCTCGAACTGCTGCAGCCGCGAGGTCAGCAGGTCGTTGACGGTGTCGGCGGCGCGCTGGGGAGTACAGCCGAGGAACCGCTCCATCACCAGCACGCCGTTGTTGAGCTCACCCTCAGTTTCGGTCTCCCGCTGGTACGAGAAGATGTCGTTGCGCAGGTGCACACCGTCGGAGAAGGCGTCCTTGAGCACCCGCATCGGCCGGCTCGCCGCGATCTCGTCCGGCACCTCGGCGTGCACCGCGTGCTCGACAAGGTCGGCCGACCACGGGGCGCCACCCACCTTGCGGCGCATCTCCACGTACTCGACCGGGTTGGGCACCCGCGCCTCGCTGATGTTGGACAGCTCCCACAGCGACTCCTCCAGCAGCGCCTGCGTGCTCTCCGCGAACCGCCGCCGCCACCCCGCCGACCGCGCCGGCACCGTCCGCCGCCACAGGTCCCCGAGGCCAGCCTCGACCGCGTTGGTCGGCTCGGGCAGTCCCGCGTCGAGGCTGACCGGCATGAACGCGCGCAGCCGCTCCAGGTACGCCTTCGCGCCCGGGATGTCCCGCGTCTTCTTGTAGACCTCCAGGAAGTGGTCGTCGAAGAAGAACACCCACACGTACCAGTCGGTGACCAGGTCCAGGTCGGCGGCCGTGGCGTCCGGGTGGGTGTACGCGCACAGCAGCGCGTAGTCGTGGTTGTCGAAGTCTGCCTCGTCCCAGATCTCCGAGCCCTCGATCATCGCCATCTCGCGCGCCCACGCCTTGGAGTGCGTGCGGGCCTGTTCGAGATGCGGGTTCAGCCGGGCCGGGTGGGGCGTGTAGAACTCGGGCAGCGTGAAAGGTTGCGTCACGGGGGGCCAGCCTTTCTGGAAAGGTCGGACCCCCGATCACATCAGTCCGTTACGCCCCGAGTCACCCTGAAACACCCGATTGGGTGCCTACATGGGCGGCGGGACGGAACGGTAGCTGTCGGTGTAGTAGGTGCCGACCCGCTCCCGGTACTCCGGCGAGTCGAACGTGTCCTTGTCGTACTCCGGCGAGTCCTTGATCTGCTCCTTGGTGCGGTCGACGTAGACCTTGCGCTCGTCGTGGTCCACGTGCTGCACGGTGCCGGCCGGCAGCAGCACCTTGCGGCCGAAGATCCACGGTCCGGTGTCCACGACCAGGTGGGCTCCGTCGACCTCGTTGCTTGCCTCGTCGATCGAGCCGATGCCGCCGTCGGTGGCCTCGACGTCGTAGCCGGCCAGGTTGGCGTGCGCCCGCTCGTCGGCCTCGATGCTCTCGTCGCGCTGCTCGGCCGCCGCGGGGTCCTGCGCGGTGAGCCAGGACGGGTCGCGCCAGACCCACGGTGCGAACGGTGGGATGAAGGGTTGCATCATGACGACCTCCTCAACTTCCCTTTCGGGGTACCCGCCGCCGCGTCACCCCAACCGCTCGGCGTAGCGCACCTCGCCGCGCTCGACGACCGCGAAGCGCCGCGGTCCGGGCAGGCCGAGGTACGGGCAGCCGTCCACACCCTTGCGCAGGGTCGCCGACTCGTCCCCAGGGGTTATCCACAGCAGCGCGCCCGTCCCCACCCACGGCTCCAGGTCGAAGTCGTACCGCTCCACCCCGGCCTCCTCCCGCTCCCACCCTGTCCACAGGCCGCCCTCGACGGGGTACGAGGCGGTGCCCCACAGGTTCACCAGCCGGGTGCCGGGTGCCGGCCGCCCGAAGTAGCTGATCGCCCAGCCGGTGTGCCGCCCGACCGCGACCTGGGCGATCACGCCCCGCACCTCCGGCGCCGCACCCAGCACGCGCGGCACGACGAACGGCACGCCCGGCCCCGGCACCACCGCGAACGGCGTGTGCTCCACCGGCGCGGCCAGCCGCATCGCGCCGGTCATCGCGAGCCACGACGGCGGACGCGGGCGGGGGTGGCGGCGGGCCGCGCTCGGGTACTCCCAGAACCACCCGTCCAGCCCGGCCGTGTCGACCGGCCACCACACCGGCGCGTCGGTGAACGGGCAGCGGGCGACCGGCACCTCCGGCAGCAGCTCCCGGTACCGCTCGGCCACCTTCTCGAAGGCGCGCCACAGCGGGGCGGCGTCCGCGGCCGGGCGGGCCCGCGCCTCGGCACGCAGCCGCTCGCCCTCCTGGAGCAGGAGCTCGCGTTCGCGCACGGGGCACAGCCTGGCAGAACGCGCCCTCCGCGTACATCGACCGTGATGGCTAGCCCGAGGGTTCAACGGGCGCGAGCAGAGCCGCGTGCGCGCCCAGCTCGGCCGGGCGGAGCAGGCGCGCCTCGCGCTGGTACTGCCGGGCCACGCCGGCCACCACCGCGCGCATCGGGATCGTCCCGCCGCCGCTCTCGGCGGCGATGAGCGCGGCGCTGCGCGCGGCCGCGGCGATGGCCGCACCGGTCATGTCGAGCCTGGACAGCGCCGCGAGGTCCACATCGGAGGCGAGCGGCGCGGCGGGCGGGAAGGCGAGGCGCCACAGCCGGCGGCGCTCGGCCGGGCCGGGGCGGGTGAAGTGGACGACGAACGTGAAGCGGCGGGTGAACGCGGCGTCGATGTTCTCCCGCAGGTTGCTGGCGAGGATGACCAGCACGTCGCTGGACTCCAGCCGCTGCAGCAGGTAGCCGATCTCCAGGTTCGCGTACCGGTCGGTGCCGTGCCGCACGTCGCCGCGCTTGCCGAACAGCGAGTCGGCCTCGTCGAAGAACAGGACCGCCCGGCTCTCCTCGGCCTGGCGGAACGCGGCGTCCAGGTTCTTCTCCGTCTCGCCGACCCACTTGGAGACCACCTGGGACAGGTCGACGGTGAGCAGGTCGACACCGAGCGTGCCGGCGAGGATCTCGGCGCAGAGCGTCTTGCCGGTGCCCGGCTCGCCGCTGAAGAGCACCTTCACGCCGGCGTCGCCCGGGTGCCGGCCGAAGCCCCACGCCTCGGCGACCCTCGGCCACGCCCGGAACGCGGCGGCGATCTCGGTGATGTGGCGCAGCTGCTCCGGCGGCAGCACGAGGTCGTCGAGGGTGCGGCGGGGCGTGACCGCGCGCAGGTACCCGCTGGTGCGGCCCCGTGTCACGGCCGCGACCGCCGGGCGGACGTGGTCGGCGATCGGCGCCGGGCGGCCGTTGCCGGCGAACCGGGCGCCCGCCCCGGCGACCGCGGCCACCGCGCGCAACTCGTCGCCGCCGAGCCGGTAGCGGGCCGCGAGCTCGTCCAGCAGCGGGCCGGAAAGGCCGGGCAGCGCGGTGGACCAGCTCTCGTGCCGCTCGCGGAAGCCGGGGGCGGGCAGGTCCCATTCCGCGTACGCCCGGGCGGCCAGCAGCGGCACCGGACGCCAGGGTGAGTCGCCGCTCAGGATGACCGGCAGCCGGGCACGGACCAGCAGGTCCACTGTGGACGGCGATTCGGCCGGCTCGCCGGTGGGCAGCCACAGCACGGCGCCGAGGGCCGCCGCCAGCCGCACCGCCTCGGCCGGGTCGGCACCGGGCAGGACGGTCCGAAGTGGACGGCCGCTGTGCGCGGCGACGGCGACGGCGGCGTCGCGCCGGGCGGACGGCGTGGCGCCCCACAGGCCGAGCAGGTCGACCTGCCCGGTGGCGAGCGCGCGCCCGAGCCGGGCGGTGCGGGCCGGGTCGACCGCGGGCGGCGCGTACCCGGGCGGTGTGGCGACCTCGCCCGGATCGTGCCCCACCAGTCCGGCGTCGGGCTCGCCGAGCAGCAGGTCGGTGACGCCCGGGGCGGGCACGAGCTCGCGGGCCAGCTCGACGCCGGTGCCGGGCAGCACGTCGACGAGCCCGTACCGGCGCAGCCGCCCCGCCGGGCCGAGCATCCGCCGCACCGCCAGCCGCCGCCGCGCGCCGGGCCCGCCCAGGGTGGCGGCGACCAGCTCCACCGAGGGCAGGCGGCGGTGGAGGTTGTCCACGATGTACGCGTAGACCCGCTCGTACGCGGGGTCCAGCTCGGGTCCGGCGACCAGCAGCAGGATGTCCTGCTCGGTCCGGTCCAGCCCGCAGCGGGCGGCGAGCGCGTCCAGCGGCAGCACGATCCCGGCACCTTCCGCCTCCCGCCGCAGCTCCCGCTCCTGCTCGTCCCCGTCCCCGGGCGGACCCGTCTCACCGGTGGAGGACGGACCCGGCGCGGACCAGGCGTCGAGGCGTTCCAGCAGCAGCGCGGCCTGCTCGTCGGTCACGCAGTACGGGGTGAGGTCGGGGCGGAGAAGGCGAGCGGCCAGCTCCGCCTGCCGGGTGGCCGCCGCGCGCAGCGCCCGGTGCGGGCCGGCCAGCCGCAGCCGCAGGTGGGCCAGGGCGAGGTCGGCGCGGGTGGGCACGGCGCTCACCCGCGCCCGAACGTGAGCGTGCGGCCGTCGAGCCAGGCCACGGCGGGCACGTCGGCGAGCAGGCCGTGCGCGGCGAGGTCGTCGTGGCGGCGGCCGTACGGCAGGCGTACCCGCACCTCGTCCTCCCCGAAGCGGACCAGGCCGCCGAGGTCGGCGAGGCGGGCGAGGGCGAGCTGGGGCTCGGTCGGTTCGCGGTCGCGCCACAGCAGCCAGGCGATCGTGCCGAGGCCGGTCGCGGCCATCAGGGTGAGCGTGCGTTCCAGTCCGGGGCGGGGCGCGCGGGGCACCGCGCGGCGGGCGGCCATCGCGGCCAGCAGCTCGTCGACCGCCCCGACCGGTCCGGTGAGGTCGGCGGCCGCCGCGCGCGGCACGAGGCGCCGGTCCGACCAGCTGTCCGCGGGCCCGGCGACCCAGCGCCGCCCGGCGCCCGGCAGCCGCCGCCACGGCTCACCCCGGGCCGGCGGTGTCGCGGTCACGAGCGGTACGCCGGCCGCGGCCAGCTCGTCCACCGGCACCCCGCCCGCGGCGACCACGAGCGGGCGGCCGCACGCCTCCCAGAACGGCACCAGAGGTGTCCCGGCGTCGGCCCACGCGACCGGAAACAGCCCGTCCGGCTCGACCAGCAGCAGCCCGCCCTCCGCCCGGGTGACCAGCAGCGGCCGGTCCGCCTCGTGGCCGCGGCAGACGGCGAGGCCGGCGAGGCCGTCCAGCAGCGGCAGCCCGGGCACGTCACGGCGGGCGAGGTCGGCCAGCACGTCGTCCGCCACGGCGCCGCGCACGCCGGCGAACGCGGCGGCGGCCTCGACGTCCGATGTGGAACGCCGCCAGCCGCGCCCGGGCGGGGACAGCACCTTGTAGGCGAGACCGGCGGCGAACGCGCGCACGTCCCCGCCCAGCGCCGGCGCGACCGGCGCCAGCAGGTCGACCTTGTGGAGGGCGGCCGCGACGAGGAACGGCAGCACGGAGCCGACCTCGACCTCGCCCATCCGCGGACCGGCCGCGCGGTCGGTTTCCCTCGGCTGCGCCGTCGCCGCGGCCGCGGCGGCCGGCTCCGCGCCCGGCACACCCAGCGACGCGGCGTAGGCGGCGAGCGCCGCGGGCGGCAGCGCGGCGAGGAGGCGGCCGAGCTCGCCCCGCTCGGCGAGGGCCGACAGCACGGGCGCCAGGCCCGAGGGCAGCGGCGGCCGCGGGTACCGCGCCTCCCGCGCGCCGGCGGGCGCGGCCTCGCCATCCCGCTGGGCGTCGGGTGGCGGCGCGGCGGCGCCACCGGTGGCGGGCCCGGGCGCGGCGGGGCCCGGGACGAGGCCGGCCGCCAGGTCGGCGAGGGAGAGCGGTACCACCACGCGCACCGGCTCGGTGATCTCCACGTCGCCGTCCACGGCGGCCGCCAGGGCGGCGGCGAGCCGCTCGTCCCGTTCCAGCTGGGCGTGGATGAGCGCGGGCAGCGCCTCCACGACCCGCCGCACCAGCTCGCCGGGGGCCGGGCCCCAGCTCCAGCCGCCGCCGCGGACCACTGTCACGTCGCAGCGGCGTACGACGACATCGGGCTCCTCGCTCACCCGGACTCCGCCAGCGACACGCGTTCCAGCCGGCCCACCCAGCCGGAGACGAGGACCAGCACGCCGTGATCGCCCGGCGCGAGGCGGACGCCCAGCGTGGTCTCCCGCTCCCCCTCCGCGATCTGCCCGGCCAGCGGCGGCCCGCCGGCGACCACGACGAGCACCGCCGCGGCCGCGGGCACCGCCCGGGACACCGTGACCGTCAGCCCGTCCGCGGCGGCCGTGATCCCGCCGGTCCAGGGCGCGAGCGGGCGCAGCGCGGTACGGCCGGCCTCCACGCCCCAGTCGCGCGGCGCGGCCAGCGCACCGGGTTCGTCGTCCACCGCCGCCACGCCCAGCCGCGCCGCCGGCACGGTCAGGCTGGCGGTCCCGCCGCCGGGCAGCGGCACCCACAGCGGGATGCCCGCCCCGTACAGGTCACCGGCCGCCACCGGGCCGGACACCGCGAGCGCGCCGAGCACGTGCCCGGTCTCCTTCGCGTACGCCACCGTGAGGCTCACGTGCCACTCCCCCGCTCGCCGCGGGCCCCGGCGCCGGTACGGCCGCGGCGAGGACCAGGAAGTCGACCGGCACCGCGTGGTCGCGCACCTCGCGGTCGCCGTCCGCGCGCATGCTGCGCATCCGGCTGCGCACCCGCCGCTCGCCGTCCACAGTGCACTCGACCGGGCCGCTCAGCCACACGCCGTCCAATGTGGGCGGCCGCGGCGCGAGCATCGTGTGCAGGACCACCCGGCCCTGCGCCACCTCGTCCGCGCTCACGCCCGCGGGCAGCGGCAGCAGCACCCCGTCGGTGGCCACGCCGGAGACCGCCGCGACCGCGCCGCCGGTGGTGCCGATCGACAGCTTCCCGCGTACCGTGACGTCGCCCCGAGGGGAGACGGCGAGCACCTCGTCGACGGAGCCGTCGGCGCGGTACAGGCCGAACGCCAGCCCAGCCTGCCGGTCGAGCGTCACGACCGGCCCGCCCTCGGCCGCCGCCGGCGCGGTGCGCAGCGCGAGGCGGCCGGCGCGTGCGGCGACCGTGTCGGCGCGCACCCCCGCGTACCGGGGACGCACGCCACCGGCCTCGGGCAGCACCGCGCGGAACCGCCCGCCGGCCCACGTGAGGTACCCGAGCAGGATGAGCCACGGCGTGGTGCCGTCGCCCGGTCCGTCGCCCGGGGCCGGCGGGCGCTGGTCGGCGACGAGCCGCTCGTCGCCCAACCGTCCGAAGAGGATCTGGTACGACTCGTCCACCCGGCTCGCCCCGCCGGGGTCGCCGCAGCCGTCGGGCACGAGCGCGCCGCCGGCCGGTTCGCGGTCGAGGCCGGCGAGGAAGACGGGGTACGCGTCGCCGCTGTCCGGGTCGGCGCCGTTGACCTCCTCGAAGAGCGCCTCCCGCAGCGCGACCGGCTCGGGCACCACCACCTCGCGGCCGGTACCGTCGACGGCGACGCCCGGCTGCAGCGTCACCTCCACGTACCGGCTGCCGTCGTCCGGGTCGGTCTGCCCCTCCCCGGTCAGCGCGAGCCCCTCGGCGATGCCCCACTCGTGCAGGTACCGGTCGTGCCGTGCGGCCCGGCCCCGCCCGTGGTCGACCGTGCCCGCCAGGTCCGCCGCCGCCAGGATCTGCCCTTCGAAGAACGCCGGCCTTTGTAGCTCGGTCATGCTCTTACCCCTCCTGCCCGCCGGTCCGCCGGGTGCGGGTCGCCTTGCGCGGCGGCGCCTTCGCCGGTGGCTGCGCCTTCGGCCGGGCGGCCGGCGCCTTCCGCGCGGGTGCCGGTTCGGGCTCCTCCGCCGGCTCCTCCTCGGCGGGTGCCTCCTCCGCGGGTGCGTCGTCCACCGTGGAGTCCGGGGCCGGCTCGGCGGCCGGTGCGGGTGCGGATCGCACGGCCGCGGCGAGCGAGCCCACCAGCGCGCGCAGCTCCGCCACCTCCCGCCGCAGGTCAGCGCCGGCGTCCTCGGTCGCCGCCGGCGTGGACGTGGCCTGCGTGGACGTGGCCCCGGTCAGCAGCGCCAGCAGCTCGTCCAGGTCGGTCGGGCCGGGCGCGGCCTCGAACAGCCCGTGCACCCACCCGAGCGCCACCGGTCCGCCCTCGGCGGGCGGCGGCGGTTCGGCCGGCGTGGGCACCGGCGCGCAGCACAGCGACGCGGCCAGCTCCCGCGCCCGGTCGAGCACCGGCGCCCAGGCCGCGTAGCCCGGCCCGCCCGGCAGCCACTGTGGACGCCCGGCCGCACAGGCCCGCAGCACCTCGCAGTCGTCGAGCTCCAGGCGGGCCAGCAGCACCCCGCCGTCGCCGGCCGGGGCGGCGCAGGGCGGCAGGACGCTCGCGCAGGCCGCGTCGGTCACGTACCGGGTCAGCGCCGTCGAGAGCCGCCCGGCCGCCGCCGCGGCGAGGCTCAGCTCGGTCGCGCCGGCCACCTCGCGGCCCGGCGGCGGCTCCGGCGGCAGCGCGGGCGGCAGGGTGGCGCCGGCCACGCTCGCCCGGATGCCGCAGTCGGCCAGGTCCCGGTCCCGGTCGAGCCGGCCGAGCAGCCAGTGCCGGGTCCGGGCCAGGTCGCCGGCGAGCGCGGCCCGCATGCCGTAGCTGAGCGGTGCGCCCTGCGCCAGCATCCGCGCTTCGAGGGAGGCGCCGTCCCGCTGCTCCACCACCCGTGCCCGCGCCTCGGCCAGCACGGCCTGGGCGAGCGGGCGGTGCGCCGGCGTGGGCCAGACCGCCGCCGGGTCCATCGCCTCCAATGTGGACACCGTGGAGCCGAGCAGCGCGCGGGCGGCCTCGACGTCGAGGTCGTACCGGTCGGCGAGCGACGCCCGGCCCTGCTCGTCGTGCGTGTCGAGGGCGGCCACCGCGCCGGCGAGCGTACGCACGTGCTCCGTCGCCGCGCGCGCCTGCTCCGGCGTCGACGGCTGCTGCGCGAGGTCGGCTGCCGCCGCCTTCCACCGGCCCGCCGTCTCCTCGGTGAACAGCACCGGCGCGCCGGCGGCCCGCACCGCGCCGGCGAGCGGCCCGCCGTACGCGGCGAGCAGCCGTGCCCTGGCCCGCTCGGCGGCCAGCCGCTCGCGGTCGCCGAGGCGCGCGTCGAGCGCCGTCGCCGGCGTGTACCGGGCGTCGCCGTCGCCGTCGCCGTCGAGGCAGCGCACGGCGAAGCGGTACGTCTCGCGGATCCGGGTCGGCGTGCACCCTTCAGGCGGGCACGACTCGTCCGTCGGGTACGCCGCGACCGGCTCGGCGGCCTCCTCGGTGTAGTGCAGGTAGAGGCCGTAGACCCGGTCGTCGGCGCACGGGTCGCCGCAGTCCGCGCCGAGCGCGCTCACCCGCAGGTCGCGGACGAGCGCGAGCACGTCGACCTTCTCCGCGCAGCCGACCACGACGTCGTTGCCGCACGGGTCGATCGCGTACCCCGGGCGGACCGTGACCACCCCGCCGCCGCACGGGTCGCAGGCCACGTGCAGCCCGCAGACGACGCCGGGCCCGAACAGCAGCCGGTTGCGCAGCCGGTCCTTGCCGGTCACGTACGCGGTCAGCGCCTGCAGATCGTCCTCGGTGAGCAGCTGGCCGGCGAAGAACCGCGGCCGTGTGAAGCCGGTCGACGGGTGCGTGGCCGCGGCGCCGCAGCCGCACCCGCAGCCCGTCCGGGCCGGAGCCGTGACAGTCATCCTCAGCCTTCCCTCACGAAGAACCAGCTCTCGAACACGTCGCCGCCCAGGCCGACGCCGGACGTCCACGGCCCGACGCCGGAGGGCGGCAGGGCGCAGCCGCCGTCGGTCGCGGCCGAGAGGTCCGCCTCGGCGTCCGCGTCCTTTCCGGACCCGGTCCGCAGGTACGGGACCTTGCCGCCGACGTGCGTGCCGTCGACCGGCCGGCAGCAGCGGTCCAGCAGGAACGCCGAACGTATTGTGATGAGCACCCGGTCGTCGTCCTGCAGCGTCTCCCGGGTGGTCTGCCGGAAGCGGAACTCGCGGGTGAACTCGGTCTTCGGCAGCGCCGCGAACTCGCCACCCATGAACCAGGACTCGGCGTTCTTGCCCGCGCCGCCCTCGACGACCTGGATGTCGACCACGCCGCGGCGCAACGAGTCGACCCGGATGTCGTCGGAGAAGCGGACCACCAGGCCGCCCTTGTCGTTGACGGTGCCGAGCAGCTCCTTGGCCTCGCTCACCGTGTACGTGTGGCCGTGCCGCCAGTTGATACCGGTGATGACCGTGGGCACCCGCCGGCCGAACGGGCGCCGGATGCTCTGGTCGATCTGCGACGCGCGCAGCGGCTTGTGCCAGTCGACGCCGTCGATCCGGGCCAGCCACAGCACCCCGCTGCCCTCGCCGTGCAGGTCGCCGCAGGTGTCGCAGCGGCGGTCGGCCTCGGGGCGGTCGGCGGTGACCCGGATCGTGTACGTCTCCTTCGTCCAGCCGAACTCGCAGTCCGAGGTGTCGCCGCAGTCGGACGTGAAGATGGTGCGGGTCGGGTCGACCGGCGTCTCCTTGTACTCCACGCCCACCCAGACCGTCTTCGGGTCGGTGGTCGTGGTGTGCGCCGAACCCGACAGCGCCTCCCACAGGTCCACCACGCAGGCGTCCCGCACGACGATCTCGTTGCCGTACGCGTCGACGCCGAGCCCCGGCGCGATGCGCACCTTCGCCACGCGGGGCGTGGTCTTCTCCTCCCCGCCGCCGTGGTCCGCCGGTGCGGCCACCGGCTCGACCAGCAGTCCACACGCGACGCCGTACCCGAGCAGGTACCGCATGCGCAGCTTCAGCCGCTCCCGGAAGTAGTCCTGCTCGCGCTGCAGGTCGCGGGCCCCGAGGAGCCGGCCGTGGAAGTACCGCAGCCGCCGCAGCTCGGGCACGTCGAACCCGGTTCGTGTCTCCGTCATCTCGTCCCTCCCGAATGTCACCACGCCACCGTCTCCGTCCCGACCGACGCCCGCTCGCCGACCGCGATCGCGCGGTGGGCGCCGCGGCGGCTGGTCGCCACGACACTGGCCCGCCCGAGCCGCACCGTGCGGCCCAGCACGGGCGCGGGCGGCGTCGTGAACGCCGTGTCCACACCCACCGCCGACCACACGCCCACCACCCAGCCCTGCCCGCCGCGCCGCACGCTCCCGGCCGTGTGCGCGGGCGCCTGCGCGGCCACGAGCCGGCGCAGCGCCGCGTCGTCCACAGTGGATGGCGCGTGCGGCGGCAGCGCCACCCGGAAGCGGTACGCGTGCGCGGACAGCGGGTCGGTGTGTGTGTCGCCGCCGCCGCGCACCGGCGCGCCGGAGAGCCCGGACGTGCCGACCCGGAAGCGGGCCGCCGACCGCCCGAACAGCCGCGCGCCTCCCACGTACCCGTCCCCGCGCGGCCCCGTGTCCCGGGCGGAGCCGAGGCGCAGCCACGCCCGCTCCGCGGCCAGCTCGGTCACCACCGGCTCGACCCCGGTCACGATGCGCACCACCTCGCGCAGCGCCCAGGGGGTGCCGCGGCGGCGGTACAGCGCGGGCGCGGCGGCCAGCAGCTCCCGCCGGGTCGCCGCGCTCCACCCGGCCTCGAACGCGAGGCCGAGCAGGCCGCCGAGCCAGGGCAGCGCCCCGTCGGGTACGCCGCGCACGTCCAGCAGCGCCGGGTAGCGCTCGATGACCCGGTCGATGCCGCCGAGGGTGGCGTCGAACAGCGACAGGAAGCGTTCGGTGAAGTCGTCGGCCGCCGGGTCCGCGCGGAAGGCGGTGGGCAGCAGCTCGGCGCTCGTGGCGCGGGGGAAGTCGAGCCGGGCCCGGCGGACCACCGGGGTGGCGGTGCCGTCGCCGGTGAGCGTGAGGCGCAGGAACAGGTACCGGCCGGGCGGCTGGTCGACGAGGACGTCGCGCGCGCCGGCCGGTGCGGCCTGCCAGTCGCCCTCCTCGGGCGCGGTGTCGCGGTCCTCGCCGACGGCCAGGGACAGCCCCACGGCGGTGCCGTCCGGCACGTCGGCGTCGAGCGCGACCCGGTGCCAGCGGCAGCGGGACAGTCCACTGTCGATCGCGGTGGTCGCGAGCCGGCCCTCGGTGCCGAGCCCGCCGGCGGGCGGCGGTGGCCCGTCCAGCGGCCGGCCCTCCCAGTCGAAGGACTCGCCGCCGAGCCGGAAGCCGCCGTCCCAGGTGGCCGTCAGGGCGCTGCGCGGAAACTCGCTGGCCAGCTGCGCCAGCGTCGCCGGCTGCCCGTCCACCCAGATCCGCGCGGCGCCGCCGTCGCCGGTGGTGAGGACCCACAGCCGGCGGTCCCGCCCGACCCGCAGCCCGTCGACGCGGCCGGGCAACCCGGTGTGCAGCACCTCGAAGGCCGACGCGCCGGCCCGGCAGAACAGCACGTCCGTCGCACCGTCCCGGGCGGCGTACACGTCGCCGCGGCCGGTCACGGCGACCACCCGCGCCGGGCCCGGCACCTCGGTCACGACCTGCTCGCCCTCGCGCCACCACACCCGGACCGGGCCGCGCCGGCCGGCCGTCGCGAGCCAGTGCCCCGCCGCGGCGAGCGCCGCCGTCCGCCCGGGCGGCGCGCAGTGCGGCGGCCACACCGGCAGCCACGGGCAGCCGGGGCCCTCCCGGCGCAGGACGGCCGCCGGGGTCGCCAGGAACCAGCTACCGGCGCGGCAGCCGGGCGCGAGCCGCGGGTCGGGAAACCACGGCAGCAGCTCCTGCCGGTCGGGCCGGCCGCCGGTGCGGGCCAGCCGCAGTCCGGCCGGGTCGTCGAGGCCGTCGACGCCGCTGACGGTGTCCTGGTCCCAGCCCACGTACGCGTCGAGGAGCCGGAAGCTCGCCGTCGCCGGTCCGCACGTCATGCCGTACCTCCGGGGCTCACCGGGACGAGCAGCGGCCGGGCCGGCCAGGGCAGCGCGTGGGGGCGCAGCGGCTGGTCGGCGCACGGCGGTGCGGCGACGCCGTCGACGACGAGGCGGAGCCTCGGCACGGCGCGTACCCCCGGGACGGCGAGCAGGCGCCGCACCAGCGTCACGTAGCGGATCGGGGCGCCGAACGGGTGGTCGCCGCGCACCGGGTGCAGGTAGGTGGTCAGGTCGTCGGCGGCGCGGGCGAGCACGCCGGCGCGTTCGCGGGCCGGGTCGAGCACGAGCCACGCCTCGACGGCCACCCGCTGGTACCGCGGCGCCCCGGCGGCGACCCGCACCCCGGCGGGCGCGGCGACGGCGGTGAGGTGGTCGGCGACCGCGCGGAGCGTGCGCTGGTCCGGCACCGGCGGCTGGTCGGACTCCGTGGCGGCCGGCCCGCCGGGCACGACGAGCACGCCGACGACGCCGGGCTGCGGGACGCCGAGGCGGGCGGGGTCGAGTCCGGGTACCCCGTGTGCGCGGGCGACCAGCGCGCCGGGCGCGCGGAGGGCGAGCAGCGCGTAGTCCGCCGGGGTGACGGCCCGGCCGCGGGCGGCGAGCTGCTCGGGGCCGCGGCGCAGGGTCTCGGCGACCGGCTCGGCGTCGGCGCCCGGATCGGCCGGAAACGGGTTTGTCACGCCGGTCACGAAGGCCAGCGAGGTGACCAGCGACGTCACCTGCCCGGCGCGGACACCGCCGGCCGCGCCGCCGCCGACGCGGTAGCTCTCGGCCATGACGTTGCGGAAGCCGAGCGGGACCCGGGCGCCGTTGACGCCGTCGCCGAAGGTGAGCTCGCCGGTCGCGTGCGCCACCGTGAAGACGCGCTCGTCCAGCCCGCACCCGGCCAGGCTCGGCACCTCCCGCCACCGGGTCGGCGCCAGGGTGGTCGTGCCGAACACGTCGCCTTCGGCGTCTCCCTCGACCGCGACGACGACGCTGCCCGGCACGATCGGGACCTGGGTGAGGCGCATCCGGGTACGGCCGTCGGCGGGTCCACCTTGGACGGTCTGGGGCACCTCGTCGCGGACCGTGCGCACGGCGGTGGAGGGCACCAGGTTGAGCCGCACGGACGCCACCAGCGGCGGCACCGCGAAGGCGCCGTGCGCGACGGTCACCCGCAGCCACCGCAGCTCGGGCAGCGGGCGCGGGCCCGGCGGGCGGGCCGGGCGCCACGTGCGCGGCAGCCGCAGCTCGACGACGCCGGAGGCGGTCAGCCCTCCGGTGCCGTCGCGGGAGACCTCGGCGGGCAGGTAGCGGCCGCCGTCCAGGATCTCCCACCGCAGCAGGGGCGCGGGCGGCGCGCCGGGTCCGGCGAGGACCAGGCCGATGGAGAGCAGCGGGTACGGTGCGGCGCCGCCGGCCAGCCCGATCCACAGCGCGTTGCCGGGGCGGGGACGGGCGCCGAACGCGGCGAACGGCCGGCCCTGCCCGCTCGCGGCGCCGGGTACCAGGGCGAGCCGGTCCGACTCGGCGACGGCGACCGCGCCGAGCGTTGCCGGCGTGGCGTAAAGGTCCCGCTCGGTCTCGAAGACGACCTGCTCGCCGGGGGCGCTCGCGGTACCCGGCGCGGGTGCGGCGCTGGCCTGGAAGCCGGCCGGCACGAGCACCGACTCGCCGCCGGGCGGGGTCACGGTGAACTGGAGCAGCGCGGTCGCGGGCGTGGCCGGCAGCGGTCGTACGCCGGCGATGCCGAGGTGCGCGGCGAGCAGCTTCTCCGGCAGCCGGTTGAGGCGGCGCAGCACCGGCTCGGCCTGCGCGCCGAAGAGGCGCACGAGCGCGACGCCGGCGTCGGCGCGGTCCGGGTTGGTCCAGTCCGGCGTGTACGCGGGCAGCCGCCGCGCGATCTCCGCCCGCACCCGCTCGCGGGTCGCCTCGACGAGCTCCGGCTGCCCGCCGCTCGGCCCCGGCCCGGGCACGCCGCGGGCCTCCCCGCCCGCGGCGGCCCGCTCCCACCACACCGCGTCGCTCATGTCCCCACCCCGATCGTGACCCCGGACAGTGCGGGCAGTTCGCCGCGGCGCAGCGGGACGTCCGCGCAGTCGACGGCGGGCGGCGCGCCGTCCAGCCCGACCGCGACCGCGGCGACCCGCGCCGTGTCGCCGGCCGCCGCCTGCGCCACCCGCAGCAGCGCGGACGGGTGCAGCGGGCCGCCGAACGGCCACCCGTCCCCGTCGTCGCCGCCGGTGAGCGGGTCGAGGTAGCCGCGCAGCGCCTCCTCCAGTGCGGACCGGACGCGGCCCGGGTCGCTCGGCTTGTCGGCGAGGTCGACGCGGAGGGCGGCGGTGCGGTAGCGGGGGCGGCACACGTACAGCTCGGTGCCGATGAGCCGGGCCCGCTCCAGGTGCCGGCGCACGGCGGCGAGCATTCCCGGGTCGGGCCGCGGGGCGGGCACACCGGTCACCGCCGGCACCACCCGCACGACGACGGCGCCGGGGACGGTGGTGCCCGGGTAGCCGGGGTGCTCGCCGATGCCCACATAGGACCGTCCGACGGCGACACCGGGCGTACCGGCGGCCAGCTCGGCGAAGTCGGCCGCGGTGACCGCGCGGGTCACCCGGGTCAGCTCCTCGGCCGCGCGGCGGCGGGCCTCGTCGACGGTCTCCGCGTCGCGACCGCCCGCCGCCGGTACGACGTTCGCCGCGCCGGCGCCGCCGGCCGGTCGCCCGGCCACCCACCAGTTGTCCGTGCGCCCGCCGTTGCCCGCCGCTCCCCCACCGCGCCGGTACTCCACCTCGACGACGGGCCCGGGGCTCATCTTGTCGCGCTCGCTTCGCTCGCTGAAGGCCCCGGGCAGCCGCCGCCATCCGGCCTCGTCGCTGCGCTCCTCGGACCGGATCCCGACGGCCCCGGGACCGTCGAGGTCGTCGTGCACGGGGACGGCGCCGGTGAGGCCGTCGCCGAAGCGGAGCGCGCCCTCGGCGCGGTCGAGCACGAACACCGGGTCGCCGGGGCCGGCGAACGTCAGGTCCGGCGCCGCCGACCACACCTGTACCGCGCCGCGCCGGCGCAGCCGCAGCTCGGCGTCGAGCAGCACGCCCCGCGCGCCGGGCAGGTCGAGGTGCTGGCCGGGCAGGCGCAGCCACCGGGTGAGCTGGTCGCGCAGGTCGGCGTCGGTGACGGTGCGGGTCTCCCGCTGCCGCGCGATGCCGGTGTTGGGCACGAGCTGGCGCAGCACGGGCGGCGCCGCGTACGTCGAGGCGCGGGTGGCGACGGTGAGCGGGCCCTCGGCGGGCAGCTCCAGCCGGACGATCCCGGACCGGCGCAGCCCGGCCGTGCCGTCGTCCACAAGGGACCACGACCACGACAGGTCGGCCGGCGGCCGCACGCCGCGGACCGCGTCGGGGCTCCACTGTGGCGGGACGCCGGCGGGCGTGTCGAGGTCGAACAGCAGCGACACCACCGTGCCGGGCGGCGGCGCGGCGCCGTCGAAGGCGACGTCCACCCGGAACGAGGCGGCGTCGCCACCGGCCGGCAGCAGCGGCACGCCGCGCCCGGCGCGCAGGTCGGCGCCGCGGTCCCGGCCGCCAGCCCACACGGTCACGTCCCGCACCGGCGCGACGGTCACGTCCTCGTCGAGCGTGAACGTGAGCTGTTCGAGCGGGTCGCGGGTGAACACGGTGCCGGCCGGCGCCGAGCCGGTGAGCCGCAGCACCGTGGCCGCCGGTACGGCCGGGGCGGGACCGGGCACGCCGAGCAGCCGCAGCACCGCGACCACCAGCGCGTCCGGCACCTGGTCCAGGCGGTACAGGCGCTGTTCGAGCAGGTACGCGAGCAGCTCCAGGACGGTCACGCCGGGGTCGGCGGGCGCGTGCAGCGTCCACGCCCCGCCCGACTCGGCGGGGATCCGCTGCCGGGTCGCCGTCATCAGCGCGTCCCAGGTCAGGTCGTCCAGGCGGGGCAGCGGCACCGTCACGAGACACCCCTCACGAGACCGAGGTAGTACGGGAAGACGAGGTTGGCGCGGGTGTTGGTGCGCCGGATCCGGTACGTGACGGAGACCGTGACCACGCCCTCCTCGCCGGGTGCTCCGCTTGTTGCGCTCGCTCCGCTCGCTGAAGGCTCCGGGAGACCGGCGCCATCCGACCTCGTCGCTACGCTCCTCGGACTGGATCCCGCCGGTCCCGGGGCCACCTCGGCGCGCACCTCGTCCAGCTCGACCCGCGGCTCGAACTGGCGCACCGCGTCCCGGATCGAGTCCTCCAGGTCGTGCAGGTTCTGCACGCTGTCCGGGGCGAAGACGAGGTCGGGGGCGCGGGTGCCGAAGTCGGGGCGCATGACCCGCTCGCCGAGCCCGGTCAGCAGCAGGGCGCGCAGGCAGTGGGCGATGCTCTCCTCGCCGCTGGCGTAGGGCAGCCGCCCGGCCTCGTCCGGCAGGATCGGGAAGCGCCAGCCGGTACCCAGAAAGTCGTCGTTCACGCAGTCTTCACCACCCCGGAGACGAACGGCGGCGCCGGCGGCGTCGGCGGTCCGCTGGTGGCCGTACCGACCGGGTGGACGTGGCTGGCGAACGCCCGGGTGAGGGTGCCGCCGAGCACGGCCGGGTCGGTGGTGGGGTCGCCGAGGTTGACGGCCGGCGCCTTGAGCGTGATCGCGGTGCCGGACTCCAGCGTGATCGCCCCGTCCGCCTGGATGGAGACGCTTCCGCCCTCGGCGGCCCGTACCCGGATGGCCTTGCCGGCGTCGTCGAGCTCGACCACGTGCCCGGCCGCCGACGTGACCCGCACGGCCGCCCGCGACCGCTGGTCGTCGAAGACCAGCTCGTGGCCGTGCCGGGTGCGGATCATCTTGCGGTCCTGGCCGTCGCGGCGGCTGGTGGGCGGCTTGTCCGCGCCGTTGTAGAGGCCGCCGAGCACGATCGGGAAGCGCATGTCGCCGTGCACGAACGCGACCAGCACCTCGTCGCCCTTCTCGGGCACGAACACCGACCCGTACCCGTTGCCGGCGTAGAGCTGGCTGACCCGGCACCAGCCGGTGACCGTGCCGTCGTCGAACCACGGGAAGCGCAGCCGCACCCGCGCCTCGTCGTCGCCGTCGACCTCCTCGACAAGCGCCTCGACGACGCCGTAGTACCGCTGGTCGGTGCTGCGCGAACGCGGCTCCACGCGGCTCATCGGGTACCTCCGTCGTGGATGCGCCGGGCCGTGAAGTCGGTGAAGAAGCCGCCGGAGTCGAGCGTGTGGTCGACCCGCTTGACGAAGTAGCCGCCGGAGAAGCGGCGGCCGAGGCCGTAGATCTCCAGGTTGTCGCCGGGCCGCAGCTCGGGCAGCCCGGCGACCCGGCCGGTGGCGGTGACGAACTCGTACGCCCGCTCGCGCAGCAGGCTCACCGCCAGCTCGCGGGCCTCCTCGTCGCTGGCGACCGGCGCGTCCACGACCACGTCCTGCCGGCCGCCCATGGTCGAGTCGGCGGCGGCCGGGCCGTTCTCCCCGCCCGCGTCGGAGCCGGCGGCGGGCACGTGCGAGGCGTCGGCGGTGAAGCTGATCGCCTGCTTGGTCCGCGGGTCCCAGCCGCGCACGGTCACCTTGCCGACCTGGCCGGAGACGGTGAGGGTGGGCGTGAACGTGATCAGGTTGGGCACCAGCCCGGCCGGCTGGTCGCCGGGTCCGGTGGCGAGGCCGGGCGCGTACGCGAGGCGGTACACCCGCACCGGCCGGCCGTCGCGCCCGTCCGTGGGGCGGATGAAGTAGAGCGTGTCCTGGCCGCTGTCCTGGTCGGGCAGCAGGTAGCAGTCGAAGTCGACCCGCTTGGCGCGCTCCATCAGGAACGTGGCGTCGTCCTGGTTCTTCTGCACCACCAGCGGGTGCGTCGGGCCGCTCTCGGTGACCACGACGCGGAGCTTGTTGCGCTGCCCGATCTCCTGGGCGATCTGCCAGTCGGTCTTTCCCACGTACTGCTTCGGCTCGGTGCCGGCCGGCTTGCGGTCCTTGAGCCGGACGAGCCCGTCGACGCCGCTGACCGCCACGGTCGGCGACGCCGCGTCCGGGAACGTCGGGTTGATCGTGGTGATCGCGCCGGTGGCGACCGTGAGCAGCGTGCCGCCGTACCCGAGCTGGACGACGACGCGCCGGCCGAGCGTGAAGCGCGGCGAGTCGCTGTGCTTGAAGCGCAGCAGCGTGTCGTCCCAGTTGTTGAGGGTCAGCTCGAAGCCGGACATCTCCTCCAGGTCGCGGTGGACCTTGATGTCGATGATGTCGTTGCGGGTGGTGGGGTCCAGCTCCAGCCCTTCGATCTCCACCCGGAAGTCCGGCGCGTACCGGTCCGGCGACGCGACCTCGACGAGGTTGGCCGGCGACGTCACGGCAGCCTCGGGACGGTCAGCACCTGGCCGGGGCGCAGGTCGCGGGGGTCGGTGATGCCGTTGGCGCGGGCCAGCTCCCGCCACGCGTCCGGCCGGCGGTAGAGGGCGGCGGCGATGCTGCTGAGCGTGTCGCCGCGGCGCACCAGGTAGCTCTTCTCCACCGTCGGCGAGGAGCGCGGCGGGTCCATCGCCTGCACGGCCGCCGGCCGGTACTCCTTGAGGCCCAGCTCCAGCTTCGCCCGCAGCGGGGTGCCGTCGGGCAGGAAGAGCTGGTACGTGATGTCGAGCTTCTCCATGACGCCGGTGAAGACCGAGCGGCCCCACACGAACCGGACGATCGGCGGTGCGTGCTCGCGGCTGTCCGGTGTCATCAGGCCGCGCAGCCGCTCGACGTACTTGGCGCGCACGTCCTCGACCGTGTCCGAGGTGTCCACGAGCGCCTCGACGGTGAGGGTCTCGCTGCCGCCGCGCACGTACTGGATCGGCGGCGACTCCAGCCCCGGGATGGCGATCTCGGCGAACGTGTTGCTCTTGCTGAGCTTGTAGTCGGTGGGGTTGAAGCGCAGCGGGACGCGGCGGGCCCGCTCGTCGGCGATCACCGGCCGCACGATCTCCAGCCGGGCGAGGGCGGCGCCCCGGCCGGCGGCGGAGACCGGCGCGGTCACCGCCTCACCCCGCGGTCGCCGAGGCCGCGTTCCATGGCGGCGCGCTTGTCCCGGGCGCACTGCTCCTCGTAGGCGCGGCACCACGCGTTGATGTGCCGCTCGAAGAGCCGGGTGAAGACGGCCTGGTCGCCGTCGCCGCTGACCTGGAAGCGCACCTCCAGGTGGTGGATGGTCACGGTCGGCATCGGGCTCCTCACCTCACCTGGTCCACGTGGGTCAGCCCCTCGTGGGCGATCTCGAGCGCCTCGACGGCGACGCCGTTCTGCTCGGCGTGCAGGTCGGGGCCGGACCACTTGGCCGCCAGCCCGCCGCGGAAGGCCCAGGCCAGCGCGGGCGCGCCGGACGGGGACAGCAGGATCACCGCGCCGTCGCGGCGGGCGCCGAGGGAGTCGGCGAGCCCGGCCGCGTACCAGGCGAACAGGCTCGTGTCGCGGGCAACGCCGCGCTTGAGCGTGAGCCGGTTCCAGGAGTGGCGGACCGGCAGCTGGAGGGTGGAGTCGTTGCGGCCCCCCTCCGCGTACGCGAGCACCTCCAGCTGCCCGCCGAGCCCGGCCACCTCCTGGAAGGCGCCGGCCGCGACCATCGGCAGCAGCCGCGCCTGCGCCGGCGGCAGGTACGCGTCGCCGGGGTCGAGGGTGACCAGGAACCGGTACTTGAGCAGCGGGTCGGGGGACGTCACGCCTCGATCACCTCCAGGCCGCGGTCCTGGCCGAGCACGAGGCGCAGCCGGATGAACTCCATCGGCGTCGCCGGCGCCACCTCGACGTCGCAGACCACGAGCGCGACGTCCTGGCCCGGCGGGTTGGTGGTGTCGTCGCAGGTGACCCGGAACGCCTCGGCGGCGCGGGCGCCGGCCAGCGCGCCGGACCGGAACGCCTCCAGCAGCACCGAGGTCACCCCGCGTACGAGGGCGAGGCGCAGCTCGGGTCCGTTGACGTCGAACACGAGCGGGTCGGCGACCCGGCGCAGCGCCCGGACCAGCAGGTGCACGAGGCGGCGGTGGGCGACGTAGCGGCGGCCCGGCGCGGTGGCGAGCGTGCGCCCGCCCCACACGCGCAGGCCACGGCCGGGCGCGCAGCGCAGCAGGTTGACGCCGGCGTCGAAGAGCCGGGCCTGCCGCGGCTCGGGCAGCGCGACCGCGAGGTCGACGGCGTCGAGCAGGACGGCGTTCGCGGGGGTGTGGTGGGCGCCGCGCTCGGCGTCGAGCCGGGCGACGAGGCCGAGGACGTGGCCGCTGGCCGGCACCGCGCGGGTGGGTGCGCCGGGCCCGCCGGCCGGGTCGGGCACGACAAGCCGCGGGTGGTAGACGGCGGCCGCGCCGAGCAGGGCCGGGTCGCCGGCCGCGGCCAGATCGTCCACCCAGGACAGTGCGGCGTCCGCGTCGTCCTCCGGCACGTCGAGTACCACGAGGCGGTCGGCCAGCGCCGCGACCGTGGCCAGGCATTCGAGCACCACCGCGGTGCGGACCGGTTCGCCGAGGTCGCCGGCGAGGTCGGGCAGCGCGACGAGGGCCGGCTCGGGCAGGTCGGCCATCGCCTCGACGGCGCGGCGGTAGTCGTCCGGCCCGGGCGGGGCGTCGCTACCCTGCTCCGCGCCGGCGCCGAGCACCACCTCCCAGCTCGCGGAGAGCGGGCCGGTGGGCGAGGTCGCTCCGGGCGGCAGCGGCGGCCCGTCCGGCTCCAGCCGGACCAGCCGGGACGCGGCGAGGGCCTCGACGAGGTCGGCGGGGCGGACGCCGGTGAACGTCTCGGCCGGCTCGCCCGGCGGCGCCACCCGCACGGTCAGCGCGGGCGGGCCGGCGATGCTGCTGGCCCGGAAGCGGATCGACACGCGGGTGTTGTTGGCCCAGGCGCCCGGGCTGGCGGCGGCGACCCGGTAGCGGGCGTACCGGAACCCGGCCCGCGCCGGCCAGTCGACCCCGCCCGGCTCGCCGACCGTCCACATCGCACCCGCGGTGCCGCCCGGCCCGGCCACCCGGACCACCCAGGCGGTGCGGCCGCCGTTCTCGAAGAAGCCGTGCAGCGCGTACGGTGTGGCCGCGCCGCCGTCCAGCGGGCCGAGGACGCGCTGCGCGTCCGGCCAGCTCTCCACGCGCACCGGCACGCCGACCGGGCCGCGCCGGGTGCGTCCGAGCAGGGCGGCCACGTCGGTGCGCAGCGGTTCCGGCTCGGTGCGGCGGGGCGCGGCGGTCAGCGACAGGCCGGGCAGGGCGGCGGTCATCGGCTACTGCGCGATCGCGAGCCGCTCGACGGCGAGCACGAGGGTCTCGATGGCGACCTCGTTCTTGCCGGCGGACAGCGTCGGCCCGGTGTACTTGGTGGGCCAGCCGCGGTCGAAGTTCCAGCGCATGGCCTCCTGCCGGTTTTCGTCCAGCATGACGATCGAGCCGGAGGTACGCCGGACGCGGCCGTTGAGGGCCTCGACGATCCACTGCCAGAAGCCGACGTGGCCGGTGATCCCGCGCTTGAGCGTGATGTTCGTGTACTTGACCAGCCCGGTGAGCTTGCGCATCGTGACGTCCTCGGACCCGGTGCGGTACTCGATCGGGGCTATCTCCAGCTCCAGCCCGCTGACCTCGTTGAAGGAGCCGCTGACCGCGACCCCGTCGTCGCTGACGTTGGTGACGATGACCTGGAAGTTGTAGACGGCGTACGGGTCGTCCCGGATGACGGGCGGCATCGGCGGTACCTCTCCTCACGTGGGTCAGGCGAGCTGGGTTTCCCGGGTCTTCTGCTGGATCCGGAAGACCACGAACTCGGCCGGGTAGACGGGCGCGACACCGACGACGCAGATCAGCCGGCCGTTGGCCAGGTCGTCCTCGGTCATCGTGGTGCGGTCGCAGGCGACGAAGAACGCCTCGTCGGGCGTGGTGCCGGCCAGCGCGCCGGAGCGCCACACGGTGCCGAGGAAGTTCTCCACGGTCTGCTTGACCAGCGCCCACAGCGGCTCGGCGTTGGGCTCGAAGACCACCCACTGGGTGCCCTCGTCGATGGACTCCTCGATGAAGAGGAAGAGCCGCCGCACGTTGACGTACTTCCACGCGCTGTCCGAGGAGAGCGTGCGGGCGCCCCAGACCCGGTGGCCGGCGCCGGGGAAGAACCGCAGCGCGTTGATCCCGCGCGGGTTGAGCAGGTCCTGGTGGCGGCGGGTGACGTCCTGTGCGATGCCGTCGCGGGTGCGGATGCCGCGGATGACCGCGTTGGCGGGCGCCTTGTGCACGCCCCGCTCGACGTCCGTGCGGGCGTAGATGCCGGCCATGAACCCGGAGGGTGCGACCTCGACGTCCTCGCCGGTCACCGGGTGACGGGTGACGAGCCACGGGTAGTAGAGGGCGGCGTAGGTGGTGTCGTACGGCTCGCGGAACTCCTGGACGCCCTCGATACTGAGCCCGTTGCGCGGGTCGAGGATGGCGAACCTGTCGCGCAGCGACTCGCAGTGCGTGACCAGCGCGGACTGGACGGTGCCGGACCACACGCCGGGCACCGCGCAGATCGCGATCTCGTCGATGTCCTCCAGGGCGACGATGCCGGTACGGGCGCCGCTGCCGCCGTCCTCGCCGACGAAGTCCGCGACGTCCAGCCCGTCGTACCCGTCGTCGCCGCCGGTCAGGGTGAGCCAGCCGCCGCCCGGTGCGGTCGGAAACTGCCCGAGGTCGCCCTCGAAGTCCCGCTCGACCGTGGCGCGTACCAGGCGGGAGCGGGCGGCGACCGCGCGGGCCAGGCTGGCCGGCTCGTCGCCGCGCAGGCGCAGGTTGCCGAACGTCTCGGTGGTGGTGTCGCCGGACTCGTCGGTGAACCGCACCTGGACCTCGGCCTCGGCCAGGAAGACCCGGTCGCCCTCGAAGAAGTCACCGTCCACCTGGGACCTGAACGTCACCGTCTCCCCGTCGACGGTGGCCACCGTGTGCGCCGGCCGGGCGGTGCCGTTGTCGAGCTGGACGACCGCGCCCGGGTACAGCCGGGAGGCCGCGCCGACCCGCAGCTCACCGGTGGCGCCGCCGGCGTTGGCCCGCCGCACCCGCCGCACGCCGAGGCCGCGCGGCCAGGCCGGATGGGTGGTGCCGCCGGCGAAGGTCAGCGGGATCAGCCCGTCGTCGTCGGGGGCGCCGACGGTGACCGCGAAGCGGCCCTGCCCGATCGACACCCAGGTGGGGTCGGGCAGGTCGGCGGCGTCGAGGCCGGCGGCCGGCTCGACGCGCACGCCCGTGCTGTCGGGGTCGGCGGGCGCGGCGAGGCGGGTCACGAACAGCGCGCCCTCGGCGACGTCCGGCAGCAGCGCGAGCGTGGCGCCGACGGCCGGGCGGACCCGCACCTGCAGGGTGCTGCCCCAGCCGCCCGGGCTGACCGCGGTGAAGCTGACCGTGCGGTTGCCGTCGGCGGGCGGGGTGGTCACCGCGCCGCCGACCCGCACGTGGTCCCCGCGGGCCGCGCGGACCTGCGCCGGCAGCGGCGCGGCGAGCGTGATCCGCGGGCCCGACGTGGAGTACCCGGTGACGGACGTGGAGTGGATCTCGTCGCCGGTGTCGCCGCGCACGATCGTGACCACGTCGGTGCCGGTGAAGCCGACCAGGTGCCGCACGTCGAGGCTGCTCGCGCCGGCCGCCGCGTCCCGGGTGACCTCGCTGACCAGCCCGCCGCCGAGCGCCGCGGAGGCCGCCACGGCGGTGCCGCTGACCACCCGCTTGACGTACAGGCGCTGGCCGCCGTTGTCGAAGAAGCCCTTGACCGCCAGGGGGAAGTGCCACCACCGGCCGCCTTCGCCCGCGTCCTGCTCCCACCGGTCGCGGGCGGCCTGGTCCGGCTCGGGCAGGAAGCCGCCGAACGTGTCCTGGAACTCCAGGAACGTGGTGACCAGCTGCGGCTTGCCGGCCGCCGGGCCGCGCGCGGTCACGCCGACCATGCCGGCCGTGCTCGTGCTGACACCCGCGATCGGGCGGGGGCCCGCGGCGATCTCCTCGACGTAGACGCCGGGACTGAGGTACTCGGGCATCGGCGCAACTCCTCGCTGTTACTGGTCCGCTATCTCGATGACGTTCGTGCGGGTCAGGTCGTCGGGCAGCCGGATCGCCAGCTCGCCGGTGCGCCCCGGCCGCTCGGTGGCGACCAGGCGGAACGTCTCCCGCCCTCCGTCGGCGCCGGTTCCCGGGAAGCGGAGCGAGAGGCGGTACGCGCCGTCCACATCGGACAGCGTGCGCTCGCGCCACGGGCTGCCGTCGTCGGCGCTCACCCCGGCCGCCTCGACGAGGGCGTTGGCGACCGGGGCACCGGTGGCCGTGCGGACCGCGCCGCGCACGAGCCGGGTGCCGGGCGGGTACGGGTACGCCACGCCGGGCAGCAGCGGCACCGGCTCGGGCTGGACGGTGATCGCCGGCGGCTGCGTGTCGTCGTACGGGTAGGCGAGGAACTCCTTGCCCACCCGGTCGGCGGCGAACGGCTCCTGCGCGGTCAGGTCGGGGTAGAGGGCGCGGTAGCCGGCCGACTCGAACCGGGCCCGGTAGAGCTCGGGCTCGGCGGTGGCCGGCTCGCGCCGGCGGCCGAGGCCCGGGTAGGCGATGAAGCCGCTCGGCGTGCGGGTCGCCGCCACGGTGGTGGCGAGCCAGGCCGCGCCGTCCCACCGGTCCAGCGCGACGGTGAAGCCGGCGGCGAGCGGGCGGCGGCGCCAGTCGTCGTACGGCACGAACCAGGCCGGGCTGTACAGCACCCGGCGCTCGCCCGGCAACGGCGTCCACAGTGGAGTCATCAGGACACCAGCCCCGGGACGACCGCCCGGCTGCGCACCGGGGCGCCGGGCAGGTCCTCGGTCGCGTCCAGGTTGACCACCCGGACCTCGTAGTTGAGCGAGAGGCGGTACGGCTTCTGCAGCGCGTACCAGACCAGCGACTTCTGGTCGAGCGTGAGCGGGGTGAGCGTGAAGTGCAGCGCGTCGGCGCCGGCCGCGAGCCCGCCGGTCAGGCGCGGGCCGGTGAAGATCGCGTTGTCGTAGAAGGTGCGCAGCGCCACGCCGAGCATGCGGTGCTGCGTCACCTGGTCGCCGCCCCACGCCGTCACCAGGTAGCGCAGCAGCAGCGCCATCGGCGCCTTGCGCACGACCTGCGGGTTGGCGGGGTCGGGGCGCACGTGCGGCCGGTTGCGCGACGGCGGGTCCTCGGCGATCTCGTACAGGAAGATGGTCAGCTTGGGCGGCGAGGTGGGTACGTTGCCCGACAGGTCGTCCAGGATCGCCACGGCGTTGCCGTCGACGGCCTGTACCGCCGCGTGCAGGGTCCGCTCGATGAGCGTGGAGACCTCGCCCACGACGGTGTAGTCCCCCATGCCGCGTCCTCCCGTCCCCCACGTGTACGGATCGACGCCGACGACGCTATGGCGCGGTGGGCGCGGCTGCGCCGGTGAAGTCCCCAGTCACCGCCCTAGGGTTTCGCCGGCGGCGGTGCCAGGGATGTCCCCAGCGGAGCGGCCGACGAGGTTGGCCAGCTCGGCGCGGGAGCGCACGCCGAGCTTGCGGTACACGCTGCGCAGGTGGAACTCGATCGTCTTGGTGCTCAGGAACAGCTCCCGGGCCGCCTCCCGGTTGGTGGCCCCGCGCCCGACCAGCAGCGTGACCCGGCGCTCCTGCTCGGTCAGGCGCGGCAGGGGTGTCCGTGGACCGGGTGCGGCGTCCTCCGTACCGGATGGGATTTTGTCCACTGCGGACAGTGCGCGTCCGGCGCGGCCGGCCCACGGCGCGGCGCCGAGGGTTTCGAACGTGGCGCGGGCGGCCGCGAGGCGCGGTGCGGCCTCGCCCGCGCGGTCGTGGCGGCGCAGCCACTCGCCGTAGCAGAGCGCGTCGCGGGCGCGTTCGAACGGTTCGGCGCCGGCGCCGTCGACGCGCAGCGCGGCGTGGAACCACTGCTCCGCGGCGTCGGTGCCGGCCGCGAGCAGCGCCCGGCTGCGGGCGACGGCGGCGGCGAACGGCGGCGAGCCGGCGGCGTGCGGCGACACGGCGGCGACCACGCGGCGGGCCTCGTCGGGGCGGGAGACCCGCACCGCCGCCTCCACGAAGTCGGGCAGCCAGCACACCGCGCCCGGGTCCGGCGCGAGGCCGGCCTCGACCTGGCGGACGATCTGCTCCAGGCGCGCGTACGCGGCCTCGTGGTCGCCCTCGCCCAGCTCGAGCAGGCCGGCGGCGGCCTCGACCGGCACCGCGAGCGCGCCGAGCTGCCCGCGGGTACGCACCTCGCGCGCCTGGGCGAGGTGCGCGGCGCACTGGGCGCGCGCGCCGCGGGCGGCGGCGATCCGGCCCAGGCACACCTGCGCGGCCGCGGCGTCGCCGTCCTGGCCGAGCCGGCCGGCCGCGGCGGTCGCCTCGCCGGCGTCGGCCGCCGCGGTGTCCCAGTCGCCGGCGCGCAGGTGCAGCTCGGCGCGGGTGACCAGCAGGCCGGGCAGCAGGCCGGTGACGTCGAGCAGGCGGCAGCGGCTGACCAGGTCGTCGACGAGCAGCAGCGCCGCGTCGAGCTCGCCGAGCCGGGCCAGCAGCGAGGGCAGGCCGGTCCACAGTGTCCGGTGGCCGCCGCCGGCGAGCACCTCCTTCTCCAGGTCGGCGCGGCGTTCGTCGAGCAGCGCCCGCGCCTCGGTGAGCCGGCCGGCGCAGGCCAGGACGGCGGCGTGCTCGACGACGAGCGCACCGTTCGCCGCGCCGCTGACCAGGCGGGCCTGCCGCACGGCGACAAGCGCGGCGGCGGTGTCGCCGGCCAACCGCGCGGCCGTGGCGGCGTCGAGCAGCAGCGCGGCGGCGACGGCCGGTGCGGTGCCGCGCACCCTCGCCGCCTCCCGGGCCAGCTGCCGGTGCGCGTGCCCGGCCCGGCCGCGGCGCAGCTCCTCGCGGGCCATCAGGTCCTGCGCCCGGCCGCGGACGGCGAGGTCGCCGGTGAGCCTGCCGGCCCGGTCGACGAGGTCGCGTACCCGCTCTCCGGCGCCGGCCAGCTGCCAGCTCTCGGCCGCGCTGACCAGCCGCGCAGCCCGCCTCTCCTCGGGGCCGGTGAGCTCGGCCGCCCGCTCGACGAGCTGCGCCGCCTCCGGCACCGGCAGGTGCGCGGCCTCCCGCGCGGCGGTGCGCTCCAGCTCGTCGGCGGTCTCCTCGTCCGGTCGCAGCGCGGCGGCGGCGAGGTGCCACGCGCGCGGCACCTGCGCGGTGACCGCGGCGAGCGCCCGGTGCGCGGCGCGCCGGTTGGCCGGCGCGGCCTCGTGGTAGGCGACCGACCGCAGCAGCGGGTTGCGGAACGCGACGCCGTCCTCCTCCATCCGCACCAGGCCGGCCGCCTCCGCCGCGGCGAGCGCCGCGATGTCGATGCCGAGCGCGGCGACCGCGTCGATGGTGGCGGTGAACCCGGCGTCCCCGGCCGCGGCGGCCACCAGCAGTGCCGCCCGCACGGCCGGGTCCAGCGCCGCCAGCCGGGGCCCGAACACCCGGCGCGCCTCGGGACCGGCCGGCAGCGGGTCGCGTACCGGCGCGGCGCCCGCGAGCTGCGCCGGGGTGAGCGCGGCCGGCAGGTCGACGAGCGCGAGCGGCAGCCCGCCCGCGGCGTCCACGAGCCGGTCCGCGACCGCGCCGTCCACCGGCGACGGGCTGGCCCGCAGCAGCAGCTCCCGCGCGCTGACCGGGTCCAGGCGCGGCACCCGGTGCGCCCGCAGCCCGTTCTCCGCGCCGCACCCGGGACCGTCCGCGGTGGCCGAGAGCAGGGTGGCGATCCCCTCCGCCGGCGTGCGGCGGGCGGCGAACAGCAGCGCCTCCCGCGAGGTCTCGTCGAGGCTCTGCAGGTCGTCCACGAGCACGAGCAGCGGCCGCTCCCGCGCCGCCGCGGCGAGCAGCTGGAACGTGCCGGCCGCCAGCGCGAACGGGTCCACCCCCGTCGCCGGAACCAGCGCGAACGCCGCCGACAGCGCGGCCGCCTGCCGCGCCGGCAGCTCCGGCAGCAGGTGCAGCACCGGCCCGAGCAGCGCGTGCAGGCCCGCGAACGGCAGGGCGGCCTCGGCGGGCACACCCCCGGTGGCAAGGACACGCGCGTCGCCGGCGCGGTCCGCCGCGTACCGCAGGAGGGCGCTCTTGCCGATCCCGGCCTCGCCGAGCAGCAGCAGGCTGTCACCGCTTCCGGGGGTGTCGCCCCCGGGCGTTGCGCCGCCGCGGGACCTCAGCCCGTCGACGACCTGGTCGATGATGTGGCGCTCAAACTTTCTTCCCTGAAGTCCGAACTCCCCGTACCACATGCGCGAAAGTCTACGAACGCGAGATTAATGGACGACGATCTCCAACAATTGCGCGCTGGTCTGTTTCGGCTGTTGGGAGCGGCTTTTCGGGGGATGGTTGCACGATTAACGGTCGTTCAACCGACACCGTCCCCGCCAAATCGCGACACGCCCGACGTATCTGGACGCGTCTCCCGCCCGGCGCTAGTACGAGCCGGTCTCCTCGGAGTGCTGCCACGCACCGCACGGGTCGTCATAGCGCTTCTTGATGTAGTCCAGGCCCCACCTGATCTGGGTCACCGGGTTGGTCTGCCAGTCGGCGCCGGCCGCGGCCATCTTGCCGCCCGGATACGCCTGCGGGATGCCGTACGCGCCGGAGGACGGGTTGCGGGCCTTGTGGTTCCAGCCGCTCTCCTTGGTCCACAGCTTGTCCAGGCAGGGCATCTGGTCGAGGCCGAAGCCGCTGTTCAGCAGCAGCGCGCAGCCGGTGCGCCGGTTGCCGCTGTAGGCGTTGCAGGAGGCGGGCACCGGCCCGTCGTAGGGCTTGGTCGGCGCGTTCGCCTGGTCCTTCTCGCGCTTACGGCGGCCGGCGGCGTCGGCGGCCTTGCGGGCGCGCTCGGCCTCGGTCTTCGCGGTGGCGGCGGCCTTCTCGGCGGCGAGCCGCTGTGCCTCGCGCTGCTGGGCGGTCGCCGCCGTGTGGTCGCGGTGCCGCTGCTTGAGGTACGCGATCTCGCCCTGGCCGGCGTCCGCCGCGAGCTGCGCGCGGATGCCGTCGCGCTCGGCGTCCCGGCCCTGCGCCAGCTGGTAGCCGCCGCCGGCACCCGCGGCGATCAGCGCGAGCGCGAGTGCCCGGATGCCGACCCGGCTCCACGGCCGACTCATCGAGAGGGTTCCCTTTCGCCGGGGTCAGGACGCGCCCCGCAGATCCTGCCACACACCGGCGCCGGCGGCGGGCCGCGTTGCCCGGTAGTACCGCGTCAGGTGGCCACGCGGAGCTTCGCCACGCGCGGCGGGGTCGGCCAGCGGACGTCGCGCACCCAGCCGGCCCTCTCGAACAGCCAGATCACGCGCGCCGATATGTCGATCTCCCAGGGGCGTACGCCGTGGCGGGCGCAGGTCGGGTCGGCGTGGTGCAGGTTGTGCCACGACTCGCCCATGCTCAGGATCGCGAGCGGCCAGACGTTGGCCGACCGGTCGCGGGCGGCGAAGGGGCGTTCGCCGACCATGTGGCACACCGAGTTGACCGACCGCGTGACGTGGTGCAGCAGCGTCACCCGCACCAGGCCGGCCCAGAAGAACGCGGTCACCGCTCCCCACCACGACCAGGTGATCAGGCCGCCCATCGCCGCGGGCGCCACCAGCGTCACCGCGGTCCAGAGGCCGAACGTGCGGTGCACCAGGCGCATGTCGCGGTCGGCGAGCAGGTCGGGTGCGAAGCGTTCCTGGTTGGTGAGGTCACGGTCGAGGACCCAGCCCAGGTGCGCGTGCCAGAAGCCGCGCGCGAGGGCCGCCGCCGACGTGCCGAACAGCCACGGCGAGTGCGGGTCGCCCTCCCGGTCGGAGAACGCGTGGTGGCGCCGGTGGTCGGCCACCCAGTGCAGGATCGGCCCCTGCACCGCCATGCTGCCGGCGACCGCCAGCGCCACCCGCATCCGCCGTCCCGCCCTGAACGCGCCGTGCGTGAAGTAGCGGTGGAAGCCCACGGTGACGCCGAGGCAGGTGAAGGTGTACCAGGCGGCGGCGAGCGCGACGTCCACCCAGGACAGTCCCCAGCCCCACGCGATCGGCACGGCCGCGAGCAGGGCGAGGAACGGGACGATGACGAACAGGTACACGGTGACGTGGGCGGGCAGCCCCCGCTTGCCAGCCAGCAGGGTCTTGGGGCTCATCGCCTCCGGACGCTAGGCGGCCTCCCCTTCCGCGCGGCGCCTACCGCGCGAACCGCGGCCCACCGCCCGGTGAACGTCCGCGTTGACAGCGCCCGCCGCCGATGGTCTCATTGGAACACTTAAGAATCTTTACATTTAAGTGCGGGCGATCGGCCCCTCCTCAGGCGGGCGGGCGGCGGTCCGCCGTGGGATGCCGCCGCCCGCCCTTGGCCGCCCGACGATCCTTTCGGACATATCTGCCCACGTCCGCGTCACCTGCGGACCGGACGCTCCCGCGGGCAACGCGAAGGTCGGCGGCTCGCCAGGGCTCGCCGAGATCCCCGACCTCCGCTGCCAGGTCCGCGGGCCAAGCCCAACCCCCGCGGACGGTGAGGCCGCGGGAACGCACCCCGAGAAGACGCTCCGCTGCGCGCCACGTCTCCCCGGGGGCCCGCGCAACGGTCCGGACCACGGCGGACGTCGCGGTAGCCCAAAATCGTCAGGCGATCTCCAGCCGGCCGCCGCCGTGGAGCTCGAGCAGCGGCTCGGCCTCGGCGCCCACCTCGGCGCGCTCGCGGCGGGTCAGCGGGCGCAGCGGCTCGACGCGCAGCACGCCCCCGGCCACCGACCAGGTCGCGGCGACCCGGCCGTCGACGAGCACGAACCGCGCGCCCTGCACGCTCAGCCCGCGATGCTCCTGGTCGATGATGCGGCTCCGGTCGTCGAAGCCGAGCACCGCGTTGTCGAACGCGGGCAGGAACCGCACCGGCGCCGGTGTCCGCGGGTCGGGCAGCGCGCCGTCCTCGACGTCGAGGAGCTCGCGCCGCCGCTCGTCGCGGAAGACGCGCAGCCGCGGCCGCAGGCGGGTGACCGACTCGCGCAGCCCGCTCAGGCCGGACCAGGCGCGGATGTCGGCGCTGGCCGCCGGGCCGAACGCCGCCAGGTAGCGCAGCACCAGCGCGTCGACCGCCTCGGGCGTCTGCGGCTCGGGCGCGGTGCCCAGCCACCGGTCGACCGTGACGTTCAGCGCGGCGCCGCGCTGCCCCCACAGGCCGCGCGGCGGCACCTGGACCAGCGGGACCAGGCAGCTGAGCGCGTCGCCGAGGTCGCGGGTGGCGACGCCGGGCCAGCGGTCGGCGATCTCGCGGGCGGCGTCGGTGAGCATGCGCGGCTCGCCCTCGAAGAGCGGGCGCCCGGCCTCGGCCAGCTCGGCCAGGTCGACACCGGGCAGGTTGCGGCGCAGCGTGGCCCACATGCGCGCCTCCAGCATCGGCTGGTGCACGCCGCGCAGCGCGAGCGCGTCAGCCGCGGTGACCACGTGGAGCGTGCGGCGCATCAGCAGCGTGCGGACGGCCGTGCGCTCCTCGACAAGCTTCGACAGCTCGTGCGGGTCGAACGCCACAAGGCGGCTCCACAGCCCCACGAACGGCTCCTGCGGCTCCTGCGCCTGATGCCCACGAGGTGCGAAAGCGCGGCGTGCGCGGTCAGGTCGTGGCGGCGCAGCAGGAGCTGGCGGGCCAGCAGGGCGCGGTTGAGCGCGCGGTTGTCCAGGACGTTCACGCGCGTCACCGTAGCGCGACGGTCCGACACGGCGTTTAGTGACAGACGGCAGAGAGGAGTCCTGGAATGTGCACTGAGGAGTGTCTGAAGCAGGCCGGCCGGGCGGGAGCGTTCAGCCGCCGGGCGGCGCTGGCCGGTGCGGCCGCGATAGCGGCGTCCGCCGTGATGGCCGAGCCGGCGCAGGCCGGTCCCAAGGGCGGGTACGGGCGCGGGGTGCGTGACCTCACCCACCCGCTGACCACGACGTTCCCGGCATTCGCGCCGGGTGAGGAGCCGAGCCGCCGCACGTACGTGACGATCGAGGAAAACGGCTACTACATGCAGGAGTGGCGGATCCTCGAGCACTACGGCACGCACGTCGACGCACCCGGCCACTTCATACCCGGTGGGCGCACCTCGACCGAGCTCGCCGCCGCCGAGCTCGTCACGCCCGCCGCGGTCATCGACATCGCGGCCCGCGCGGCCCGCGACCCCGACACGACCGTCACGGTCGCGGACATCAAGGGCTACGAGCGGCGGTACGGGCGGATCCCGCGGGACGCGGCCGTCCTCATGTACTCCGGCTGGGCGGCGAAGGCCGGCGACCCGGACGCCTACCGCGGCACCGACGCGGGCGGCACGCTGCACTTTCCCGGCTTCAGCGCGGAGGCGACCGAGTGGCTGCTGCGCCACCGCCGCATCCGCAGCCTCGGCGTCGACACGCTCAGCATCGATCCGGGCGTTTCGTCCACGTTCGACACGCATCTGATCCTGACCGGCGCCGACCGGTACGGCGTGGAGAACCTCGCCGGCCTCGACCGCCTCCCCCGCTCCGGCGCCACGATCATCGTCGGCCTCATCCCCTACCAGGAGGGCTCCGGCGGCCAGGCCCGCGTCTTCGCCACCTGGTGAGGGTGTACGTCGATGCGCCGCGGGGTACCTGGCGGCGTGTCGACCGACCTGGCCGAGAAGCCAACAAAGACGCGCGGCGTCTGGGAGTCCCTGTCCTGGTCACTGCGGTACGGCGCGGTGGCCTGCGGCTGCGTGCTGCTCATCGCGGCGGTGCTGTACCTGGTCATCCGCCTCGCGGTGCTGGTGGCGCCGTTGACCCTCGCGATCATCGTGGCGCTGCTGCTGGCCGCGCTGCTGCAGCCGATCGCGGACGCCGTACGCCGGCTGCGCGCGCCCGACTCGCTCGCCGCCCTCGCGGCCATCGCGGTCATGCTCGCGGTCGTCGTGCTGCCCGCCGTCCTGCTCTGGCAGGTCACCGCCGAACAGGCCGCCGACCTGCCGGAGCAGCTCGCCCAGGGCTGGGACCGCACCCGCGAGTGGATCGTCGGCGCCGGCCTGAGCGAGGAGCAGCTGCAGTCGCTGAGCGACCGCATCCGCGAGCGGGCCCGCGCGGCGGGCGGCGGCCTCACCGCCGCGGCGATGGGCGTCTTCGAGGCGCTGGGCGCCGCGCTGCTCGCGATCGTGCTGCTCTTCTTCCTGCTCAAGGACGGCCGCCGGATGGCCGCGTGGGCCACCGCCCGCCTCCCCGAACGCAGCCGCGAGCGCGCCGGCCAGGCCGGGCGTGACGGTTGGACGGCGCTGTCCCGCTACGCGCGGGGCACGGTCGCGGTCGCCGCGATCGACGCGCTGGGCATCGGGCTCGGCCTTGTGCTGATCGGGGTACCGCTCGCGCTGCCGCTGGCGCTGCTCACGTTCGTCGCCGCGTTCGTGCCGATCATCGGCGCGACCGTGGCCGGCGCGGTCGCCGTGCTCGTCGCCCTCGCCGCGAACGGCCCCGTCGACGCCCTCCTGGTCCTGCTCGTGGTCGTCGCGGTCCAGCAGATCGAGGGCAACCTCCTCGAGCCGCTCATCATGGGCCGCGCGCTGCGCCTGCACCCCGCGGTCGTCCTCGTCGCGGTCACCGCCGGCGCCCTGACGGCCGGCGTGGCGGGCGCGCTGGTCGCCGTACCCATCACCGCGGTCACCTACCGGGTGTGGCGCTCGTGGAGCGAGGGCGCGCCCTAAGATCGTCGAGGTGTTCCGGCCGACGTACCCCATCCACACGCGACGGTTGACGCTCCGCCCGTTCACGATGGGCGACCTCGACCCGCTGTGGGGGTACCAGCGGCTGCCCGAGGTGGCCGAGCACATGCTCTGGGAGCCGCGCGACCTCATGCAGGTGACGGTCGCGCTGCAGCGGATGGTCAAGGAGGACCGCTTGGCCCGCGAGGGCGACTGCCTGAGCCTCGCGGTGGTCGAACGGGCGACCGGCGTGCTGGTCGGCCAGGTAGAACTGGTGTGGCTCAGCGACCGCAGCGGCCAGGGCGAGATCGGGTACGTGCTCGACCCCCGCTACCAGGGCGCCGGCCTGGCCACCGAGGCGGCGCGCGAGGTGCTGCGGCTCGGCTTCGACGGCCTGCGGCTGCACCGCGTCATCGGCCGCTGCTCGGCCGCCAACACCGCCTCGGCCGCCCTGCTGGAGCGCCTCGGCATGCGCCGCGAGGCCCACTTCCGGCAGAACCAGCTGGTGAAGGACGCCTGGCGCGACGAGTACGTGTACGCGATGCTCCGCGCCGACTGGAGTTGAGCGTCCGCCGGGCTTTCCGCCCGCGGAACCGGCCTTTGGAGTCGGGGGTCCCGGCGAGCCCAAGGGCCGGGTCACGTGTGGCTCGGGGATCCCGGCGAGCCGCCGCGGGCCGGGTCACGTGCGGCTCGGCTTCTCGCGGGTCCGGGTGAGGGCGTCCGGCGAGCGGCGGTGGTCAGCTCACGGCGAGCAGGGTGGCCACGCCCGCGGCGAGTGCGAGGACCGCGGTGACCGCGCCGGTGGCGGCGAAGCGGCCCCACGGGATGGTGAGGCCCGCGGCGCGGCAGCGTTCGGCCCACAGCAGCGTGGCCAGCGACGCCCACGGGGCGACGAGCGGGGCGACGTTGGTGCCGACGAGCAGGCCGAGCAGCTGGGTGTGGTTGGCGGCGGGCACGACCGCCTCGGCGGCCACGTAGGCCGGCAGGTTGTTGAGCGCGTTGGACAGCGCACCGCCGGCCGCCGCGGCCCGCACCACGCCGACGGCGCCGGGGTCCGTGCCGATCAGCGCGGACATCCAGCCGGAGAGCCCGTGCCGGCCGAGCGTGTCGACGACGAGGAACAGTCCGGTCACGAAGACCAGCAGCCGCCACGGCACGAGGCTCCAGGTGAGGCCGCCGCGGTCGTAGCGCCAGTAGGCCACCACCAGGCCGGCCGCGCACACCGCCGACACCGCGTAGATGCTCAGTCCCGCCACGATGCCGGCCATGAACGCGGCGCATGCCGTCGAGGCGGCCACGAAGAGCGCGCGGTTGCGGGGGCGGACCCGCGCCGGCGGCTCGTAGCGGGGCGGGTTGCGGCGCCAGTAGAACACCCACAGGCTCGCCGCCACCACGACCAGCACGGCCGCCTGCGGCAGCGCCATGCGGGCGGCGAACCCGAGCGGTTCGAGGCGCACCCGCTCCATGGCCAGCAGGTTGGTCAGGTTGGAGACCGGGAGCAGCAGGCTCGCGGTGTTCGCCAGCCAGACCGTGGTCATGGCGAGCGGCAGCGGCGCGAGGCCGGCGCGGCGGGCGGTGGCCAGCATGACCGGGGTGAGCAGCACCGCCGTGGTGTCCAGGTTGAGAAACGCCGTGGTGAGCGTGGCGAAGAGCACCGTGAGCAGGAAGAGCGCGGGGTTGCGCCCGCGGGCCGCGATGGTCAGCCGGGCGGCGAGGACGTCGAAGACCTGGGCTCGGGCGGCGAGCTCGGCCAGCACGACGACGGTGCCGAGGAAGACCAGCAGCGGGAGGATGCGCTCGTCGGTCGCCCGCGCGTCGCGCCACGGCAGCAGCCCCACCGCGACGGCGACAAGCCCGAGTGCGAGCAGGCCGGCGCCGAGCCAGTCCAGCGGGCTGACCCCCCGGGCCGCGCACTCCGAGGCACCCTGCTTGACCTGCACGTACGCCATGATCACACACCGGTGCGGCGGGCGCCGAAGTGCCCGCCGCCGGTGTTCGCCGGCGCCTCAGTACACGTACGGCCAGCCGGCCGCGTCGTAGGCGATCAGGTTGATCCCCAGGTACGACGCGCCGTTGTCGGCGTAGTAGTGGTAGAACAGCACGTCGCCGCCGCCGTCGGTCAGGACCGCCTGGTGGCCGGGGCCGTGGATGGCGTCGTGGCCGGCCAGGACCTCGGTGCCGCCGCCGGAGGTGAGCGGCGTGCCGTTGCGGTCGGTGTAGGGGCCGGTCACCGACGTGGAGCGGCCGGCCATCACCCGGTAGGTGCTCGACGCGCCCTGGCAGCAGCGGTCGAACGACACCCACAGGTAGTAGTAGCCGCCGCGACGGTGGATGACCGGTGCCTCGATGGCGCCGCCCGCGTTGGGGCGGCTGGCGATCGCGCGCACGGCGGTGTCCGATGTGGAGCGGCGCCCGGTGCCGGCGTCGAGGCGGATCATCTTCAACCCGCTCCAGAACGAGCCGAAGCTCAGCCACCACTGCCCGCTCTGGTCCACGACGAGGTTGGGGTCGATCGCGTTGTAGTTGACCGCGTTGCTGCTCTCGATGATCAGACCCTGGTTCGTCCACGAGCCGGACGCCGCGGTCGGGCTCGTGGCAAGGAAGATGGCCGAGCGCTGCGAGCCGAACGTCGAGGCCGAGTAGTACAGGTAGTACTGTCCATTGTGGTAAGAGATGTCGGGCGCCCAGAGGTTGCGGCCCCCGTTGGTGTACGGCGTGGTCCACGGCGCGCCGCCCGGCCAGACCGCGCCGGCGTTGCGCCACGCGACGCGGTCGGTCGAGGTCTTCAGCGACAGGTTGTTGCCGGTCGCGGCGAGGATGTAGCGCCCATCCGGCGCGCGCACCACCGTGGGGTCGTGCGCGCCCGTGTCGCCGGTCACCCGGCCGGGGTTGGGGTAGGTCGCCGCGTCCGCCGCCGTGAGCGCCGACACCGCGCCGGCACCGCCGAGGACCACGGCCGCCGCCAGTCCGGCGAACGCTCCGCGCCATCGTTTCCGCGCCATGATTCTCACCCTTCGCTTGCCCAGTTAGCGTTAACACACCCTCACGTAGACAGTTATGCTTGTCAATGCAGCGCTGAAATTTTCCTGTGGATTTCGGACAGTTCGCCGCAGCGACCGGTGAGTGTTGGCGGCTCGGTTCGCGACGTGGGGCTCAGTTCGCGGGCGTGGCGGGCGCGGTTCGCGGGCGTGGCGGGCGCGATTCGCGGGCGTGGCGGGCGCGGTTCGCGGGCGCGGCCGCTCACAGAAAGCTCTCAGGACCTCACCGGAAGGGCCATCCTGGTCCGCCACCATCGCCGGCATGATCGAGCTGCGCGGGTTGACCAAACAGTTCGGCCGCCACCTGGCGGTCGACGACCTCACCTGCACCATCACGCCCGGCCGGGTCACCGGGTTCCTCGGCCCCAACGGCGCCGGCAAGACCACCACGATGCGCATGATCCTGGGCCTCGACGCGCCGACGCGGGGCACGGTGACGGTGCGCGGCCACCGCTTCACCGACCTGCCGGTACCGATGCGCGAGGTCGGCGCGCTGCTGGACGCGCGGGCGGTGCACGGCGGCCGCACGGCGTACCACCACCTGCTGTGCCTCGCCCAGAGCAACCGCATCGGCAGGCGCCGGGTCGACGAGGTGCTCGGCATCGTCGGGCTGGAGGCGGTGGCGCGGCGCCGGGCGGGCCGCTTCTCGCTCGGCATGAGCCAGCGCCTCGGCATCGCCGCCGCGCTGCTGGGTGACCCGGCCGTGTTGCTGTTCGACGAGCCGGTCAACGGTCTGGACCCGGACGGCATCCGCTGGATCCGTACCCTCATGCGCGACCTGGCGGCCGAAGGGCGCACCGTGCTCGTCTCCAGCCACCTGATGAGCGAGATGGCGCTCACCGCCGACCACCTGGTCGTGATCGGGCGGGGCCGGCTCATCGCGGACACGGCGCTGGACGCGTTCATGCGCGGCAGCGCCGACCGCGCGGTGCTGGTGCGCACGAGCGAGGCGGCGTCGTTCGCCGACCGCCTCCGCACCGCCGGCGCCACGGTGCGCCGCGACAAGGCCGACGAGCTCGTCGTGACCGACCTCGACAGCGCGGAGATCGGCCGGCTCGCGGCCGTCGACGGCGTACCGCTGATCGAGCTCACCCCCCGCAGCCAGTCGCTGGAGGAGGCGTTCATGGCGCTGACCCGCGAATCAGTCGAGTTCGGAGTGGAGCGATGACCGGGATCCTGCTGTCCGAGTGGACGAAGCTGCGCTCGCTCCGCTCCACCGCGTACACCCTGCTGGCCCTGGCCGCACTCGCCGTCGGGTTGGGCGTGCTGATCAGCTCCGGCGCCGGCGACGGCTACACCGAGCTGGCACCGGCCGAACGGGACGCGTTCGACCCCACACAGGTCAGCACGCAGAGCTACCTCGCCGCCCAACTCGCCCTCGGCGTGCTCGGCGTGCTGGTCGTCAGCGGCGAGTACGCCACCGGCATGATCCGCACCAGCCTCACGGCGGTACCGAGGCGGGAGCGGCTGCTGGCCGCGAAGGCCGCGGTGTTCGCGGCGGTCGCGCTGGTCGCCGGCCTGGTGGTGGGCTTCGGGGCGTTCCTGCTGGGCCAGGCCACGCTCGCCGGCCAGGACGCCCCGCACACCACGCTCGCCGAGCCGCACGTGCTGCGGGCGGTGGCCGGCGCCGGGCTGTACCTGGCCACGATCGGGCTGTTCGGCGTCGCGGTGGGCACGCTCGTGCGCTCGACCGCCGGGGCATCACCGTGCTGGTGGCGGTCACGCTGCTGGTCCCCGCGTTCGGCCAGGGACTGCCGGGCGGCTGGGGCGAACGCCTGGTGCGGTGGTGGCCGACGACCGCCGGCTCGCGCGTGATGACCGTGAAGCCGGATCCGGACCTGCTCGGACCGTGGGCGGGCTACGGCGTCCTCTGCGTCGCGGTGGCGGGCACGCTGGTGGCGGCGTTCGTGGTGCTGCGGGCCCGGGACGCTTGAGGCGCTTCGGCTCCGGGCGGCGGGGAGAGTGCGGCGGATTGCCTCCGGGCGCACCCGGCTCGCTCCGCGTGGATCCGGTCCGGTGGCAGGCTGCGCGGTTCGGGCCGGGGGTCGCTCTGCGGGGGACCAGCCGAGGTACAGCAGCCCCGTGCCGCGGCCGGCGCCCGTGCCGATCACCGCGCCGAGCGAGCCGGTCCTTGCAGGGTCCGCACCCCGCCGCGGGTCAGTCTGGCGTGGATCGGTCCAGCGTGGATCGGTCCCGCGTGGATCGGTCCCGCGTGGGGGTCCGGCCAGGGTTCCCCCGCCGCGTCCGTCCCGGATCGCTCGGCGTGGGTCCGGGCTGGGGGCGGCCCGCAGGGTTCGCGTTCCCTCGCAGCGTCCGCCCTGGTTTCGCCAGGCGCGGGTCCAGGCTGGGTAGCCCCGCAGGGTTCGGGTCCTTGCGGCTCCGGCCTGTGTTGCCCGGCACGGAGGCAAGCCAGGTAACGCGCCGCGCGGTGCGACCCGCGAGGGCCGGGGTGTCGCGCCCACGCACTCGGGCCATACCGGCACGATCGGGGCGGGACCCGCACCCAGCCGGGCCGGGGCACCACTCGGGCGGTGACCCGGCGCAACCGAGGCAAGGCGGCAAGGCACGGCACGGATTCAGACCGAGGAGGGCGACAGCCGATGGACGGTACGGCACGGCTACTCGTGGTCGAGGACGAGCCGACCCTGCGCGAACTACTCTCGGCGACCCTGCGGTTCGCCGGCTTCGCGGTCGTGTCCGCCGCCACCGGCGCGGAGGCGATCGCCCTGTCCGGCAGCCAGGCACCTGACCTCGTGCTGCTGGACGTCATGCTGCCGGACATGGAGGGCTTCGACGTGATACGTCGCCTGCGCGCCCGCGGCCAACCGGTACCGGTCCTGTTCCTCACCGCCCGCGACGCGCCCGAAGACAAGGTCAACGGCCTGACGCTGGGCGGTGACGACTACGTGACCAAGCCGTTCGACCTGGAGGAGCTGATCGCCCGCATCCGCGCGATCCTGCGCCGCACCAGCGGTGCCGGCGGCGAGCTCACCGTCGGCGACCTCACCCTCGACCCGGACGGCCGCCAGGTCACGCGCGGCGGGCGGGCGGTGCGCCTGTCGCCCACCGAGTTCCGCCTCCTGCACTACCTGATGGCGAACGCGGGCCAGGTCGTCCCCAAAGCCCGCATCCTCGACGAGGTCTGGCGGTACGACTTCGGCGGCGACCCCAGCATCGTCGACACCTACATCAGCTACCTGCGCCGCAAGGTGGACACGGCGGAGCCCAAGCTCATCCACACCGTGCACGGCGTCGGCTACGTCCTGCGCAGGCCGCGCCCGTGAAGCGCCTCTCGCTGCGGGCGCGGCTCCTGCTGATCTGCGTGGCGCTGCTGGCGGTCGGGTTCACAGTCAGCGGCGCCGTGGTCTCGCAGGTGCTGCGCGGCCACCTTGTCGACCGGGTGGACTCGCAGCTGGTACAGCTCACCACCCTCCTGGGCGGCGTCTCGCCGGACGCGATCCCCGCCTTCGACCCCACCGTCATACCCAGCGAGCTCGGCGCCCGGCTCGACCTGATCGCCGACGTCGAGATCGTGTACCTCCACGCCGACGGCGGAGTTGAACGCCTCATGCACACCCCCGGCCCCGGCGCACCCCAACTGCCCCGCCTCGACACCGCGGCCGTCGCGGCGCACGGCGGTCGGCCGTTCGGCGTGGCCGACGTGGACGGCGGGGCCGGGTGGCGGGTGGTCGCGCTCCCCCGCTCGGCCGCGCCGCTGCTGGGCAGCCCGCCACCGGCCGGGAGTGGCATCGCCGTGGCCGCCTCCACCTCCGCCGTCGACGGCACGGTCAGCCGCCTGCGGACCATCTGCCTGCTCACCGGGCTCGCTCTGGTAGCGGTGCTCGCGGCGGCCGGCTGGTTCGCGATCCGCGCGGGGCTGCGACCGCTGCGCCGGATCGAGCAGACCGCGGCGGCCATCGCGGGCGGCGACCTGTCCAAGCGGGTACCGGCCGAGGCCCCGCCCGGCACCGAGATCGGCCGCCTCTCCACCGCGCTGAACGGCATGCTCGGCCAGGTCGAGACCGCGTTCGCGGCGCGGGCGGCGTCGGAGGCGCGGATGCGGCGGTTCGTGGCGGACGTGAGCCACGAGCTGCGCACGCCACTGTTCGGCATCAAGGGCTTCACGGAGCTGTACCGGATGGGCGGCGTCACCGGCGACGCCGAGGTGGCCCTCACGATGGCGCGCATCGAGAGCGAGTCCGCCCGGCTGGCGAAGCTGACCGAGGACCTGCTGCTACTCGCCCGGCTGGACGAGGGCGAGGCCGGCCTGCCGCTGCACCGCGCGCCGATGGACCTGCGCACCCTCGCCGCCGACGCCCGCCGCGACCTCCACGCGCTCGACCCCACCCGCGAGGTGACGGTGACCGGACCGGGCGGCGCCGGCCCACCCGGTCCGGCGCCGGTCGACGGCGACGAGGCCCGCCTCCGCCAGGTGGTCGCCAACCTGGTCGGCAACGCGGTCGCGCACACACCCGCCGGCACCCCGGTGCGCATCGGCGTCGGTGTCGAGGACGGCGCCGCGGTGTTCGAGGTGGCGGACCGCGGCCCGGGCCTGGCACCGGAAGACGCCGTCCGAGTCTTCGACCGCTTCTACCGCACCAGCGACGCCCGAGACCGCACCAGCGACTCCCGAGACCGCACCGACTCCCGAGACCGCACCGACTCCCGGGACCGCACCACCGTGACCCCAGACCCCACCCACAACACCCGGGACCGCACCACCGTGACCACAGACCCCACCCACAACACCCGCGGCCGCACCAGCGAGCCCCGAGACCCCACCCACCAACCCCAGGACCGGACGAGCGACACCCGAAGCCCCACCCACGACTCCGAAAAACCAACCACCCACACCCCAGACCCCACTCACCACACCCCAGGCCACACCAGCGACACCCGAAGCCCAAGCAACGACTCCGAAAAACCAAGCACCCACTCCCCAGACCCGACCCACCACGCCCCAGACCACACCAGCGAAACCCAAGACCCGAGCAACGACTCCGGAAAACCGACCACCCACGCCCAAGGCCCAACCAGCGACACCCGAGACCCCACGCGCGACCCCCACGGCCGCACGGACGACACCCGAGGCGACACCAGCAGCGCACAAGGCCGAGGAGGCGGCGCCGGGCTCGGGCTGGCCATCGTCGCCTCGCTGGTCGGCGCCCACGGCGGCCACGTCGGCGTCATCACGCCCGCCGACGGCCGCGGCGCGGTCTTCCGCGTCACGCTGCCGACGATTGATCAAGGCGTCGAGCTGCACACACCATGATCGTGTGTCACGCTGTTCGGCGTGACAGAGGTGCACCGCGCGGCGCGGATCGAGGACGCGGTGCACGACGTCCTCGAAGGCTGGCTACGCAAGCGCGGCTGGTCCGCGACCGTCGTCCCGTACACCGGCTACGGCGCCCCCGGCTGGGTCCGCGTGATGGGCCGCGTCATGGTCAGCCGCCCCGACAAGGGCCGCCCCCGCAAGGCCGGCAAGCTCCGGGGCTGGCGCAGCTTCACCACCGTCTCCGCCAAGGACGCGCCGGTCACCGTCGAGGTCGCCGGCCGCCGCCACGAGGCCGTCGCCGACCGGGGCGGCTTCATCGACACCGTGGTCAAGGCCGACCTCGAACCCGGCTGGCGCACCGTCGCCATCAGCAGCGGCACCGGCGCCCCGGTCGAGGCCCCGGTCCGCATCGTCGACCCGGACGCCCGCTTCGGCGTGGTATCCGACATCGACGACACCGTGATGGTCACCGCGCTGCCCCGCCCGCTGCTCGCCGCGTGGAACACCTTCGTCCTCGACGAACACGCCCGCGCCGCCGTCCCCGGCATGGCCGTCCTCTACGAACGCCTCACCACCGCACACCCCGGCGCGCCCGTCTTCTACCTGTCCACAGGCGCGTGGAACGTCGCACCCGCCCTCACCCGCTTCCTCTCCCGCCACCTCTACCCGCTCGGCCCGCTCCTGCTCACCGACTGGGGCCCGCAGCGGGACCGCTTCTTCCGCAGCGGCCGCGCGCACAAGCTGGCCGCGCTCAACCGGATGGCCGAGGAGCTGCCGTGGATCCGGTGGCTGCTCATCGGCGACGACGGCCAGCACGACCCGGAGATCTACCGCACCTTCGCCGAGACGCACCCCGACCACGTGGCCGCGGTCGCGATCCGCGCGCTCTCCCCCACCCAGGCCGTCCTCGCCGGCGGCCTCCCGTCGCCGGCGGGCCAGGAGCTCACCACCTCCGACCGGGCCGGCAAGCACTGGTTTTCCGCCCCGGACGGCGCGGGCCTGTGGAAACTGCTCGCCGAGTCGGGCGCTCTCAACCCCGAATAACAAGATGTGGGCTACCGCGGCGTCCGCCGTGGTCCGGACCGTTGCTCCCGCGGCCTCACCCTTCGTCGCTGGTCGCGGTCCACACAAGCTTGTCCACAGGGCTGGCCGGCGTCGCGGCCAGGACCGGGCTGTGGACGACCCGGTCGACCACCGCCTGTGGACCGCCGACGAAAGTGGCGGTGTCGTCAACTTCCGTGGCGACGCACCAGGAACGGTCCGCCGGCCACAGCAGGCTCGGCGACTGCGGGGTAAAGCCGAACGGTGCCGGCTGGTGCCACCCCATCTCCAGCGCCGCCCGCAGCGGTCCGCGAAACAGCAGGTAGTCACGGCCGGGAAGGCGCAGCCGCGGCAGCCCCCATACGCGCGGTGACACGCCCGGGGTCACCGGCAGCCGCACCGGCGGGCCGCCGCGCTCCTCGTCCACAGCCCACGCGGCGACGCCGCCGCCGTCGACCCATCCCCAGCCTTCCCACAGGGCGTGGTAGCACTCCTGGTCACCGGTCGCCGGGGCGAGCACGTCGAGCAGGGTGGCCAGCGCCGCCGGGGCGAGGCTGCCGACCCGCACGTCACCGCCGGGGTCATCGCCCGTCTCGACGGGATGCGGCACCCGCGCGTACGCCGCGAAGCCCGGCGGCACCACCGAGCCGACCGTGCCGTCCAGCCCACGCAGCCGGGTGACGATCCAGTCGCCGGGCGTCACGTCGGCGAGCGGCGTCAGGTTGTCCATACCCACGCGCCTAGCATGCACCCGCTAGGCTCCCGTGCGATGATCGCCACCGGGATCCGCGTGTCCACAGTGCTGCTGGCGACCCTCCTGGCGACGGGTGCCTGTGGACAGGGCGAGCCGCCGCCTCCGCCACCCGCCCCGGCCGGCGCCGTGAACGGCCTCGGCGAGGGAGAGACCGTCACCGCGGCGTCGCTCGCGATGACCGACCTGCGCCGGCGGCTGGACAAGCATTTCGACGGCCCGTGGGAGCACCTGGGCTACCGCCTGCCCGCCGGCACCGGCTGGGACGCGCTGACCGCGCACTACGCGGGTGAGCTCGGCGCGACGTGGACGGAGGACACGCGGTACCCGGAGGACGGCGGCACCGGCTACCGCTCGAAGGTGTGGCGCGACGGCGACTTCTCGGCCGGCATCGCGCTCGTCGAGGGGCGGCCGCCGGCGGACGGCGCGGCGCTCATCGTGTTGGTGTCCGAGGACGACTAGCGGAGGAAAACATCGTGCGGGGGATACGGGGGACGCTGGCGGCTGCCGCCGGGATGGTGCTTGTCGCGGCCGGCATGCAGCTGTTCTGGCCGGACGCGCAGGCCGGCACCGGGCTGCGGGCGGCCGCCGCGGGGCAGGCCGCGGTGCGCGATCCGGTGCCACTGCTCCAGCTGGAAAACGGTGCCGGTACGCCACTGTGGACGCTGTCCCGCGCGGAGGCGGACGCGGCGGTGGCCCAGCACGGCTTCCGCCTGCTGCCCAACCGGTTGGGCTACCTACGGCAGGCCGCGTTCACCGGCTCGCAGCCGGTCTACCGGCTCACCCGGACCGGCGGCGCGGGGTGGCTGCTGACCGCGTCCACGTCGGAGCGTGACGCGCTCGTCGCGGCCGGGACCTTCCGGTACGAGGGCGTTGTCGGGCACGCCGCCGCACGGCCGGCCACCGGCCTGGCGCTGCTGTCCCGCTTCTCCGGGCCGGCCGGCTGGCGGGTGTCCCTGGAGGCGCCGTACGGCAACCCGGACGACCTGCTCGCCCGCGGCTTCAAGCGGGACGGGCCGCTGGGCTACGTGCATCCACAGTGGAACCGCGTGGGCGCCCTCTACTTCGGCACCTGGAACGCCGGCTCCAACGCCCGCATCATCCAGGGCGGGTACGACTTCTACAAGCGCACCTACCCCGACTGGTGGGCCGGCGTCCGCGACTTCTCCGGCGCCGACCCGACCGTGCCCGCGTACAAGGGGCTGTGGCCGGACGAGGACTTCTCCGACCGCGCGCCGTCGATCGGCTTCTACGACGACGCCCAGGTGTCCACCGTGGAGAAGCACATCACCCAGGCGTCCTCGGCCGGGCTGGACCACTTCACGTTCTACTGGTACTGGAACCCCGCCGAGCGCACCGAGCGGCACGCCGCCGGGCTGCGCTCGTTCCTGCGCGCGGGCAACCGGGACGCGCTCGACTTCGGCATCAGCATCTGCGCCCACGCCTGGGACAACGGCATCCTGAAGATCCCCGCGGACCAGTACGGCCTGGTCGCCGGCACACTGGTCGGCGACTACCTGGCACAGCCCAACTACCTGCGGGCCAACGACGGGCGGCCGATCGTGTGGCTCTGCGACACCCGCGGCATCGGCGACGGTAGCGCCGCCGCCGTCCGGGGCTTCGTCGGCGAGCTGCGCACGCGGGCCCGCGCCGCGCTCGGCGAGGAGATCCTCGTGCTCGCCCACCAGGACCTGGGGCTGGTGCTCGGCAACGTCGGCGCCGACGGCAGCTACTGCGCCGCCCCGTACGCGGCCGTGCAGGCGGGCACCTACGCCGGCTACGTACGCGGGCAGCGGGCGACGTTCAACGCGGGCGCGCCGGCGTACGTCCGATGTGTCATGTCCGACTTCGACGAACGTCCCCGCTACCCGATCCTCGTGCCGAACGCGGCGGACGTGACGTTCTTCCCGGACCAGACCTTCGACCTGTTCACCCAGGCGGCGCGGAACGCGGCGACCGACATCGCCGGTTCCACCCGCACCTCCGCGGTGGACAACTTCGTGCTCGTCTACGCCTGGAACGAGTGGCACGAGGGCGGCTACATCGAGCCCAACGCCCGCGACGGCTGCCGGTACCTCGACATCCTCCGGACCGAGCTGAGCCTGACCGCCGGCTCAGGCTGCGTCGCCAACCCCTAGGACCGCCACACCTGAAAGCTCGGGCCGTCCGCCGGCAGCGTCACCGCGCCGGCGGCGTCCGGGCGCAGGTCGGCCGCGCCGCCGTACACGTTGGCGCCGCCCGGCACGCCGGTGAGCCGGACCGGCTCGCCGGTCGCCCGCCGGGCGAGCACCAGCACGCTCTCGCCCTCGGTCTCGCGGACGAAGGCGAGCGCGTCGGCGTCCGCGTGCACCCAGCGCAGGCCGCCGTGCCGCAGGGCGGGCGTGTCCCGGCGCAGCGCGACAAGCTCCCGGTACCGCGCGAACGTGGCGTGGTCCCACTCCCCGGTCCGCTGCCACGGCATCGGCGTGCGGGAGTCCTCGCCGTCGACGCCGCGCAGGCCGATCTCGTCGCCGGCGAAGACCATCGGCGTGCCCGGCATCGTCATCAGCAGCCCGGCCGCGACCTCCTGCCGGTACGGGTCGCCGACCACGGTGCGGACGCGGGCGGTGTCGTGCGAGCCGAGCAGCGTCCACGAGTGGGTCAGGGCGCGCCACGACACCCGGGCGGCGAAGGCCCGCACGGTGGCGAGGGCGGCCACCCCGTCCCGGCGCGGCACCCCGCCCGGCACGCCGAGGAACAGCGGCAGGTCGAGGTCGTCCCCGCGCAGCCAGGTCCAGAGTGGACGCAGGAAGCCGGCGTAGTTCATCGTGCCCTGCCAGCCGTCGCGGTCCAGGTCGCCGGTGTGGTCGTGGGCGTGTTCGGCGACGAAGAGCCCGTCGCCCGCCGCGGCGCGCAGGTGCGCGGCCACCTCGTGGGTGTACGCGTCGGCGCCGCACCGCCCGGTCATGTTGGCCACGTCGACCCGCCAGCCGTCCAGGCCGTACGGTGGCCGCCGCCAGGCCCGCACCACCTCGGCGAGCCGCTCCCGCAGCACGGGCGAGGCCCAGTTGAGCTTCGGCAGCGTCTTCACACCGGTCCACGACTCGTAGTCGCCGCTCTCGTCGAAGTAGTACATCGCCCGCTCGGAGGCCTCCACATCGGACACCGCGGCGGTGAACCACGGATGCGCGTCGCCGGTGTGGTTGGTGGTGACGTCCCCGATGAGCCGCCACCCGCGGGCGTGCACCGCGGCGGCGAGCCGGGCCAGCGCCGCGTCGCCGCCGAGCAGCGGGTCGATGCGGTCGAACGCGGCCGCGTCGTACCGGTGGTTGGAGCGGGCCGGGAAGATGGGCGTCAGGTAGACGGTGTTGACACCGAGCCGTTCCAGGTGGTCCAGGCGCCCCGCGATACCGTCGAGGTCGCCGCCGTAGAACTGCCGCTGCACGAGCGCCTGCCCGGTGTCGACCGGCGTGTCCCAGTCGCAGGGCACCGCCCAGTCCGGCGCCGGCGGCAGGTCCCGTCCGGATCGGGCGAAGCGGTCCGGGAAGATCTCGTACACGACGGCGTCGCGGGACCAGGCCGGCGGCGGGTCGTGGGCGACGAGGCGGAAGTCGAGGTCGTCCGGCACGTCGTGGGCGGCGACGCCGAGCCCGTTCAGCCACCGGTCGTCGACGAGGAACCGGTAGTTGGTGACCGGGTTGCGCACGACCACCTCGGCCCGCCACCAGGTCGCGTCCGGCGTGGTGCGGTCGACCGCCGCCGGCGTGAAGTGCGGCTCACCGTCCGGTGTGGACCGCACGTGGACGCGCCGCGCGGGCGTGCCCGCCGGCACCCGCACGAACACGGTCACGGTCTCGCCGAGGGCCGGGGTCTGTGTGGACACCATGGTCCCGTCGTGGTGTGGCACGTGGCTATCCCTTCACTGCTCCGGCGGTCAGGCCCGAGACGATGTAGCGCTGCAGGAACTGGAAGACGAGCACGGTCGGTACCGCGGTCAGCAGCGTGCCGGCGCAGAAGACGCCGAAGTTGTTGTTCCGCTCGCCGGAGATGAGCCCGTACATGCCGACGGCGAGCGTCTTGGAGCCGGTGTCGGTCAGGAACACGTTGGCTATGAGGAACTCGTTGACGGTCGCGATGAACACCAGCAGCCCGGTGACCGCCAGGATCGGCGCCACCAGCGGCAGCATGATCCGGAAGAACACCTGTGCGTGCGTGGCCCCGTCGATGGTGGCCGACTCGTCGAGCTCGCGGGGCAGCGTGTCCAGGAAGCCCTTCATCAGCCAGGTGTTCACGCCCAGCGCACCGCCGAGGTACAGCAGCACCAGGCCCCACGGCGTGTTGAAGCCGACCGCCGGCCACAGCCCGGTGACCGTGCTGAACATCAGGAAGATCGTGACGATCGCGAGGAACTGCGGGAACATCTGGATGAGCAGCAGCGCCAGCAGCCCGGTGCGGCGGCCGCGGAAGCGCATGCGGCTGAACGCGTACGCGGCGAGCGCGCCGAGGAAGACCGCCGCCGCCGAGGCGAGGCCGGCGATCAGCATCGTGTTGGCGAACCAGCTCGCGAATCTCGTCTCCGACAGCAGCCGGCCGAAGTTCTCCAGCGACAGCCCGGTCGGCACCAGCTCGGTCGACGACAGCGTGCCGCGCGGGTTGAGCGCCGCCGACAGCACGAACAGGATCGGGAAGAGCGCGAACGCGACGGCGCCGGCCGCGACCGCGTGGCGTAGCGGAAGTGTTCTCATGCGTACAGCTCCTCCTGGCGGCGGGTGCGCCGGAAGCTGACCGCCGACAGCAGCGCGACGATCGCGAAGATGAAGACGGAGATGGCGGCCGCGAACCCGTACTGCGCGCCGGCGGCGCCGAACGCGAGCCGGAACGTGTACGTGATCAGCAGGTCGGTCGCGCCGGCGGTGGGATTGTCGGCGGGGAACGGGCCGCCCTCCGTGGTGAGGTAGACCGCGTTGAAGTTGTTGAAGTTGAACGCGAAAGACGAGATCAGCAGCGGGGTCAGCGCCACCATCAGCAGCGGCAGCGTCACCTGCCGGAACGACTGCCACGGCGCGGCGCCGTCCACCTTGGACGCCTCGGTGAGCTCCTTCGGTATCGCCTGCAGCGCGCCGGTGGCGACCAGGAACATGTACGGGAAGCCGAGCCACATCTGCACGAGCACGACCGCGAGCCGCGCCGACCAGACCCCGCCGAGCCAGTCGACGTCGAGCCCGAACAGCCGGTTGACCAGCCCGAAGTCGGTGTTGAACAGGTCCCGCCAGACAAGCAGCATCGCGAACGACGGCATCGCGTACGGCAGGATCAGCAGCACCCGGTACAGGGAGCGGCCGCGCATCCGCGGCGTGTGCAGGGCGAACGCGCACAGCAGGCCGAGCCCGAAGGTGACCGCGACCGAGCCGACGGCGAACGCGACGTTCCACAGCAGCGTGCGCAGGAACGGGCCGGAGATGGTCGAGTCGGTCAGCACGCGGGAGAAGTTCTTCAGCCCCACGCCGACCTTCCAGCCCTGCGCGAGCCGCTCCCCGTCGGCGGCGACGAACGCGCCGGCACCCTCGTCGGCCGTCCAGGTGCGACCTGTCGCGGTGTCCCGGACGCAGTCGCAGCCCGCGGCGTACTCCCGGGTCGCCTTGCCCTCGTAGGCGCGGGACAGCCCCGACGAGCGGATCGCGCCCCCGGCCGTGGGCACCGCGAACGCGGTGATCTCGGCGCTGCGGGCGCCGGCCTGCGCGGCGGTGAGCACGGTGTACCCGCGCGCGGCGGTCACCTTCCCGGCGGAGTTGACGGTCACGTCACCTTCCGGGAGGGCGCGCAGCCCGGTGGCGTCACCGGCGGAGACCGCGCGCGTGGCGGGGTCGGTGACGAGGAAGACCAGCGGGCCGGTCGCCGGTTCACCGGTGGTGGCGACCGCGAGGGCGTACTCGGTGGAGCCCGGCACCTGGGTGACCGACGCGGTCTGGATGGCCACGATGGCCTCGTCCTTGCTCCCCCGGTGGCCGTCGCCGAAGTTGGTGAACGCGGTGCTGGCCGTGTAGAGGATCGGGAAGACCTGGAACGCGATGAGGAAGAGCGTGCCGGGCACGAGGTACTTGGCCGGCACGTGCCGGCGGGTCAGGTAGAGGTAGAAGATCGCGGCGGTGGTGCCGGCGAGGATCGCCAGGCCGGCCCAGGCGCGCGCCTCCACCAGCGGAAACGCGGCCCAGATCGCGATGCCGGCGGCGAGGCCGAGCAGCACCACCTTCGCCGCCAGGCCGGTGAGCGTGACCGGCGCCGAGTCACGCGCGGTGCGCGGCCGCTGCGGGCGGTGCCGGCCGCCGTCCGGGGCCACGACGGGCGGCCCCGGACTCGTCAGTTGGGTGGCCATCTACCTGATCTGCCCGGAGATCGTCTTGGCGGCGGCGTTGACCGTGGTGGCGACGTCGGCGCCGCCGATGATCGCGGCCTCCGCCTTGCCGAACGGGTCCCAGATCGCGGCCATCTCCGGTATCGCCGGCAGCACCGCGCCGGCGCGGCCCGCCTCCTGGAACTTGACCAGGTCCCCATCTTCGGCCTTGACCTGGTCGAGCGCGGCGGTGAGCGCCGGCGGCCGCGGCTCCGCCTTGTAGAGGGCGACGGCAAGGTCGGGCACCGTCAGGTAGTTCGCCACGAACTCCTGCGCGAGCGCCTTGTTCTTGCCCTTGGCCGCCACGTAGAAGGCCTGCACGCCGACGAACGGCGTGGCCGGCTCGCCGCCGGCGAACCCGGGCACCGGCGAGATGTCGTAGGCCAGCCCCGCCTTCTTCACGTCCGTGATCGCCCACGGCCCGGAGACGAGGAACGCGCACTTCTTGGCCGTGAACGTGGCGATCGAGTTCTCGCCGCCGATCGAGCGCTTGAGCGCGCCGTCGCCCTTCTCCCCCAGAGCCCGGATCTTCTTGAACGCGGCCACCGAGCCCGGAGTGCCGACGCCCAGGTCCTTGGGGTCGTAGTCGCCGTTCGCGGCGGTGCCGAAGAGGTAGCCGCCGGCCGAGGTGTAGAGCGGGTAGAGGTGGTAGGCGTCGCCGCTCTGCCCGACCTGCAGGCACAGGATCTCGCTGGCCTTCTTCTGCGCCTTGAGCCGCTTGCCGGTCGCGACAAGGTCCTCCACAGTGGCCGGTGCCTGCGGCGCGAGGTCGGTGTTGCGGATCAGGGCGATGTTCTCCATCGCGTACGGCACGCCGTACACCTGGCCGTTGAACGTGACCGCCTTGAGGGCGATCTCCGCGAAGCCGGCCTTCTGCTGCGCGGACAGCTGCACCGGGTCGATGGCGCCGTTCTGCACCAGGTTGCCGATCCAGTCGTGCGCGCCGACCATCACGTCCGGCCCGCTGCCCTGCTGGGAGGCGGTCACGAACGTGGTCTGCTGCTCGTCGGCTATCTCCTGCACCTCGACGGTGACGCCGTTCTCCTGGCCGAAGTGGTCGGCGAACGGCTTGAGGGCGGCGGTGCGCTTGGTGTCTGCCCAGATCACCAACCGGCCACCGGCCGCCTTCGCGGCGGGCGAGTCGGACGCGGCCGGCTCGTCGCCGCCACCACCGCAGCCGGTGGCGGCGAGCGACAGGGCCAAGGCGGCGGCGACCACACCCGCGGTACGGATGCGCATGGGAGCTCCTATTCAGTTGCGCGTGGGGGTTGTTGCCGCCGCACGCTAGCAACTTCTTGCAGCATTCGGAAGGCCTTTCATGCGCGGCTCGCCGTGGCGCCCGGCAGCACGGGGACCCTCGAGCCGGTTGATCAGGGACTTCGTGGGTGGACACGCCGACGGACACGCCCACCAACTCCCTGATCAACAGCGAGAGCCCCGCAGGACGCGGGCACAGCAAGCGGTTCACAAATGGGCGTCGATGTTGCTAGTTTGTTGCGACAGTGTGCGGAAGTTCTTGCAGGCGTAGCAAAACGTTCCGATCCCCCCTACCCGGGAGTGCGCAGTGACACTTCGAAGAAGGGCCGCGACCAGCTGGGCAGCGGCCGCGACCATCCCGTTGCTCCTGCTCACCGCCGTCACCGTCGCCACCGCGCCGGCCGCACAGGCCGCCGTCGCGAACGGGTCGTCGATCGTGCACCTGTTCCAGTGGCGGTGGAGCTCCATCGCGCGGGAGTGCGAGACCACGCTCGGGCCCAACGGCTGGGGCGGCGTCCAGGTCTCCCCACCGCAGGAGCACGTCGTGCTGCCGAGCGCCGAAGGCGCCACCTACCCCTGGTGGCAGGACTACCAGCCGGTCTCGTACCGGCTCGACGAGACGCGGCGGGGCACCCGCGCCGAGTTCGTCGACATGGTCACCCGCTGCCGCAACTCGGGCGTCAAGATCTACGTCGACGTCGTGCTCAACCACATGAGCGGCACCGGTTCGGCCGGCAGCGGCCCCGGCAGCGCGGGCACGGTGTACAGCAAGTACGAGTACCCGAACCTGTTCAACGACGGCTCCGGCGACGCGTACACCTACCCGGACTTCGGCTCCTGCTACACGACGATCAGCAACTGGGGCAACAAGGCCGAGGTGCAGGACTGCGAGCTGCTCGCGCTCGCCGACCTCAACACCGGCGACCCCGAGGTGCGCCGCAAGATAGCCAAGTACATGAACGCGGTGATCGACCTCGGCGTGGCCGGCTTCCGGGTGGACGCGGCCAAGCACGTGCAGGAGGCGCACCTGGCCGACGTCATCTCCCGCCTGCACGACGTGCCCGGCTTCGGCGGCCGGCCGGACATCTTCCACGAGGTGTACGGCGACGCGACGATCCCCTACACCGCGTACGCGCCGCTGGGCAAGGTGACAAACTTCGACTACCAGCGGGCGGTCGCCAGCGGCTTCCAGGGCGGCAACATCGCCCAGTTCGCCAACCTGCCGAACTATGGCGGGCTCTCCGGCGGCCAGGCCGTCGTGTTCGTCGACAACCACGACACCCAGCGGGCCAGCCCCACCCTGACGTACAAGAACGGCGACCGGTACTACCTCGCGGACGCGTTCATGATGGCCCACCCGTACGGCACCGTGCAGCTGATGTCGAGCTACGCGTTCGGCGCCAACCAGGCGCAGGGCCCGCCCAGCTCGTCCAACGGCACGACCAGCGCCACCGACTGCGCGAACGGCCAGTGGATCTGCGAGCACCGCAACGAGCAGGTCGCCGGCATGCCGAGCTTCCGCAACGCGACCGAGGGCACCGGCGTCTCCGGCACGGTGACCGACGGCAACGGTCGGCTGGCGTTCGCCCGCGGCAGCCGCGGCTACGCCGCCTTCAACGCGACCGGCGACGCGTGGAGCCGCACGTTCAGCACGAGCCTGCCGGACGGGACGTACTGCAACGTCGCACGCGGCACCTTCAACGCGACGACCGGCGCCTGCAGCGGCGGCACGATCGGCGTCGCGGGCGGCGCGTTCACCACGAGCATCCCGGCCAACCGGGGCGTGGCCCTGCACGTCAACGCGCGTACCAACGGCACGCCCACCCCGCCGCCGCCGACCACGCCGCCGCCGGCCGGCGACACCACGTTCACCGTCACCGCGCCGACCGGCCAGGACGTCTACGTCGTCGGCTCGGTCGCGCAGCTCGGTGCGTGGACGCCGGCCAGCGGGCTGCGGCTCACACCGGGAGCGGCCGCCGGCTCGTTCAGCGGCAGCGTCTCGATCCCGGCCGGCACGGCATTCGAGTGGAAGCTGGTGCGGATCAGCAACGGCCAGGTCACCTGGGAGAGCACACCCAACCGCGGCGGTACCGGCGGCGCGGCGCACACCGCGACGTGGAACCAGGCCGGCGGCGGTGGCACGGCGGCGGTCGCGTTCAACGCGACGGCCACCACGACGTTCGGGCAGAACGTCTTCGTCGTCGGCTCCACCGCGCCGCTCGGCGCGTGGAACCCGGCCGCCGCGGTCGCGCTCTCGCCGACCCAGTATCCAGTGTGGACAGGCACGGTCTCGTTGCCGACCGGGCAGGCGGTCGAGTACAAACTGGTCAAGAAGAACCCCGACGGCACGGTGACCTGGGAGTCCGGCGCCAACCGGACGCTGACGCCCTCCGGCGGCACCACCGTGACCATCACCTGGCGCTGAGATTCGCGCGGTGCCCGCCCCTCCCCCGTGCGGGCGGGCACCGCCTCACACCTCGCGGACGCAGGTCTGCGGCGGCACCTTGGGATGGCCCATGTCCGCCAGGGCGATGTTGACGTCGGTGGGCTGGGCCAGCGACTTGAACTGCTCGCCGACGACCACGTCGATCTGCGTGCCGCGCCGGCCCGGGTCGTACACCCGCTCGGCCTTGCCCAGGAAGTAGGCGTCCACGACGTGCGCCGCGCCCACCGCGTCCGGCCCGTGGCGCAGCACCGCGACGCCCGCCACCTTCTCCCGCTTGGCCGGCTCGCGCACCGGCTTCACCTCGAACCCGCGGTTGCGGAACTCCTCCGCGACGGTCGCGGCCGCGCCCGCCTTGCGGGTGCCGTTGAAGACGGCGACCGTGATGTCGCGGACGGCGGGCAGCGACATGTCCGCGCGCGGCCAGTCCGCCGGGCAGGCCGCGGCGACGGGGTCGCGCTGGCTGTCCTTGCCGATCACGACCGCGATCACCAGCGCGCCCCCGATGAGCAGGACGGTGACGAACACGAACGCGCGCACCTGGGCGAACGTCATGGGCACTCCCCTCCCGTTACCGGCGTGCCTGCATGTCAGACGCTCGAGGCGTCCCCTTCGTTGCACCGGGTGCGGAGCGCGGGGTCCTGGACGGACCGATGCTCATGGCACGTGAATATACCGCCTCACGGTATATATCGCGATGCACCGGCTCCTGGTAAACGCGTAACCAGTAGGTTACGCTTTCGCCGTGGACGAGGTGGCCGGCGCGATCGCGGATCCGGTGCGGCGGGAGATCCTGGCGATGCTCCGCGAGCGGCGCATGCCGGCCGGGGAGATCGCCGACCGGTTCGCGATCAGCCGGCCGGCGGTCAGCCGCCACCTGCGCGTGCTGCGCGCGAGCGGCCTTGTGCACGACGAGCTCACCGGCCGGCAGCGCCTCTACCGCCTCGACCCGGCGCCGCTGGTCGAGCTGGCGGGATGGCTGACGACCTTCCTGCCGGACGGCGCGACCACCACCGGCGAGCGCGTGGCCGCCGCGTCGGGCCGGTTCGACGCCCTGGAGACCGAGGTGTACCGGACGCGCCGCGAGCGCCGCCGGCCCGCGGCGAGCGGTGAGCCCGCCGCCATCGACAGAGAGGAACGCAGCGCATGAGCCCCGTACCCACAGGCGGGTTGTTCCGCACCGAAGCCGGCGTCGACCTGGTGCTGACCCGCACCTTCCGGGCCCCGGTCGAGGACGTGTGGGCCAGCGTGACCGAGCCTGAGCGCACGGCCCGGTGGTTCGGGACGTGGGAGGGTCGGGCCGCGCCGGGCCGGTCGGTCAAGGTGCAGATGGCGTTCGAGGAGGGCGCGCCCTGGATGGACGTGCGCGTCGAGGCCTGCGAGCCGCCCCGCCGGCTGGAGCTGTCCTCGGTGGACGAGTCCGGCACGTGGCGCACCGAGCTGCTGCTGTCCGAGGTGGACGGGGTGACCGCGCTGCGCTTCGTGCACCACCTGGACAGCGCCGAGGGCGTGGGCGAGGTCGGGCCGGGCTGGGAGTACTACCTGGACCTGCTCGTCGCCGCCCGGGAGGGCACGCCGCGCGCCGAGTTCGGCGACTACTACCCCGCGCAGAAGCCGTACTACGAGGGCCTCACCCCCGCCTGAGGCGCGGGGGCGGTCAGGCGCCGCGCACGTACACCCAGGCGTGCGCGCCCGAGGAGAGCGTGGCGAGCACCCGCGCGTAGTCGTCCACTTCGTACTCGTCGGCGGCCGCGAGCTCCTCCTCGGTCACCTCGAAGACCACGCCCGCGACGGCGTCGCGCGCGTCGCCGGTGGCGACCACGATCGGGTGCTCGGCGAGCCCGCTGAGGTCGAGCACGTGCGGGTCGCTGATCTCCAGCGCCTCCAGCCGGTACCCGGGAAGGTTGTCCTCCCGGCCGGCCAGCTCCCGGCCGAAGCTCGCCCGTTGAACGGCGGGATCGCGAAGGGTGCCGTACGAGAAAAGAAGCGGCATGTGCATTTCCCTGGACTTGGGGTCCTACGCTCGACGGATGTTCAACTTACGCGAGTGGAAGTCCCGGCGCGCCGAGCGGCGTGCCGCCAAGGTCGCCAGGCTCGCCGACCCTACCGCGCGGCGGGTGGCAAGGGACGCCGAGCGGACGGCGGACCGCGCCCGCAACATCAACGCCCCAGGCCCGTGGACCAACGGCGGCACCGGCGCCTGACCCGGTCCGGCGCCGCGCCGGACCACCGCGGACGGTGACGTGGCGGGAGCAGCGGTCCGGACCACGACGGACGTCGCGGTAGCTCGAAATTTCTATCTCGTGCGCGGGCGGGCGGTGCTCTGCCGCACGATGAGGTCGGTGGTGAGCTCGACCCGGCGCTCCCGCGGCGCCTGGCCGGACGCGATCGCGACGAGCATGGCGGCGGCGGTCGTGCCCATCCGCTTGAGCGGCTGCCGCACGGTGGTCATCGGCGGGCCGGCCCACCGGGTGAACGGCAGGTCGTCGAAGCCGACGACGCTGAGGTCGTCGGGGATGCGCAGCCCGGCCTCGCGGGCCGCCTCGTAGACGCCGTGCGCCTGCAGGTCGTTGGTGGCGAAGAGCGCGGTGGGCGGCTCCGGCAGCCGCAGCAGCGCGGCGGTCTCGCGGGCCGCGCCCTCGACGTAGAGCGGGCCGACCCGCACAAGGTCGGGGTCGACCGGCACGCCGGCCTGGTCCATCGCGGCGCGGAAGCCGTCGAGCCGGGCCCGGCAGAAGGGCCACTTCAGGTTGCCGCAGAGCATGCCGATCCGCCGGTGGCCGAGCTCCAGCAGGTGGCGGGTGGCGACCAGCGCGCCGCTGTAGTTGGCCGCGCCGACCGAGGGCGTGTCGTGCAGCGGCTCGCCGGTGGGGTCGAGCGTGACCAGCGGGATCGAGCCGGTGGCCAGCTGCGCCTGCTGGTGCGTGGTCAGGTCGGAGAGCACGGCGATCACGCCCATCGGCCGGCGGGACAGCACCTGCTCGGTCCAGCCGGCGCCGGGGGTGAGCCGCCCCTGCATGGTGGTGAGCACGACGCCGAGCTTCTGGTCGCGGGCGACCTCCTCGACCCCCTGGATGATCTCCAGCGCCCACAGGCTGTCGAGCGCGTGGAAGACCAGCTCGATCAGCGGCGCCTGGGCCGCCGCGTCACCGCGCTGGTAGCCGTGCTCGTGCAGCACCGCCTCGACCCGCCGCCGGGTGCTCAGCGCGACGCCCGCCTGCCCGTTGATGACGCGGGACACGGTGGGCGCGGAGACGCCGGCCAGCCGCGCGATCGTGGCCACGGTGACCTTGCCGCGGCGACGGCCGTCGCCGACGGAGGCGGTGGCGCCCGTCGCGGTCACGACCGGAATTGTACGGTGCAAGCCGCCCCCGTGTTGCGACACCTCTTCCGGAACTCCCGGATGTGTCCGCGTGGTCGTTGCTCTCCCCCGGCCGATCGCCCGGCCCGCGCGCCCCGGCATTTTGTCCATTCTGACCTCAGCATATAGATGGACGTTTGCACGCTGATCTGTTCCGGTACATACTACGGAATGTTTCAGCGCCCTGGGCATCGAACGGTTCGGGAGGACCACCCCGCATGAGACTTCGACGCATCGCCATCGCCGCCGCGGGCCTCGCCACCGCGCTCGTGGCGGCCACCCTCACACTCGCCCAACCCGCGTCCGCGGCCTCGCTCGTCGAGGTGACCGGCTTCGGCACCAACCCGAGCAACCTGCGGATGCACCTCTACGTGCCGGACCGGGTCCAGGCCCGCCCGGGCATCCTCGTCGCCGTCCACTACTGCACCGGCAGCGGCCCGGCGTTCTACTCGGGCACCCAGTTCGCGCAGCAGGCCGACCAGTACGGCTTCATCGTCATCTACCCGTCCGCCACCCGCAGCGGCAACTGCTTCGACGTGTACTCGCCGCAGGCCCTGCGCCGCGACGGCGGCAGCGACCCGGTCTCGATCCGGTCGATGGTCAGCTACGTCCAGCAGCGGTACAACGCCGACCCCAACCGCATCTTCGCCACCGGCACCTCCTCCGGCGCGATGATGACGAACGTGCTGCTCGGCCTCTACCCGGACGTGTTCAAGGCGGGCGCCGCGTTCGCCGGCGTGCCGTTCGGCTGCTTCGCCACCACCGACGGCTCCACCTGGAACAGCCAGTGCGCCAACGGCCAGATCGTCCGCACCGCGCAGCAGTGGGGCGACCTGGTGCGCAACGCGTACCCCGGCTACACCGGCGCGCGGCCGAGGATGCAGCTCTGGCACGGTACGAACGACGAGACGCTGCGCTACCCCAACTTCACCGAAGAGATCAAGCAGTGGACCAACCTGCACGGGTTGAGCCAGACGCCGACGTTCACCGACACGCCCGCGTCGGGGCAGACCCGCACGCGGTACGGCAGCAGCGGCGCGCAGGCGCCGGTCGAGGCGATCAGCATGCAGGGCGTGTCGCACAACCTGCCGGTGAACGCGGCCGAGGCGATCCGCTTCTTCGGGCTCAACACCTCCACGCCGCCCACCTCGAACCCGCCGACGTCCGCCCCGCCGACCTCGGCCCCGCCCACGTCGAGCCCGCCCACCTCGAACCCGCCCACGACCGGCCCGCCGCCCACCGGTGGTGCCTGCCGCGTCGGCTACACGGTCAACGCGTGGAACTCCGGGCTGACCGCGTCGATCACGATCACGAACACCGGCGGCAGCGCGGTCAACGGCTGGACGCTGGCCTTCACACTCCCCAGTGGACAGACGATCACGTCCGGCTGGAACGCCTCGTACTCACCGAACAGTGGGGCGGTGACCGCCCGCAACGCCTCGTACAACGGCACGCTGGCGCCGAACGCGTCGACCGGTATCGGCTTCCAGGCCACCCACACGGGTAACACCGGACGGCCCGGCTCCTTCACCCTCAACGGCGCCGCCTGCACCGTCGCCTGACGGGGCCGCGCTCTTCGGAGCGGACGGGTCCAGCCGCACCGCCTCGCGTGCACCGCCGCCGGCCGCCGCGCCGGTGGCGGTGTACGGCGCGTAGATGAACCGGGCCAGCATCGCCCGCAGCAGGTTGAGGTCGTCGTAGGTCAGTTCGGGGTAGCCGTGCTTGACCAGCACCCCGCGCACGTCGGTCACGAGGTCGAGCGTGAGCCGGTGGTTCCCCGTGTGCCCGGGTACCGGGTAGTTGTTCATGAATCAACGGTCGGCGCGCGACCCTGACTCGCGTCGCACCAAGTGTCCGCATCCCGGCCGGGTCTCGCCCGGATGCTACGCGGCCGGGTTCGCGACGGTGCCGATGAAAGCCGGCGTGCGGCTGGGCGTGTGCACGATCGCGAAGGCAAAGGGGCGGTCCGCGCGGAACGCCACCTCGGGCATCGGACCCGCGGAGACGGTGAACGCCATGCCGCTCGCCGCGGCGGCCTCGGTGCCCTCCTCGTCCACCGTGATGTTCGCCCGGTGGACGGCCTGGTCCAGGGTGAGGTCGGGGTTGATGCCGGAGAAGTCGGTGAGGGCGGTGGCGCCGAGGTCGTTCAGCGCGGCGAGCAGGTCGATGTCGGTGCCGAACTCCCACTTCGGCAGCGACACGTCCACGACCGTGGGCCGCAGCCCGGCGCCGACCGCGGCGAGGACGTCCGGTGCGAGAAGGTCGGCCGGCGCGCCGGACGGGTCGGGCAGCAGCACCCACATCGCGTAGTCGCCCTCGCTGTACGGCAGCTCGACAGCCCGCCAACCGGGTCCCTCGGCATAGGACGCCGCGACCGGCTCCCGCATCATCGGCGCCCGCACGGTGCTGCCGTCCGCCACGGTGAACGTGGCGTCCGGCTCGGTGCCCCGAAACGGCGTGCGCCACTCCCCTTGAAGTAGATGGCGTTGGCCAGTACCGCCCGGGTGTCGGGGCTGAGCCGGTCGAAGAGCTTGCGGATGCGGCCGTTGGTCTGCGCGCGCACCCACGCGTCGATCGCGTCGGTGGCGCCCGGCGAGCCGAAGTCGACGGTGCGCACGCCCGTGCCGTACTGCGCGGCGAGGGTGCGCAGGAACGGCTCGCCGATCGGCAGGCCGGGCTGCGCCCACAGCGCGTTGGCGGCGCGCAGCGGACCGCCGGGCCGCGCGAGCTGCCGGTCGAGCGCGTTGAACGCCTCGGGCGTGCCGGCCGCCGGGAAGCCGAACAGCCGGTCGATCTGCGCGGCCGTGTCACCGCCGGCGCCGGCGCGGGCCATGGCGAACAGGTACGCCACGCTGAGCGGCGACATGACCCAGTTGGTGCCGGACGCGTCGTCGCGGCCGGCCATCCGGTGCCCGAACGCGGTCAGCCCGTCGACGACCGCGGGCACCGGCGCTCCCGGCGCGGCGGCGGCGCGCGCGACGCCCGCGGTGACGAAGCCCTGCGGTGCCGCGACGGCCGGGCCGGCGGCGGTCGCGCAGGTGGCCACCAGCACCGCCACGAGTCCGAGCTGGAGCGTCCTGGTCACCGTCCGCGAGCGCATGGGGTTTGGATGGGCGGCGGCGGCTCGCGGTTCCGCGGTCAGGTGGCGATACCGGCGTACTTGATGTTCAGGTACTCCTCGATGCCCTCCGGCCCGCCTTCGCGGCCCATGCCGGACCACTTGACGCCGCCGAACGGCGCGGCCGGGTTGGAGACCAGGCCCTTGTTGAGGCCGACCATGCCGCTCTCCAGGCCCTCGACGACGCGCAGGCTGCGCCCCAGGTCGCGGGTGAACGCGTACGCGACGAGCCCGTACTCGGTGTCGTTGGCGAGCCGCAGCGCCTCGTCGTCGGTGCGGAACTGGTACACCGGCGCCACCGGCCCGAAGATCTCCTCGCGGTGCATGGACGCCTCGGTCGGCACGCCGGTGAGGACGGTCGGGGTGAAGAAGTAGCCGTCCCGCTCGGGCGCGCCGCCGCCGGTGAGGACCTGGGCGCCGCGGTGTACCGCGTCGCCGACCAGCTCGACCACTTTGCCGCGCTGCTTCTCGTCGATCAGCGGGCCGACCTTGACGCCCGGCTCGGTGCCGCGGCCGACCGGCATGCCGGCGAGCGCCGCCGCCAGCCGCTCGGCGAACTCCTGCGCGACCGACTCGTGCGCGTAGAAACGGTTGGCCGCCACGCAGGACTCGCCCATGTTGCGCATCTTGGCGATGACCGCCTGCTCGACGGCGAGCTCGAGGTCGGCATCCTCGAAGACCAGGAACGGCGCGTTGCCGCCCAGCTCCATCGACAGCCGCAGCAGGTTGCCGGCGGACTGCTCGACGAGCGTCTTGCCCACCTCGGTCGAGCCGGTGAAGGAGAGCTTGCGCAGCCGCCGGTCGCCGAGGATCGGCTTGATCACGCGGCTGGCGGAGGACGCGGTGATGACGTTGACCACGCCGGCCGGCAGGCCCGCCTCGACCAGCAGCTTGACCATCAGGTTGTTGGACAGCGGGGTGAGCTGGGCGGGCTTGACCACCATCGTGCAGCCGGCCGCGAGGGCGGGGCCGATCTTGCGGGCGCCCATCGCGAGCGGAAAGTTCCACGGCGTGATCAGCAGGCAGGGCCCGACCGGCTGCTTCATGGTGAGCAGGCGGCCGGCGCCGTTCGGCTCGTCGGACCAGCGGCCGCTGATCCGCACCGCCTCCTCGGCGAACCACCGGAAGAACTCGGCCGCGTACTTCACCTCGGCCGTGGCTTCGGCGATCGGCTTGCCCATCTCCAGGGTCACCATGAGCGCGAGCTCGTCGACCCGCTCGTTCATCAGCTCGAAGCAGCGGCGCAGGATCTCGCCGCGCTGCCGGGCCGGCGTGGCGGCCCACGAGGACTGCGCGGCCGCGGCGGCGTCCAGCGCGGCCACCGCGTCGTCCGCCGTGGCGTCGGCCACCCGGGTGAGGGGCCGGGTGGTCGCGGGGTCGACCACGTCGACCCACTCGCCGCCCGCGGCCGGTCGCCATTCTCCCCCGATGAAAAGCCCATCTGGTACGGAGGCGACAAGCTCTTTCTCGTCGACGCTCATCGCACACCTCCCTCCACTGTGGACGATGTCCGCGGCACCGGCCGCTTGTTAAGAGATACTGAACACCTTACGTCACCACCGGCCCCTCGGGCGGCTCGGCCGTCGTGATCTTGTCCACCGCCGGGGAGCGCAGCCAGCGGCGGAAGTCCTCGGCCAGGATCGCCGGGTCCTCGAGCAGGTAGTCGGTGCGGAACTGTGCGGTGCCCACGTACACCCGCACCAGCAGCGGCCCCGGCGCCTGCCGTGCCCAGTCGAGCGCCGCGCCGAGCTCCTCCTCGGTGCGCACCTCGCGGCCGCCGGCCCAGCCGCAGGCCAGCGCCATCGCGACGAGGTCGGCGGAGGCGGAGGCGGTGGGCTGCCCACCCGTGGCCAGGTACACCCCGTTGTCCAGCAGCACGACGACGAGGTTGTCGGGCTTGAGGTGGCCCGCCGTGCCGAGCACGCTCAGGCCCATCAGCAGCGACCCGTCGCCCTCGACCGCGACCACCTTGCCGTCCCGCCGGTCGCGCAGGCCCAGGGCAAGGCCGAGCGCCACGCCGACGGTCTGGCCCATGGCGTCGAGGTTGACCAGGTGGTGGGGGCGGCGGCCGGCGACGGCGACCATCTCGCGGGCGGTGCCGCCGAGCGTGAGGACCACCGGTTCGGCGGGGAACGCCGCGTCGATCCGCCGCAGCACGTCCGCGCGGTTCAGCGCCATCGTCAGCCGCCCATCAGGTTGACGAGGGTGAACACCGGCCGGTGCGTGGTGCGCGAGTACGTCCAGGCGCGCTTGATCTCCGGCGCCCAGGACTCCACCGGGGTGCGCGCGTCGAGCTGGAACCACCGCACGCCGGCCGCGTCGAGGATCGCCTCGACCCGCTCGCTGACCGTATGGATCATCGAGTTGTACTCGCCCAGCCCGCCGCGCCGCGCGACCACGCCGTACAGCGGCACGTGGTACGGCTGGGGGAACGTGAGCAGCACGGTCAGCAGGTTGCCCACGCCGTTGTCCTGGAAAACCATGACCGGCCGGCGCCCGGCCAGCTCCAGGCCGGAGGTGACCGCGACACCTTCCTCCTCGCGCGGCATCGCGAAGACCGTGCGCCCCGGGCGCGCACCCGGCCCGGTGATGAAGTGGTCGAGGACCACGCCGAGCGTGCTGCTGGCCAGGTGCAGCACGAAGTCGGGGTCGATGCTCTCGATCCCCTCGATCACCGCCTGGCTGCGCGCCGCGTGGATGGCGGCCAGCCGCGCCGCGCCGTCACCCACGCCCGCTCACGTCCTCGATGCCGAGCACCTCGAAGGTCGTCGCGCCCTCCCGCAGCCGCGCGAAGCCGGCCTCCTCCCGCTCCCGCCGGGCCTCGGCGGCGTCGAGCACCGCGGCCACCCGGGCGGCCGGCACGACCACCACGCCGTCGTCGTCGGCGAGCACGTAGTCGCCGGGCGCGACCAGCACGCCGCCGGCGACGACCGGCTCGCCGACCGACCGGACGGTCCGTTTCACGGTGCCGCGCACGCTGACGCCGGCCGACCAGACCGGAAAGCCCATGCGGCGCAGTGCCGCGGTGTCCCGGCAGCCGCCGTCGATCACCAGGCCGGCCACGCCGCGGGCCCGCGCGGCGACCGCGAGGATCTCGCCCCAGTAGCCGGCCAGGTGGCCGCCGGCCGCGACGACCAGCACGTCACCCGGGCCGGCGGCGAGCACGGCGCGGTGTACCGCCAGGTTGTCGCCGGGATGGCAGTCCGCGGTGACCGCCCGGCCGGCGAGGGTGACCCCGCTCTGGATCGGCCGGATCCCCGGGTCGAGGTCGCCGGACCGCCCGGCGGCCTCGTGGACGGTCGCCGCGTCGAGGTCGGCCAGGCGGGCGACCGGGTCACGTGGGGCGGGCGCCGCCATCCGCACCTCCAGGTTCGGTGAGCTGTACCGCCCAGGGTGCCACCGCGACGATCTCGCGGTGGTGGCGCGGGGCCTCACACTCGTCGACGACGGCGACCGCGAGGTCCGCGTACGACAGCGTCCCCGTCGACAGCACGCCCGTGCCCCCGGTGCGGTACCGCCCGGTGCGCGCGGCCTCAGCGTCCAGCAGCGTGGGCGGCGGCACCAGCAGCACCCAGTCCAGCGCCGGCCCGCCGGACCGCAGCACCTCGATCTGCGCCGCGTGCCCGAGCGAGAAGGGCCGGTACTCGGCGGGGTAGTCCGGCGCGTCGTGCACGGCCACGCCCGGCGCGGTCTCGAGCGTGCTGCCGATGCCGATCCCCACCAGGCGGGCGACGCCGGCGCGGGCCAGGCCGTCGGCGAGGGCGCGCGCCGCGGCCGGGAAGAAGTCGGCCGCCGGCACGTCCAGCCGCGCGGCCGCGTGCACCGCCGCGTCGTGTCCCGCGGCCAGGGCCGCCACGTCCTCCGCCGAGGTCACGTCGCCGGCGACCGCGTCCAGATCGGGGTACCGGCCGGGGTCGCGCACCACCGCGGTGACCTGATGTCCCCGCGCGGCCGCCTCGGCGGCGACCCGCCGCCCGGCCCGACCGCCGGCACCGAAAACGATGACCTTGCCCATGCTCGCGCTCCCTCCACGGTGACGTCGCCGCGGACGGTAGCCGGCAGGGCCTCGGTTACCGCAACGATAGTGGGCGTACGGTGGGCGGGTGAGCGAGCCACTGGACCCGGACATGTTCACCGGCTGCGACACCGCCCCGCTGATCCGGATCGGCGACAAGTGGACCGCGAAGATCATCGCCTGCCTGCGGGACGGGCCGCGCCGCTTCTCCGAGCTCCAGGTGCCGCTGCGCGGCGTCACGCCGAAGGTGCTCACCGAGTCCCTGCGCGCGATGCACCGCGACGGACTTGTCACCCGCACGGCGTACGAGGAGGTCCCGCCCCGCGTCGAGTACGCCCTGACGCAGCTCGGCCGCTCGCTGCTGGAGCCGATGGCCGCCTGCTGCGCGTGGAGCCGGCGCCACCTGCCCGCCGTGCAGGCGGCCCGCGAGGCTAGCGGGCTTTGATCAGGCCCCGCACGTAGGCGGCCTGCCCCACGTGCTGGTCGTCGTCGTTGAGCACGCTGACCAGGCGCACGCCGAGCGTGACCGGCGGGTCCCAGCCCTCGTCGACCACCCGGTCGAGGTCCTTCGCGCTCAGCCCGCGTAGAAACTCGCTGGTGCGGGCGGCCACCGCGTCGAAGTAGCCGATCAGCGTCTCGGCGCTGTCCGGCCGGATCCGGTCGACCTGGCCGGCACTGTGCCCGTACCCCGTGTCGTCGGACCCGGGCGCCAGGCCGAAGCGGGTCGCCCAGCCGTCGCGGACCCATACCTGCTCCTCGCCCATGAGGTCGGCGACGTGGTCGTCCTGGATGCGGGTGAGGTGCCAGACCAGCCAGCCCACCGAGTTGGCACCGGCCGCGGGAACCCAGTGCAGCTCCTCCGGGCTCAGGCCGTCGACGGCGGATCGGACCAGGTCGGGAAGGCGGTCGAACGCCTCTGCCAGCACCTCTCTCGCGTCCACGCCATCACCTTATCTGACCGGCCGGCAGCCACCGGCGGCGCACTGTCCACTGTGGTGATCTCGCCATGGTGGTGCCGGCTCGCTAACGTCGATACATGGACCGCGCCGGCCTTCCCCTGCACACCGGACCGGAGTCCGTCGATCTTGTCGTCGCCGACGTCGGCAGCCTCGGCCTGCGCGGCGAGCTCGGCATCGGCACGGCCATCGCCTCGGTCGCCGCGCTCGTCTGCGCGGGGCTCATCACGGCGGTGACGCTGGTGTTCGGCCAGTTCTCGCTGCCGCCGGTGCTCGGCACCACGGCCGGCGTGTTCACGGTCGCCGCGGCCGTGCTGTCCTGGCAGGTGCTGGGCGGCACGCGGCGGATCGAGTTCCGGCCGGCCCACGACCCCGGCGTCGTCCGCGTCGTGGGCAGCGTGCGTTCCGAGGAGTACCCGATCTCGCGGCTGCGCCGGATCCTGCTGCGGCACACGGTCCAGCAGTCGCACCGCTACCCCTTCGTCCTGCGCACCGCCGGCCAGGTCGGGCTGCGCCTGGAGTTCCACCGCGGCACGGTGCGGGAGTCGCTGCCCGGCGGCTTCGACGTGCCGGCGCTGGCCGACCGGCTGCGCGAGCTTGTCTCTCCGGCCGGCGTGCCGGTCGAGGTGGAGACCACCGGCCCGGCCGACTACGACCCGGCGGTCGCCGACGACGTCCTGCCCCGCGACGGCGTCGCGCTCGCCCTGATCGAGCGGCGGCCCCGCGACCGGCTGGCGGCGCGGCCGGGCTACCTCTTCTGGGACGAGGTCCGCGTCGCCTGGCAGGTGGTGTGGGACGTGCCGAGGGCCGCCGCGGCCAACGGGGTCCGCGCCCGGCGGCGCAGCTCGACCAACCCGCAGGGGCAGTACGTGAGCTGGGTGGAGTACCGGGCGGTCGACGTGCAGCGGGTCGCCGACGCGATCGTCGCCGGCACCGCGACGCTCGAGCCGGCGTGGCGCACGGACACCGAGGAGGGCCTCGCGGCACTGGCCGCCGCGTCCGCGCCGCGCCGCAGGTGGCCCTGGTGACGATCCGGGCAATTTGACCAAAGTGGACGGTAGTCCGAACTGACCGTAATGCCTTGGCTACAAGTCGCGTTACCCCTCCCAGGCGGCCTCGGGGCTTGGTAATCTGCCGCTCTCACGGCTGGGATCCAGGAGGTCTTCCAGTGACTGACAGCGGGATGAGAGGTCGTGTGAAAGGACTACTCGGAGGGCCCACGCCCTTCGTCAACGACACCCTGGAGCCGATGGACGTGTCCCCGAACGACGCCAACGCCCAGCACCACGCCCTTCAGGTGCTCACGCTCGCCCAGCGCACGGGCGAGGAGCACATCGCGAGCGCCCGGCGCGAGTCGGACCGGATCATCGCCGAGGCCCGCGCGCAGGCCGAGCAGGTGATGCGCGACGCCCAGTCGCACGCGCAGGTCCTGCAGAAGGAGGCGGAGAAGGCACTCGCCGACGCGCACGCCTCCGCCGCGCAGATCACCGAGGCCGCGCAGGCCCACTCGGACGCCGCGCAGCGCAGCGCCGACGACATCCTCGGCGACGCCCGGGCCCGCGCCGACGAGCTGGTCAAGGCGTCCCAGGCCAGCGCCGACGAGCTGAAGCACCAGGCGCAGCAGCGGTTTGAGGACGTGGTCGGCAGCCTCGCCGCCAAGCGCGAGGCGCTGCAGCGGCAGATCGAGGCGCTGGAGCAGTTCGACCACGACTACCGGGCCCGGCTCACCTCGTTCATGCAGCACCAGCTCCGCTCGCTGTGGGTGGACGAGCCGCGGGTCGACCCGCAGTCGATCGACGGCATCGAGGATTACGACGACGAGGTCGACGAGGCGGACCACCACCCCCGGGCCGCGCTCGAAGAGGCGACCGTCGCGGTGCCGACCCAGGGCAGCAAGTCCGACCTGTCGTAGCGGCGATCCAGCGCTCTTTCGACCCGAGCCACCCGCGGGTGGCTCGGGTTTGCCGTGACCGGCGGCGGAGGGCGAGGCCGCTTTGCCGTGACCGGCGGCGGAGGGTGACGCCGCGGGAGCGACGGTCCGGACCCCGACGGGCATCGCGGTAGCTCAATCTCGCTGTAACAATCCGCCACGCCGCCGTAACAATGGATGATCATCGGCGGTAACACGGCGGCCATTCACTCCAGACGGTCGCGCGATCCGGACGGTCGCGCGCGTCGCGAGGAAGGAATGGCAGCATGGCTGCTCCCCCGCCACCCACCGACGCCGAACTTGACGCCTACATCAAGATCCGTTATGCCCTGGTCGGCATCGACCTGTCCACCCTGCCGGAGAACGACCCCGCCGCTCCCATGGACCAGGCACGCGTGATGGCCAACGCGCGCAGCACGATCCGCCAGGAAGTGCAGTACTCCGACTACGTGCCCGACCAGCAGGCGCACGCGGCCGTGCTCTACCCGGCACCGTTCGCGGTGTGGACCGGAGAGTACAAGCCATGAGCGCGGACCTGCCCCAGGACCTGGCGGTCGACCGCCGGTGGTTCCTGTCCCGGATGGCGGCCGTGTGGGCGGCGGCCGGCGCCGGGACCCTGCTCGGTGGCGGCCTGGCCGCCGCGCCGGCCGCCGCGCACGGCGGTGGTGTGTGGGAGACGGCGTACGCGAAGACGATCCGCCGCGCCGCGCTCGACGACCCGACCGAGCTGACGATCAGCGAGGCGGCCGCCGCGTTCCGCCGCCGGCTGCTGCGCCCGGTCGACCTGATGGAGGCCTACCTGGAACGGCTCGCGCGGTTCGAGGACATCTACAAGGCCTTCCTGTGGCGGCCCACCGACGCGGAACTGCTCGCCGCCGCGCGGCGGGTGCGCATCGACTCCCGCTCCACCCCGCTGGCCGGCATCGTGACCGCCGAGAAGGACAACTTCTACACCAAGGACATCCCGACCACCGCGATGTCGCCGGTGTACGCGGACTTCGTCCCCGCGTACGACTCGACCGTCCACTCGCGACTCAAGGCGGCCGGCGCCATCATGATGGGCAAGGCCGCGATGGGGCCGCTCGCCTCCGGCCGCGCCCGCCTCCCCGACGGCACGGCCACCACGGTGAACGCGTGGACACCCGACGACATCCGGTACAGCCCGAGCGGCTCCAGCGGCGGCACCGCCACCGCGGTCGCCGGGCGACTGTCCACATCGGGCACCGGCACGCAGACCGGCGGGTCGATCACCAGCCCCTCGCAGGCGCAGAACCTCACCGGCCTCAAACCGACCTTCGGGCGGGCGTCACTGTTCGGGATCGTGCCGCTCACGTTCACCCGCGACCATCCGGGGCCGCTCGCCCGCGACGCGATGGACGCCGCCATCATGCTCCAGTCGTTTGCCGGCCCGGACGGCAACGACCCGCGCACCCTCGGCATGCCGCCGGTGCCCAACCTCGTCCGGGCCGCCACCGTCTACACGCACCGAGGCCGACCAAAGGTCCGGTGGGCCACGACGGTGGGCTACCCGCCCGACTTCCTGAGCGGCGCCAACGCCGAGACCCTCCCCATGCGACAGTCGCTTCTGGATACCTTGGCGGCCGTGGGATGCCGGGTGGAGGAGGTGCCGTACCCGGCGGAGTGGGAGCTGCTCTCCGGCCTGTCCAGCACCGCGGGCGAGGCGACGAACATGTTCCTGCCGTTCCTGCGCAAGGACGTGAGCCTCTTCGCCGACCGGCTGCCCGGCTTCCTCAACGGGATGTTCCGCAGCTCCGACAACTACATGAAGATGCTCCAGGCCCGGTACCAGTTCCTGCGGCTCGTGCTGGACCAGGTCTTCGACAAGTGCGACGTGTTCCTGACCGGCACCGTCTTCGACGGGATCGGGCTGCCGCTCATCGCGTTCCCGTACGGCATGGGCGTCGACACCACCACCGGCCTGCCCGTGCCGCGCGGCACGACGCTGGGCGCCCCACCGTTCGGTGAGGAACGCCTGCTCGCGGTCGTCGCCGCCTACCAGGCCGTCACCGACCACCACCTGCGCCGCCCGCCGGACCCGACGGGGGTTGCGGCGGGTGCTCGCGCGTTCTCCGCCCCGTACAAGGTGCCGCCCGACTACGACGCCTCCGACGAGACCTGATCGATCAGTCATCCGCCTCCGGCGGGCGCGGCGCGTCCGCCGGAGGCGCGCGGCGGGCGCCGGGCCCCGCGTGCGTGGCTCAGGCGAACTCCGCCGCCCGCCGCAACGACGGCGCCACGTCCCCGGCGTGGTACGGGCGCTCGGACGGCTCGATGTTCGCCACGAACGCGGCGTAGACGGCGGCCAGGTGCAGCTCGGACACCGGTCGCCACAGCCGGACGGCGCGCTCCGGCTCGCAGCCGGGCACCGTGCGCCGCCAGCGGGCCGCCCAGGAGGAGATGAGCGCGTCGCGGTCCGCGCCGTCCAGCCGCTCGGTGAGGCGCAGGATGTCGGCGGCCGGGTTGCCCACGACGCAGTCTCCCCAGTCGATGACGACGGGCGGGCCACCGCCGCCGAGGCGGGCGTTGCCGCCGTGCAGGTCACCGTGGACCAGAGTGTCCGGCAGCCCGCAGTCCCGGACGGCCGCCACCCGGGCATCCATGTTGGCGAGCAGTTCGGCGACGTCGGGCGCGTCCTCACCGGGCGCCGGACGCCAGCCGGTGAGCCGGTCGCGGACCCAGCGGCACAGCAGCGGGCCGCGCCGGTCGGGTACGCCGGACGCGACGAGTGCGTCCAGCGCGCCGAGCGAGGCGACCTGGATGCGGTGCTGCACCGCCGCGATCGCGTCCCGCTCGACCGGACCGGCGTCCCAGCCGTCCACACCGGGCGCGTCCCGCAGGAGCATCCGCCCCTCGTCGCCGGCGGCGAGCAGCGCCGGTGCCGCGCCGGGCACGGCCGCACCGAGCCAGCGCAGCACCGCGGCCTCGTGCCGGAAGAACCGCGGGACCTGCTTGAGCCACGCCCGCCGCGGCCGGCCGTCCGCCGCGAAACCGTCCACAGTGGGCCCTCCCGGCGGCGGGCTCTCGTCCAGGCGCCAGATGGCGGAGAGGTTCCAGGTGCGGATCTGGGTGGCGGTCAGCCCGGCCCAGCCGGCATCGGCCAGGACCTTCCCCGCCCAGGCGAGGCTGCCGGCCGGGCCACCCGGCTCCGCGTAGGGCGCCCTGAGCGGATGCGCCGCCCGGTCGCGTCCCACCAGCGGTCCGGGCCCGCCGCTCACCACCGCGGCGGCGACCTCCGCCGCCGGCACCTGCCCGGAGGGCGGCTCGCCGCCGGTGGCCTTCACCCGCTCGCCGGCGGTGGCTTCCACCCGCTCGCCGGCGACGGGCGGCGCGGGCAGTCCAGGGGCCGGCTCGCGGTCGAGCTGGGCGAGGTAGGTGACCGTGCCACCGGGTGGCTCGGGCCGGTCCGCGTGGAGCAGCCGCAGCACGGCGACCTCGACACCGAAGCGGGCGCGGGCCTCGGCGACCACGCCGGCGACCTCCTGCCACCACGGCTCGGAGACATCGAACGGCGGCAGCGCACCGAGCGGGGCGCCGGCCCCGTCGACGAGCACCAGGCGCACCGTCCGATCCACGATGCGCGACGGTAGCCGCGGCCGGCCCGCGGTGCCACCGACTTCCCGCCCGCTGGCCGGCACCGCATAAGGTGGCCGAGTGGGGGGCGACGGGTACCGGGTCGGCGTCGACCTCGGCACCTCGAACACCGCCGCCGTCCTCGCCTTCCCCGACGGCCGCGTGCGCCCGCTGCTCTTCGACGGCTCGCCCCTGCTCCCGTCCGCCGTCTTCGCCGACCCGACCGCCACGGGTTCGCAGGCCGCCGGTTCCGAACCGATGCCCGGCGACGCCCCCGCCGGGTCCGGCCCGGTGGCCGGGCTGTCCGGCGGCCCGCTCGCCGGGCTGCTGGTCGGCCGGGACGCCACGCATGCGGCCAGGACCCGGCCGGATTGTTTCGAGCCGCACCCCAAACGCTGTGTCGACGACGGTACCGTGCTGCTCGGCGACCGGTCCGTGCCGGTGCCCGACCTGTTCCGCGCGGTCCTGCGGCGGGTGGCCGCGGAGGCCGCGCGGGTTGCCGGCGCGCCCGTGGCCCGCGCGGTCCTCACCTGCCCGGCGGGGTGGGGTGCGGCCCGCCGCGAGGTGCTGCTGGCCGCGGCGCGGGCGGAGTTCGCCGGCGTGGAGCTGGTGACCGAGCCGGTCGCCGCCGCCACGTACTTCGTCGCCGTGGCGGGCGGGCGCGTGCCGGTCGGCTCCAGCGTCATGGTCTACGACCTCGGCGCGGGCACGTTCGACGCGTCGGTGGTCCGCCGGACGGCGGGCGGGTTCGAGGTGCTCGCCGCCGAAGGCCTGCCCGACGTGGGTGGGCTCGACATCGACGCGGCCGTGTTCGCCTCGCTCGGCCGGACGTACGCCGGGCGCGACCCGGCGGCCTGGGCGCGCCTCGCCGAGCCGGTCGCCCGCGCCGACCAGCGGGCGGCGCGGGCGCTGTGGGACGACGTCCGCGCGGGCAAGGAGATGCTCTCGCGGGCGCCGCGCACGTCCGTACACGTGCCGGTCTTCGACGACGACGCCCCGCTCGGCCGCGAGGAGGTCGAGGAGCTGGCCCGCCCGATCCTCGAGCGCACGGTCGCGCTCAGCGGGCGGGTGCTGGCCGCCGCCGGCTTCGCGGCGTCCGACCTGGCCGGGCTCTTCCTGGTCGGCGGTTCGAGCCGGATGCCCCTCGCGGCGCGGCTGCTGCACCGCCACCTCGGCGTCGCGCCCACGGTCGTGGAGCAGCCCGAGCTCGCGGTGGCCGAGGGCAGCCTGCGTGCCAGCCCGACCACCGCGCCACCCGGCGAGCCGGCCGCCGAGGGACCCGACTGGCCGGGTGAGCCGCCGGTCCCGCCCGAGCCGGTGGAGCCCAGGCGGCTGTCACCGCGCGTCCTCGCCGCCGCCGGTCTCGCGATCGCGCTGCTGGCCACCGTCGCTGCCGTCCTGCTGTACCAGCGCCGGGATCCCCGCCGGACCTGCTGCGCGGCATCCCGGAGGCGATGCGGGCCGGCTGCCACCGCGGCGCGCCCTCCGACGTGCCGGGCGCGAGCGCCGCGGCACTCTGCCCCGGGCCGGCGGGCGACACGGTGGTGGGCCTCTTCGCCGGCCAGGCCGGCGCCGACGCCGCCTACGACCGCGCGGTACGCGAGTCCGGTGCGACCGCCGGCGAAGGCGACTGCGGCACGGGCGCCCGCGGCGAGCACCGCTACCCGGACACCGGCCCGGCCCGCGGCCGCGTGCTCTGCTTCGAGCGCGACGGTACGGCCACGCTGCTGTGGATCGACGGCCAGGCCGCCATCCTGTCACGCGCCGAGTCGTCCACACAGGACCTTCCCGAGCTGCGCGCGGCGTGGCGGGCGTGGACGGGATCGCCGGCGTTCCCGACCGCCGAGGAGGCCGATCTGGTCGGGCTGGTGGGCCTCGCCGACTGCCGCCGGGCCGGCTTCGCCGACCTGGACGACTTCGCGGGCGCCACCGCCGGTGTGGCGTGCAGGCCGCGCGGCACCGGGGCGAGCGCGGTGTCGTACTACCGCTTCCCGAGCCTCGACGCCCTGCGCGGCGCGATGGACGCCCGGGTCGCCGCGACCGGCGCTAAGCCGGGTGTCAACTGTGACGAGGGCGAGGCGCCTGAATTCCTCGGTACCCGACGCTTCGACCTGCGCAGCGCCGAGATCGGGGTGCTGTCCTGCCACCCGGGTCCACAGAGCACCCTCGTGATGGAGTGGAGCGTCGAGGCGCTGCTGGTGGCCGGGCGCGGCGTGGGCACCGACGCGAAGGCACTCGCCGGCTGGTGGCGGGGCAGCTCCGACCCGCCGACCGCCCGCGTGGTCGAGGCGGTCAACGCCGCCTCGCAGCCGCCGTTTCCGTCGGAGCGGGAGCGGGCGCTGCTGGCCCACATCCCGGAGCGCTCCCGCCAGAACTGCCTGCGCCCCTCGGCCGAGCAGGTGCGAAACAACGTCGGCGAGGCGCCGGTGGTCGCTGTCGTGTGTGGACCGACGGCCGGTGCGCGGATCGTGTTCTACTACCAGTTCCGCGATGTGGCCTCGATGCGGCAGAGCTACGGCAGCGGCACGACGAACGGGGAGGACTGCACGAGCCTCCCGGACGGCTTCCAGGGCGAGTCCGCGTACCGCCGCGGCGGCATGACCGGCCGGCTGGAGTGCGCGCAGGCCCAAAACGGCACCCTGTACCTCGTGTGGACGACCGACCAGCTGGCGATCCAGGCTTTCGCCTTCCAGGGCGACGACCCGTTCGCGATGATCGACTGGTGGCGGCACGAAGCGGGGCCGCTGCCACCGCGCTGACCGCGAGCCCAGCTTCGTCAGAGCCTGAGCGAGGATCGCTTCGCCGAGGGCTGACCGCGCGCTCAGTCCCGGCCGAAGCCTGACCGCGGGCTCAGCCCGTCTAAGCGCTGAGCGTTCGGTCAGCTTCGTCGGAGCCTGAGCGATGGTCAGCCGAGCACCGAACCGCCGGCGCTGGCCGTGCCCGTACCCGACGTGCTGCCCCGGCTCGTGCCCACAACCTTGCCGTTGAAGATTGCGCGCAGCTCCACGTTGCCCTTGCCATGCTTGATGGTGAGCTTCCACTCGTGGCGCAGCCCGTCGGAGGGCACGTCGACCGACAGCCGCAGCGGCAGCTTTCGGTCGGTCACCGCTGTGGACTTGCCGTCCAGCTCGTACGTGACCGACGTGAGCGCGGCGGTGCCGGTGGCCGTGAAGACCAGGATGTGCGGCTGCTGGCTCGCCGGTGTCGACGGCACCGGCGCGGCGCTGGTCGCGGATGCCGGCGGGGCCGTCACCGTCGCGGCCGGCTCGTCGGCGTTGTCACCGCAGCCGGCGGCCAGGAGCACCACCACTGCCACGGCCGCGGGGACAAGTCGTGCTATAGGCGGCATGGGCCACACTCTATCCACCCGACGCCACACGCCGTTTGTCGATGCGAGCCGGAGTCCAGGCGTCGTCCGGTGGTGGCGGGCATACCAGTGCCGCATGCGACCCGATGGCCGACGCCGCATGGCGGCGTCAAGTGGTGCGGGGCGCGCCGGTGTTTGGACGACCTCGGGTTTACGCCGTATGGCGCCGCGCGGCCCGGCGCAGCCCGCTCGCGCTCGCCCGGGCCGGCGCCCGCGCGGTCGCCGTCACGTACCGCGAATCGGCCGCCGAGGCGCGGGCCACCGTCGAGCGGGCTCGGGCGCTGGGCTGCGACGCGGTCGCGGAGGCCGCCGACGTGGCCGACGACGCGCGGGTGCGGCGGATGGCCGCGCGGGTTGTGGACAACCTCGGCCAGGTTGACGCGCTCGTCAACAACGCCGGCACCACCCGCGCGGTGGAGCACGCCGAGCTCGACGGGCTGACCGACGAGATCTGGCCCGACGTCACTGGACACGAACCTGCTCGGCGCGTTCCACTGCGCCCGCGCCTTCGCGCCGGCACCGCGGGCGAGCCGCGGCGCGATCGTCGACATCGCCTCCATCACCGGGTACCGGGCCGGCGGTTCCTCCATCGCCTACGGCGTGAGCAAGGCCGCCCTGCTGCAGCTCACCCGCAACCTCGCGGTGGCGCTCGCGCCGGAGGTGCGGGTCAACGCGGTCGCGCCGGGCACGGTGGCCGCCACCCGCTGGCAGCCGGGCCTGCACGGGGAGGAGGAGTTCGCGCGGCGGGCCGCGAAGGAGCGGGAGGTGGTGCCGCTAGGCCGCACCGCCGAGCCCGAGCACGTCGCGCAGGCGGCGGTGCGGCTGCTGGGCATGGAGCTCGTCACCGGCGAGGCGCTGATCCTCGACGGCGGCAGGCACGTCGTGTACTGACCTGTGGACGAAGCACGCACCTGTGGACGACGCACGCACCCACCCACGGACGAGCGGCACCCACCTCGTGCACCGACCTGTGCATGAGCGGGCCGCGCGCGGGTAGCCCGACCGTCATGGACACCACGCTGGAGGCGGCCGCCCCGCTCACCGGCAGCGAGCTGGCGCGGCTGGACGCGTACTGGCGTGCTGCCAACTACCTGACCGTGGGGCAGATCTACCTGATGACCAACCCGCTGCTGCGCGAACCGCTGCGCCGCGAGCACATCAAGCCCCGCCTGCTCGGGCACTGGGGCACCAGCCCGGGGCTGAACCTCCTCTACGCCCACCTCAACCGCGCCATCGGGATGCGCGACCTCAACGCGATCCTGGTCACCGGCCCGGGACACGGCGGCCCTGCGATCGTGGCCAACACGTGGCTGGAGGGCACGTACAGCGAGCTCTACCCGTCGGTGTCCCGGGACGAGGCCGGGATGGCGCGGCTGTTTCGCCAGTTCTCGTTTCCCGGCGGCATCCCCAGCCACGTCGCGGCCGAGGTGCCCGGCTCCATCCACGAGGGTGGCGAGCTGGGCTACTCACTCATGCACGCGTACGGCGCCGCCTTCGATAACCCCGACCTGCTCGTCGCCTGTGTGATCGGCGACGGCGAGGCGGAGACCGGGCCGCTGCAGGGAAGCTGGCTGTCGAACGTGTTCAACAACCCGGCGCGGGACGGTGCGGTGCTGCCGATCCTGCACCTCAACGGGTACAAGATCGCCAACCCGGCGGTGCTCGACCGCATCCCGCGCGAGGACCTGCTCGCCATCCTGCGCGGCTACGGCTACCGCCCGTACGTCGTCGAGGGCGACCAGGCCGAGGCCGTGCACCAGGGACTGGCCGCCGCGTTCGACCGGGCGCTGGACGACATCGCGGCGATCCAGCGGCACGCGCGTACCACCGGCGAGGCGGTCCGCCCGCGCTGGCCGGTCATCGTGATGCGCACGCCCAAGGGCTGGACCGGCCCGAAGCGGGTCGACGGCAGGCAGGTGGAGGGCACCTTCCACGCCCACCAGGTCCCGCTCGACGGGGTCCGCCGCAACGACGAGCACCTGCGGCAGCTGGAGCAGTGGCTGCGCTCGTACCGGCCCGAGGAACTGTTCGACGCGACCGGGGCGCCGGTCGAGGAGATCGCCGCCCTGGCGCCCCGCGGCGACCGGCGGATGAGCGCGAACCCGCACGCCAACGGCGGTACCGTGCTGCGCGACCTGGTGCTGCCCGACTACCGGACATACGGCGTCGAGGTGACCCGGCCGGGCGACCCGCGCTCGGAGGCGACCCGGATGCTGGGCGGCTGGCTGCGCGACGTCATCCGGGCCAACCCCGACCGGTTCCGCCTCTTCGGCCCGGACGAGGTGGCCTCCAACCGGCTGGACCCGGTGTTCGAGGCCACCGACCGCAGGTTCCTCGCCGAGCGGCGGGAGAACGACGAGCACCTCGGCGTCGACGGCCAGATCGTCGAGGTGCTGTCGGAGCACCTGTGCGAAGGCTGGCTGGAGGGCTACCTGCTGACCGGGCGGCACGGCATCTTCACCAGCTACGAGGCGTTCATCCACGTCGTCGACTCGATGGTCAACCAGCACGCGAAGTGGCTGAAGGTGACCCGCGGCATCCCGTGGCGCCGGCCGATCGCCTCGCTCAACTATTTGCTCTCCTCGCACGTGTGGCGCCAGGACCATAACGGCTTCTCGCACCAGGACCCGGGCTTCATCGACCACGTCGTCAACAAGCGCGCCGAGGTGGTCCGCGTGTACCTGCCGCCGGACACGAACACGCTGCTGTCCACGATGGACCACTGCCTGCGCAGCCGGCACTACATCAACGTCGTGATCGCCGGCAAGCAGCCCGCGCCGAGCTGGCTGACGATGGACGAGGCGATCCTGCACTGCCGGCGCGGCCTGGGCATCTGGGAGTGGGCCAGCACCGACGAGGGCGCCGCGCCGGACGTGGTGCTGGCCTGCGCGGGCAACGTGCCGACGATGGAGACGCTCGCCGCGGCGGACCTGCTCCACCGCCACCTGCCCGGCCTCAAGGTGCGCGTGGTCAACGTCGTCGACCTCATGCGCCTGCAGCCGGACAGCGAACACCCGCACGGGCTGCTGGACACCCAGTTCGACACGGTCTTCACCACCGACCGGCCGGTCATCTTCGCGTTCCACGGTTACCCGTCGCTGATCCACCGGCTCACCTACCGGCGGACCAACCACAAGAACATCCACGTGCGCGGGTACAAGGAGGAGGGCACGACGACGACGCCGTTCGACATGGTGATGCTGAACGACCTGGACCGGTACCACCTCGTCATCGATGTGATCGACCGCGTGCCGGCCCTGCGGACCCGGGCCGCCCACCTGCGCCAGGCGATGGTCGACGCGCGCCAGCGCTGCCGCGACCACACGCGCCGGTACGGCGAGGACGCGCCCGAGATCACCGACTGGCGGTGGGACCCGGAGTCCGTCACGAACCCCTGATGATCGAAAAGTGGCCACATGCCGCCCGTTTATGGGACACACTGCCCATAAACGTCTGAAAGGGCCGGTGCGTGGACGCTCTCGACCTGGCGCGGTGGCAGTTCGGCGTCACCACCGTCTACCACTTCCTGTTCGTACCGATCACGATCGGCCTGTCCTGCCTGGTCGCGACCATGCAGACGGTCTGGGCGCGGACCGGCGACAAACGGTGGCTGCGGCTGACCCGCTTCTACGGCAAGCTACTCCTGATCAACTTCGCGATGGGCGTGGTCACCGGCATCGTGCAGGAGTTCCAGTTCGGCATGAACTGGAGCGACTACTCCCGCTTCGTCGGCGACATCTTCGGCGCACCCCTGGCCATCGAAGCCCTCCTCGCCTTCTTCCTGGAATCCACATTCCTCGGCCTGTGGATATTCGGCTGGGACCGACTCCCCCGCCGCATACACCTCGCATGCATCTGGGCGGTCGCGGTCGGCACCATCCTGTCCGCCTACTTCATCCTCGCCGCCAACTCCTGGATGCAGCACCCGGTCGGCTACCGCTTCAACCCCGAGACCGGCCGCGCCGAGCTGCACGACTTCGGCGCCGTGCTGACCAACAAGGTCACCCTGGTCACCTTCCCGCACACACTCGCCGGCTGCTTCCTGACCGCCGGCGCACTCGTACTCGCCGTCGCCCTGTGGCACCTGATCCGCCGGCCCGGCACCGACCAGGCCAGCGCCTTCCGCAGCGCCGCGAAACTTGGGGCATGGGTCACGATCGGGGCGGCGGCGGCCGCGTTCGTCACCGGCGACACCCAGGGCAAGATCATGACGCAGGTACAGCCGATGAAGATGGCCGCCGCGGAGGCGCTCTACGAGACCGAGCAGCCGGCGGCGTTCTCCATCTTCACCATCGGCACGCTCGACGGCAGCCAGGAGGTCTTCTCGGTGACGATCCCGGGGCTGCTGTCCTGGCTGGCCACCGGCGACTTCGACGGGAAGGTCGAGGGCATCAACGACCTGCAGGCGCAGTACGTCGCGCAGTACGGCCCCGGCTCGTACAAGCCGATCATCCCGGTCACCTACTGGACGTTCCGCCTGATGATCGGCTTCGGCATCCTCGCCGCGCTGGTCGCCCTCTGGGCACTGTGGACACTGCGCCGCGGGCGCACGCCGACCTCCAGATGGCTCGTGCGCGCCGCGGTCGTACTCCCCCTGCTGCCGCTGGCCGGCAACGCGTGCGGCTGGATCTTCACCGAGATGGGCCGCCAGCCCTGGATCGTGTTCAGCGAGATGTTCACCCGGGACGGCGTGTCCCCCAGCGTCTCCACCGGCGAGGTCGTCACATCCCTGGCCGGCTTCACGCTCCTGTACGGCGCGCTCGCCGTCGTCGAGGTCGGCCTGCTGCTCCGCTTCGCCAAGGCCGGCCTGCCCGACGCCAACCCGCCGTCCGACGTGGACAAGCACCACGACCGCCCGCTCTCGTTCGCCTACTGAGGAGCATCCACGATGGACCTCTCGACCCTGTGGTTCCTGCTCATCGCGGTGCTGTTCATCGGCTACTTCGTCCTGGAAGGCTTCGACTTCGGCGTCGGCATCCTGCTGCCCGTACTCGCCCACGACGAACGCGAACGCCGGGTACTCATCAACACCATCGGCCCCGTCTGGGACGGCAACGAAGTATGGGTCATCACCGCCGGCGGCGCCATGTTCGCCGCCTTCCCCGAGTGGTACGCCACCCTCTTCTCCGGCTTCTACCTCCCCCTACTACTCATCCTCGTCGCCCTCATCCTGCGCGGCGTCGCCTTCGAATACCGCGGCAAACGCCCCGACCCCGCCTGGCGGGCCCGCTGGGACACGGCCATCGTCGCCGGATCCCTCCTGCCCGCCCTGCTCTGGGGCGTCGCCTTCGCCAACATCGTCCGCGGCGTACCCCTCGACGCCGACCACGAATACATCGGCAACCTCTGGCACCTACTCAACCCCTACGCCCTACTCGGCGGCCTCGTCACCCTCACCCTCTTCACCACCCACGGCGCCGTCTTCCTCGCACTGAAAACCACCGGCGACATACGGACCCGCGCCAACGCCCTAGCCGCCCGCACCGGCCTGATCACCGGCGCCCTCGCCGTAGCCTTCCTGACCTGGACCATCCTCGACATCCGCGGCGGCACCACCGCCACCATCCTCGCCATCCTCGCCGCCGCCGCACTCGTCGCCGGCCTCGCCGCCAACCGCGCCGGCCGCGAAGGCCGGGCCTTCCTCGGCACCGCCGCAGCCATCGCCCTCGCCGTCGCCACCCTCTTCGCCGCCCTGTTCCCCAACGTCCTACCCTCCACAACCGACACCGCGAACAACCTCACCATCGACAACGCCTCCTCCACCCCCTACACACTCAAAATCATGACCTGGGTCGCCCTCGCCTTCACCCCGATCGTCCTGCTCTACCAAAGCTGGACCTACTGGGTCTTCCGCCGCCGCATCGGCGTGCGCGACATCCCCGACGCCTGACCGGGCGGCCACCGCGCCCGCCCACACCGTTGACACTGCGTGACGCGCCGAACACTCCGAGCGCCCATGCGTCGGCAAGTGTCGGAATCGTGATCTTCGCTGTACGGAGGACGACAGCAAACAGGCAGGTGGGAGCCTCGCGGCCCTGCTAATGTCCCGGCCGTGACTTCGCCCCCTCCGTACGGATACCCGCCGCCGCCCGGCTCCTACCCCACGTCCGGCGCGCCGCAGCAGCCCGACCCCTGGGGTCCGCAGCAGCCCCCGGCCTGGGGCCAGCAGCCGCCGCAGCAGCAGTGGGGGCAGCCGCCCGCGGGACAGTGGGGCCAGCAGCCGCCCGGCCAGTGGGGGCAGCAGCCACCCGGGCAGTGGGGCCAGCAGCCACCGCCCTATCCGCCGCAGCGCCGGGGCACCAACGGCTTCGCGATCGCGTCGCTCATCTTCGGCATCTTCGGCGGCGTGCTGCTGGCTGCCATCTTCGGCTTCGTCGCGCTGTCGCAGATCAAGCGCCGCGGCCAGGGCGGCAAGGGGCTGGCGGTCGCCGGTCTGACCCTGTCCGGCCTGTGGCTGGCCGGCTTCGTGGTCGCGGGGGTGATCGGCGCGTTCGCGTCGTCCGGCAACAGCGGCACCCCGATCGCGTCCACCTCCGACAGCGCCGACGTGAAGGTGCAGCAGCTGGCGCCGGGCCAGTGCCTCAACGGCTTGGAGGAGAGCAGCACGATCCGCAACCTTCCGGTCGTGCCGTGCACGCAGCCGCACGAGGGCGAGGTGTTCGCGGTCTTCGAGCTACCCGACGGCGACTACCCGGGCGACGAGGACGTGGCCAAGAAGGCCGAGGACGGGTGCGTCGACCGGTTGGAGACCCACGCTCCCAAGGCCGCAGACGACCCCAACCTCGAAATCTACTTCCTCCACCCGACGCGAAGCTCGTGGCGCCTCGGCGACCAGGGCGTCACCTGCGTCGCGATGTCCAGCACCGGCAAGGTGACCGGGTCCATACAGGACTGACACGCGAAGGGCCGGCCCGGGGCACGGGCCGGCGCCGTGGCGAGTTGCGGCAGGTCAGGGGCACCGGGAAGACTGGCCAGCCATGAGCCTGCCGTTTCCGTCGCCGTCGATCCCCGCCGCCGACCGCACCGAGGTCTTCCTGCGGTACCTCGACTTCTTCCGCGAGTCCACAGTGGAGAAGGCGTCGGCGCTGCCCGAGGGCGAGCTGCGCACGAGCCGGCTGGCCAGCGGCTGGACGCCGCTGGAGCTGCTCAAGCACCTGCGGTACGTGGAGCTGCGCTGGATCGAGTGGGGCTTCGAGGGGCGCGACGTCCCCGACCCGTGGGGCGACCGCCGCGACGACCGGTGGTACGTGGCGCCGGAGGAGACGCTGGACGGCCTCGTGGCCGAGCTGCGCGCGCAGGGCGAGCACACGCGGGCGGTGGTGTCGGCGGCCGACCTCGACGCGGTCGCGCCGCCCGGTCCGCGCTGGGCGGGCGCCGCGCCGGCGACGCTGGAGCGGATCCTGTTCCACCTGGTGCAGGAGTACGCCCGGCACCTGGGCCACCTCGACATCGTCGCGGAGCTCGCCGGCGGGCCGGTCGGCGAGTGACCGGGCGGTTCGCGGCCGTCGACGTGCACTACCCGCCGGACGGCGGTGCCCGGGCCGCGGCGGTGGTGGCCGGCGACGACCGGTTCGCGTCCATCGTGGACGAGCGGGTGCGGTGGCTGCCGGAGGTCGCGCCGTACGAGCCGGGCCGGTTCTTCGCCCGCGAACTGCCGGCCGTGCGCGCCGTCCTCACCGGCGTGGAGGGCCTGGCGCTGGTTGTGGTCGACGGCTACGTCGACCTCGACCCGGACGGCCGCCCCGGCCTCGGCGCGCACCTGCACGCGCAGATCCAGGTCCCGGTGGTCGGGGTGGCGAAGACCGCGTTCCGGGGTGCCACGCACGCGGTGGCGGTGCGCCGGGGCGGTGCGGCGCGGCCGCTGTTCGTGACGGCGGCCGGCGTGCCGGTGGCGGTTGCCGCGGGGCTCGTCGCCGCCATGTCCGGCCCGCACCGGATGCCGGACGCGCTGCGCCGCGTCGACGCCCTGGCCCGCGGCCGCGCCACCTGACTACACCCGCGACGACGCCGCCGAGGCGAAGGCGTGGAACGTGGGCGTGCCGGCCATCCGGTCGAGCACCGCGAACACGACGTGGTCGAAGGCGTCGAGCCGGTCCAGTGCGGCGGTGAAGGCGGCCGCGACCGTCGCGGCGTCGTTGCCGAAGACGCCACAGCCCCAGGCGCCGAGTACCAGGCGGCGGTGCCCGTACGCGGCGGCGACCTCCAGCACGCGCAGCGCCCGGCCGTAGAGCACGGCGGGGACGGAGGCCGCGGCCTCGGGCTGGTTGGCGCGGATCGCGCGCAGGTTGGGCGCCGCCGCCGTGAGCATCCCGATCCGATGTGGACGGTCGAGCAGGCGCAGGGCGTCGTCGCGGAAGACCGGCACGCCGGGCGAGTAGATGACCCGGTCGGTGTAGCGCAGGTCGGTGCTGGTGCGGTGGTGCAGGTAGTACGCCGGCACCACACTGAGGCAGGCGTGCAGCGCGGAGGCGCGGGCCACGTCCTCCTCCTGCGCCCGCGCGCCGGTGAGAAATCCGCCGCCGGGGTTGCGGGCGGACGCGAACACCAGCGCCGCCGAACCGTCGCCGAGGCGGCGCGCGGCGGCCAGTGTGGACTCGTTGGTGACCTCGACCACGCCGGCGCCGCCCCGGGCGGCGATGCCGGGCAGCGGGTCGCCGGGCAGGTACAGCCGGGTGCCGGCCACCGCCGCGCGCACCGCGCCGCGGATGTCGACCCACCGGCCGGTGCGGTTGCGGTAGCCGCCGGCCTGGGAGATCGCCACGGTCTCCGCCGCGACGCCCCGCAGGCGTTGGTTGTTCACAGCCGCTCCCGCACGTCCATGAGGGCGAACCCGAGCAGGTTGAGCCCGCGCCACTTCAGCGGCGAGGCGGTGTCGGGGTTGTCGCGGCCCATGCCGATGCCCCACACGCGGTCGAACGGGCTCGCCTCGACCAGCACGCTGTCGCCGGTACCGATCAGGTATTCGCGCAGGTCCTCGTGCTGGCTGAACTTGGCGAGGTTGCCGGCGACCACGATGTCGTACCGCCCGGCGGCCCACGTGTGCTCGTCGAAGTCCCGCACCTTGCGGCCGGCGGTCTTGGCCGCGGCCGGACTTTTCGCCGCGAGCACGGCGGCGAGCCCGTCCGCGTCGCCGAACATGCGCGCCTTGGCCGCCATCATCCAGTGCTCGGCGGTCGGGTAGGTGACCCCGTCCACTGTGAACGGGGCCGGCCACCACTGGCTCAGGCAGCCCGGTCCGGCCGTGCCGCTCGCGGTCGGCCGGTGTCCCCAGAACGGCATGAGGTTGATCGGCTTGCCGTCCAGCTCCGCGTCGCGCAGGGCGGTGAGGCGCTCCTTCGGTGTCATGGAGGCTCCTTTCCGGAGGGCGTCGCCGCGAGGGAGCGGCGACACGCCGAACACCATGCCAAGCATCATGACTCACTTTGAGTCGCAACACAACTCATCATGAGTACAATGCTCGGTGTGACCGCCGACAACCACCTCACCGACGAGGACCGGAAGTTTCTCGCCGGCTACGACCCGCACGCGTTCCCACCCGCCGCCGTCACGGTTGACCTGGTCATCCTCACCGTGCGCGCCGGCGAGCTGTGCGTGCTGCAGATCCGCCGAGGCGAGCCGCCCCAGCGCGGGCGGTGGGCGCTGCCGGGCGGCTTCGTCGGCCCGGACGAGACGCTCGACGAGGCCGCCGCGCGGGAGCTTGCCGAGGAGACCGGGATCCGGGCCGGGGCGCACCTTGAGCAGCTCGCCACGTTCGGCGACCCGGGGCGCGACCCGCGCATGCGGGTGGTCTCGGTGGCCTACCTGGCGCTGGTGCCCGACCTGCCCACGCCGGTCGCCGGCACCGACGCCAGCGAGGCACGCTACCTGCCGGTGGCGAAGCTCGGCGGCACGGAGCAGTCGCTCGCCTTCGACCACGACCGCATCCTCGCCGAGGGGATCGAGCGGGCAAGGGCCAAGCTGGAGTACACCGGCCTGGCCGCGACGTTCCTGGACGAGCCGTTCACGATCGCCGACCTGCGCCGCGTGTACGAGACGGTGTGGGGTGTGCCGCTGCACGCGGCCAACTTCCGGCGGAAGGTGCTCTCGACGCCCGGGTTCGTGGAGCCGACCGGCGAGAAGCTCGCCACCGGCCGGGGCTGGGCCGAGCTGTACCGGCGCGGCGCCACGGCGCACCTGCACCCGGCCATCCCCCGCCCGGCGGCCACCTGACCGGGGGGCGCGCGGCTATCGGCCAGGAGGTATCCTGCGCGTGGCGTGTTCCCGCGCCCAACCTCCTGACCGGGTCCCCACGCGACCCGGCGACGCGGAGGCAAAGGGGTGTCCGGCCTCGGGATGTGGTTTGGGTCCGTGTCGTCTGTTCGCACCTCATGGTCGCGGCGGCCGTGCAAGCGTGGGTCGGCGGCGGCGCGCGACCAGGTGAAGGACGCACGATGACCAGCGGCAAGCACCTCAAGGCGCGGATCCGCGCGCGCATGGCCCGCACCGGCGAGCGGTACAGCACGGCCAGAAGGCACGTCGCCGGCGCCGCCGAGCCGGCACCCACCGACCACGGCTGGACGCTGCGCGGCGGCACCCACCCCGACTCGGCCAACATCGCCAACGTGCTCGCCCACACCGGCGTGCCGGGCCTGTCCGAGGCGATGGTCCTCGGCGTCGGCGGCGGGCTGGGCGCCGGCTACATCCTGTGGGAGTTCAAGGAGCACGGGTACACGCACCTCACGCTCGGCTACCGGTACCGGTGGAACTACATCGACTGGACCGCGCGCACCCTCGACCGGCTCGGCGCCACCGCGCGCGTGCACGCCACCTCCGGGGCCAAGGGCGCGGCCACCGAGCTGACCGCCTCGCTCGCCGCGGGCCGGCCGGCCATCGTGTGGCCGGACCGGCAGCTGATCGGGTACTGGCAGCTGCCGCCGCACATCGACGGGTTCGGCGGGCATCCGGTCGTCGTGTACGCGGACACCGGTGACGCGGTGCGCGTGGACGACCGCAACCTCGCTCCCCTCACCGTCGCGCGGTCCACTCTGGACACGGCGCGGGGCGGGTGTCGTCGTACAAGAACAATCTCGTGTCGGTCGAAACCGCGACCGCCCCCGCGGACCTCGCACCGCTCGTGCGCGCGGGCATCGCCGACTGCGTCGCGCACCTGGGCGCGCAGTCGGCGTCCTTCGCGGTGCCGGCCTGGGGCAAGTGGGCGCGGCTGGTGACCGACACCCGCAACGCCAAGGGCTGGCCCCGGGTCTTCGCCGGCGGGCGCGGGCTGACCGACGCGCTGCTGTCCATCTGGGACGGTGTCGAGCCGGTCGGCGCGAACGGCGGGCACCTGCGCGACCTGTACGCGGACTTCCTCGACGAGGCAGCGCCGCTGATCGGCGACACAGCCGCGGCCGCATCCGCCTTCCGGGAGTCGGGGCGGCGCTGGCACGCGCTGGCCGAGGCGGCGCTGCCCGAGGACGTGCCGGAGTACCGGCGTCTGCGCGAGCTGACCGCCGACCTGGCGGCCGGTGTGGCGGCCGGTGACGAGGGCGCGGCGGCGCGGGCCGAGGCGGCCGGCGAGCTGTGGGCGCTGCGGGCGGAGCTGCACGAGAAGCCGCCCGTGGAAGCCGACTTCGCCGCGCTGGCCGCGTGCCTGTCCACTGTGTACGAGGCCGAGCGGGACGCGGTCGAGGCGCTGCGCGGCCTGGGGTAGCGCTCAGCCGCGCGGTGCCGGCACGCCGAGGCGGGTGAGCTTGGCGCGGACCCGGTCGGCGTCCGGCTCGCGCAGCTGCTCCAGCACGGTGAGCGCGCCCCGCCACGCGCGGCGCGCCTGCTCGGTGTCGCCGAGCGCCTCGTAGGTGTCGCCGAGGTGGTCGAGCGTGTTCGCCTCGCCGTAGCGGTGGCCCAGGTCGCGCCGCAGCCGCAGCGCGGTCTCGTAGCCGTCGATGGCCCGCTTGTGGTCGCCGAGGTGGTGGTGGGCGTACCCGATGCTGTCCCACGTCGCCGCCTCGGCGACCCGGTCGCCGGTGCCGGCCAGCAGCACGAGCGCCTCCTCGTTGCGGCGCAGCGACTGCCGGTGGTCGCCGAGCTGGCCGTGGCACCACCCGACGGTGCCCAGCGCGCGGGCCCGCTGCGCCCGGTTGCCGTCGGGCGGGAAGAGGTCCAGGGCCCGTTCGGCGTGCCACAGCGCGGCCCGCGGGTCACCGCGCCGTTCGAGCACATAGGACAGTCCATGGTGGGCGCGGCCCTGACCGACCGGGTCGCCGAGGTCGGTGTAGTGGTTCAGCGCCTGACGCAGGTGCAGCCGAGCGTCGTCGTTGCGGTGCAGCCGGGTGTACGCGTACCCCAGGCCCCGGTGCGCGCGGGCCTGCTCGGTGCGGTTGTCGAGGCGGCGGGTGGCTTCGAGCGCGGCCTGGAGGCTGGCCGCCCGGTCCGGCCACAGGCCACGCCACTGCTGGAAGTCGGCGAGCGTCCACACCAGCTGCCACGTGTGCGTGTCGAACCCGCCGCGCCCGGACCGTTCGATCGCGGCCAGCAGCCCCGTGTACTCGGCGCCGAACCAGGCCAGCGCCGCCTCCCGGCCGACCGGTGGGTGGACGGTGACCGACTGGTCGGGCGGCGGCAGCGGCAGCGGCTCGCGCAGCGGCTCGATGAGCAGGGCGGCGGCGTGTCCGGTGTGGACGTAGTGGTCGAGGACGCGGCGCAGCGCGGCGTTGCGTTCGCCGGCACCGTCGTGGGCGTGCACGAGCTCGGCGGCGTAGGCGCGGAGCAGGTCGTGCAGCGTCCACCGGCCCTCGACGTGCTCGGTCACCAGGTGCGCGGCGGCCAGCTCGTCGAGGGCGGGACGCAGCACCTGCGGCGGCACACCGGCGAGGCTGGCGAGGGCGCCGCCGGCCAGGTCGGGGCCGGGGTGCAGGCCGAGCAGGCGGAACAGGCGCGCGGCCGGCTCGCTGAGCGTGCGGTACGAACAGCAGAAGACGGCGCGCACGTCGGTGGCGGTGTCCGCCGAGGCGAACTCGTCGAGGCTGTCCCGCGCGGCGCGCAGCTGGCCCGCGAACGCCGCGAGCGGCAGGGACGGGCGCTGGGCGGCGCGGGCGGCGGCGATCGCGAGGGCCAGCGGCAGGCCGGCGCAGCGCTCCACGATCTCGCGTACCGCGACCGGCGCGGCCCGCACCCGCTCGGCGCCGAGCCTGCGGGCGAGCAGCTCCCGCCCTTCCGCGGCGGTGAACAGGTCGAGCGGCACCGCGTGCGCGCCGTCGACCGCGACAAGGCCGGTCAGCTGGTTGCGGCTGGTGACGACGACCGCGTTGCCGGGGCCGCCGGGCAGCAGCGGGCGTACCTGCTCCGCGGCGCTGGCGTTGTCCACGACCACGAGCACGCGGCGACCGTCCATGAGGGAGCGGTACAGCCCGGTCTGACCCTCCACATCGGGCGGTATCGCCTCGCCGGGCACGCCGAGGGCGCGCAGGAAGAGCGTGAGCGCCTGGCCGGGGGTCATCGCGGGCCGGTGGTCGTACCCCCGCAGGTTGACCCACAGCTGCCCGTCCGGGAAGCGGTCGGCGGTGCGGCGGGCCCAGTGCAGTGCGAGCGAGGTCTTGCCCACGCCAGCGGTACCGCTCACGACGGCGATGGTGGTGGGGCCGGCGGAGCCGAGCAGCACCGTGTCGAGGTGGGCCACCTCGCGGACCCGCCCGGTGAACGCGGACACCTCCGGCGGCAGCTGCCGCGGTACCGCCGGGAGCAGCACCGCGCCGGTGGCCGGCGACCGGAACCCGCCGAGGATCGCCGCGTGCACCTTCCGCATCTCCTCGCCGGGGTCGATGCCGAGCTCCTCGGCGAGGTGGCGCCGCGCGTCGTGGTACGCGGCCAGCGCGTCGGCCCGCCGCCCGGCGCCGTGCAGCGCGGTCATGAGCTGGCCCCAGAAGCGCTCGCGGAGGGGGTGCTCGGCGGTCGCCTGCACGAGCTCCCCGATCACCGCCTCGTGGCGGCCGAGGCGCAGGTCGGCGTCGAACCGGCGCTCCTGCGCGTACAGCCGCAGCTCGCGCAGGCGCGGCACGGTCTGCTGCTGGAGCGTGTCGGACGGTACGTCGGCCAGCGGCTCGCCGCGCCAGTGGGACAGTGCGGCGCGCAGCGCGGTGGCCTCGGCGGCCGGGTCGGCGGCGCCGTCCGCCTCGGCCAGCGCTCGGCGGAAGCGCTCGATGTCCACGTCCGCCGGGGCCACGTCGATCAGGTACCCGTCGGCGCTGGTGACGATCGCGCCCGCGGCGCCGGCCTCGTCGAGCAGCGCGCGCAGCCGCACCACGGCGAGCTGGGTGGCGCGGCGCGGGTTTTGCGGCGGGCGGGCGCCCCACATCGCCTCGGCGAGGTCGCGCACCGGAACGACCCGGCCGGCGTGCAGCACGAGCGCGGCGAGCAGGACGCGGTGCTTCGGGGAGCGGACCGGCACGTCCCGCCCCGCAACCCGCATCTCGAAGGGGCCGAGCAGCCCGAACGCTAGCGGCACGGGTCCGGTCGCCGGGCCCTCCACCCGGCCGAGCCTGTCCACCACCGCGCTCCCATCGATGCCGTCCGCGACGGACCGCCCGGCCGGGCGGCGCGTGGGAGTGTTTCAGGGTTGGGCTTCAAATCGCTTTCACCCGCGACCGCGCCGGCTTCGCCGCGTAGCGCGCCAGGCCGCCGGCGAGCAGCGCGAACGCCTCCCCGGACACGCGAAGCGCGCGGGCCGCGATCTCCTCGTCCGGCGCGCCCGCGAGCAGGGCCCGCCGGACCGCGGCCACCGTCTCGCGGTGCACGGCGACGATCGCCTCCGCGGCGAGGCGCGGGCGCAGGTCGTCGGCGGGCGCGTCCTGCTCGGCGGCGATCAGCTCGGCGAGCGCCTCCGCGTACCGGCTGTGGATGTCCCGCTCGCGGGCGCGCAGCGCCGGGCTGTCGGCCACGAGCGCCGCGAGCGCGGCCGCCCGGCGCCGTCCGTCGGGGTCCAGCCTGACCTTCTCGTACCTCCGCTGGAAGAACGCCTTTGCCGCGGACAGTGGCGTCTCCCGCGGCGGCCGGCCACCGACCGCGTCCAGGAGTGCGGCCTCGAACGCCGCGTCCTCGCTGTAGACGAGGTCCTCTTTGGAGCGGAAGTGGTTGAAGACGGTCTTCTCCGTCACGCCGGCCGCCGCGGCCACGTCGGCCACCGTCACCAGGTCGAACCCGCGCCGCACGAAGAGCCCGAACGCGGCCTCCGCGATCCGCCGCCGGGTCTCCCGCTTCTGCGCCGCGCGCTCGACCATCGCACACCTACTTCGCTACAGTGACTGAAACAGCTCGTTACAGAGACTGTATCGAAACGGGGGACAACATGCCGGCCCTACCCGAACTCGCGCCGATGCTCGCCCGCATCGAGGCCGCCCGCGCCCACGTGCCCGACCCCGCGCTGCCGGTCGCCGAGCGGCGCGCCGCCATCCACCGCGGCATGGACCAGCGCGCGGCGGCGGTCGCGCTGCCGCCACCACCCGTCGCGGTCACCGACCACGCCGTGCCGGTGGAGGGCGGCGAGATCACCGTCCGCACCTACCGGCCGGACGTCGAGGGGCCGCTGCCCGCCCACCTGTACGTGCACGGCGGCGGCTGGTGGCTCGGCACCCTCGCCCACCGCGACGCCGCCTGCGCACGGCTCGCGGTCGACGCGCGGTGCGTGGTGGCCTCGGTCGCCCACCGGCTCGCGCCCGAACACTGGTTTCCGGTGCCGGTGCGCGACTGCGTGGCGGCCCTGATGTGGTTGGCGGGCCGGGCGGCCGAGCTGGGCGTGGACGCGTCCCGCCTGTCGATCGGCGGCGACTCCTCCGGCGCCAACCTCGCCGCCGCGACGGCGCTCGTGGCGCGGGACGAGGGCGGGCCGGCGCTGGTCGCCCAGGTGCTGGAGATCCCCGCACTGGACCTGACGATGAGCCAGCCCTCGGTCAACGCGACGGCCGGACCGGTGGTGCTGACGCGCGACGACCTGGCGGAAAACATCGCCCGCTACGCCGACCCCGCCGACCTCCGCCACCCCTACGCCTCTCCCCTGCTCGCCCCTGACCTGTCCGGCCTGCCGCCGGCGCTGGTGATGACCGCCGAGCTCGACATCCTGCGCGACGACGGCGCGGCGTACGGGCGGCGGCTGGTCGAGGCGGGCGGCTCGGCCGAGGTGGTCGAATGGGCCGGGCACGTGCACGGCTCGCACGAGATGACCGCGGTGCTGGTGTCGGCCCGCGAGTGGCAGGCACGCGCGGCGGCCTTCCTGCGCGCCCACTACTGAGCCCGCTCCGCGTTCCCGCCGCCTCCCCGCCTGCCCGCCTGGCCGCCGCGCCCGGCTTGGCCGCCGCGCCCGCTCGGCGCGTGCCGGGCGCCACGAGCTGAGTCACGCGGGCGGCCCGTCGCCCTAGCTCTCGTCGTTGCCTGGTGAGTGTTCGTCCTCCACGTCACGTCCGCTAGAGCATCCTAGGAGGCTAGGTTCCGTGCCGGCCCAGCTCTGGCGGCACGCCGGCCCTCACCGCTGGCGTGCCTGGGACCCCTGGCGTCCGCCGGATTTGAACGCGTTCCCCACAGGCGCCCACCCGCGCCGGGCGATACGGGCTCATCCCCGCCACCGGGACGTTGGGGCTATGGAGCTCGCATTCATCCAGAAGGTCACCGAGTGGACCGGCACCAGCGCGGACGTCGCCCAGGCGCTGGCCGAGGCGACGTTGCGCACGCTCACCCAGCGCATCTCCGGCGGCGAGGCGGCCGACCTGGCCGATCGTGTGCCGGACGAGCTGCGTCCCTACCTCACGAAGGCCGAGGAGCAGCCGGAGGTGTTCCCGTACGCGGAGTTCGTCGGGCGGGTCGCCCGATCCGCCGGCGTCGACCTCGCCACCGCCGAGGCGGGCGTGGCGGCGGTGCTGCACGCGCTGCGGGATGTGGCTGGCTACAAGGAGTTCATGGACGCGGTGGCCCAGCTGCCAAAGGACCTGGCCAACCTGGCCACGAGCGGCACCGACCGCCGGCACCGCGAATAGGCAGCGGCGACCGGGCACCACGATCAGGCGCCGCGGAGAAGCAAGCGTCGGCGGCGCGTAAGGCCGGGCAGCGCGCAACCAGACAGCCACAGAGCCAGTCAGCGCGCGCAAAGATAGCCAGGCCCGCGCAAAGCCAGCCAGGCCCACGCGAAGCCCGCCACGACCGCGCGAAGCCCACCACGACCGCGCGAAGCCAGCCACGACCGCACGCAAACCCAGCCACCCCCGCGAAGGGCGCGCAACCACGGCGAAGAAGCCCGCGCGCGGGCGGCCCTGACACACCCCTGATACACGCTGTCACAACATCGACAGCGTGCTATCAAACGACCACCCAAGGCCTTCCTCTGTTGTGCCACGGCGACGGACCGTGGCCGATCAGGGGGAGGAACCCACATGCTCGTGACGAAGAGGGCGCTCATCGGCGCCGTCGTCGCAGCGACCGTCGCGTTCGCCGGGCTCGGCGCCAGTGCGGCGCAGGCCGCGCCGGACGCGGACAAGGGCAAGGAGGGCACCAGCGCGGCCACCGCGCGGGTTGATGCCAGCCTCGCGCCCGACCGGCTGGCCAAGCCCAAGGCGACCGCGTCACCCACCGCGAAGGCCGCGCTCGCCGCGATCCAGAAGCGCATCGCCAAGTACGTGGCGACCAACGGCACCGCCTACAGCTTCGGCAGCTACTTCGACGCCGGCACCGGCCGGATCGTGGTGGAGACCGACGCGCCCGACGCGGTGGTGTCGTCGCTGACCAGCACCTCCGGCATGACCACCGCGCAGGCGCAGGTGGCGGGCCTGGCGCAGGTACGGCGCACGGCGATCGACGACGCGTTCAGCCGGCGGGACGACGTGCCGAACTTCTACGGCGGCGGTGGCATCACGCAGACCGCGGGCACGCCGTGGTGCTCGTCCGGCTTCACGGTGCAGAACAGCGCCGGCACCCGCTTCATGGTGACCGCCGGCCACTGCTTCGCCAACGGCGTGACCGTGCTGACCGAGTCGGGCAACCGTACGTACGGCACCGTCTCCAACCGGCGCCTGCCCACCGTGACCGGCCACGCGCAGGACATGGAGCTGATCGGCGGCCAGGGCTACTGGGGCCGGGTCTTCACCGGTGGTGTGGACAGCAGCACCAGCGCTCCGGTGGTGGCCGCGGGCACCGCGTTCGAGGGTTTCAACAACTACTGCACCAGCGGCCGCACCACCGGTGAGAACTGCGGCCACACCGCGACCGACATCGACGGCCAGGTGTGCACGCAGACCGGCTGCAAGTCGCCCGTGATCGTCTACAACGGAGGGATCCTGCCGCAGGGTGGCGACTCCGGCGGCGCGTTCTACGTCAAGGACAGCTCGGGCAACATCTGGATCCGCGGCCACCACATCGCCGGTGGCGGCGGGACGAGCTACGCGACCCCGTGGCTCGAGACGCAGGCGGCGTACGGCGTCAGCATCGTGCTGGGCTGATCCACCGCGGTAAGCGCCCCTCCTCCTCGCCGCCCCACAGCCAGCGGCGAGGAGGAGGGGTTCGGGCCGGCCGGTGGGGGTGTCCCGGTCAGCCCTCCTCGGTGAGCACCGTCAGCAGACCGGTGACATCGAGAATCCGGCGCACCTGCGGCTGCGGGGCGGCGACCACGAGCGAGATGCCGGCGTCCTGGGCGCGGTTGTGGGCGTAGACGAGCGCGCTGAGGCCGGTCGAGTCGAGAAACCTGACGCCGCCGAGGTCGACGGTGAGCGCGGCGGGACGCAGGTCGAGCGCGCCCGCGAGGTACTCCCGGAACTGTCCGGCCGAGATGACGTCGACGTCGCCCGCGACCACGAGCCGGATGCCGTCGTTTCCGTGCACCGCGGAGACGATGAGGCCGGTCGGTGCCGCGCCGAGGTCGTCGATCATGTTCAGCCCTCCGTAGCTTCGGGATGCGCCGAAGGGAAGAGCGTCTCGCCACGCCTCCGCGTTACCCCCACCGCCGCGAGGACGAAAGGCGACACGGAGGGACGGAAGGACGAAAGGCCCGGCGCCACCGGCGCCGGGCCTTTCGTCGCGGATCAGCTGGCTCAGACGGCCGGCTTCTCGTCGTCCGGGACGGCGAGCACGACGCGCCGCCGGCGGGACATGAGCAGCATCGCGCCGCCACCGGCCACGACGACGAGGCCGACGCCGCCGATCAGGCCGGCCTGGACGCCGGTGACGGGCAGCTCGCCGCCGCCGCCCGCGCCGCCCGACTTGGCGACGTGCACGGAGAACTCGTCGCTGTTGTCGCTCTCGTCGACGTCCTTGGCCGACAGGCCCTCGACCCCCTCGGGCAGGGCCGGCGCGGCGCGGCGGGCGGCCACCTCCGGCTGCTGGACCGCGGTGCCCTCGGCGGTTACCAGGCCGCCGCCGAGCACGGCCGGGGCGGGAGCGTCGTCGGCAACCTTGATCAGGTTGAAGAAGCCGGCGGCCGAGTACGGTCCCTCCTCGCCGGAGTCCTCGTCGAACGGGATCAGCGTGATCTCGTAGCCGCAGGTGGCCGTGCGGTTGTCCGAGGAGTACTCGCAGCCCTCCTCCTGCTCCACGAACGTCACGTGCTGCGGGAGCTGGATCGTCAGCTTGAGATCCTGGACGGACAGGTCGCCGAAGTTCGCCACCACGTACCCGAGCTCGGTCTGCTCGCCCGGAGCGACAGTGCCGGTCTGGCCCTCTTCGTTCAGCGGCACGTCCGGCACCACGACGGTGAGGTCGGGGCCGCTGTTCTCGCTGATGGTGACCGTGGCGGTGGCGCTGTCGTTGCCGGCCTCCGGGTCGTCGCCCTCGTGCGAGACGGTGGCGGTCAGCTCGCCGGGCGTGCCGTCGCCGCTGCGGATGAGCTCGAAGGACAGGTCGGCGTTCTCACCGGGCTTGAGGTCCACCACGTGGCAAGTGATCTTGCTGCCGTCCTGCTCGCAGGCGTCGGGCGCCGGCACCGGCAGGTCGACCACGCTCGTGTCGAGCTCGCTGAGGTCGAAGGTGATGACG